>JBJKSF010000100.1:0-2867 GCA_046704285.1 Longimicrobiales bacterium | reverse complement strand
GGTGAGCCCATGCGCGGCACCGTAGCGAACACGGATCAGGGCTGGTACGAGTTCCTGCGCGGCCGGCCGGACCTGACGGAGGTCAACTTCTGGTCGCCTTCGCCGCGGCACGCGTTCCGGGGCGAGCGCATGACGCCGTACTTCTTCCGGCTCAAGGCGCCGCATCGGGCCGTGGCGGGCTTCGCCTTCTTCGCGCGCTTCGAGCGCCTGCCGGTCTGGCTCGCGTGGGAGGCGTTCGGCGCGGGAAACGGCGCCGACTCGCTCGTGGATCTCACCGCGAGGCTGGAGCGGCTCCGGGAGCGGATACGGTATGAGCCTCCGCCGGGCCCGGACGAGATCGGCTGCTCGATCCTGCTCGAGCCCATCCTCTTTCCGAGGGATCTCTGGGTTCCCGAGCCGGGCGACTGGAAGGAGCGGACGCAGGGCTATCGCTATTACGATCTGGAGCAGGGTGAGGGGAAGGCGCTCTGGGAGCGGTGCAGGGAGGCGGCGCGCTCGCTGACCCGGCGCTCCTATGCCGAGCCGGCGCCGGTGCTCGAGCGCGCCGCGCGCTACGGCGCTCCTCAGCTCGTGTTGCCCCGCCTCGGACAGGGCGGCTTCCGCATCGCGACGCTGGAGGCGTACGACCGGGCGTGCGCGGTGACGGGGGAGCACTCCCTGCCCGCTCTGGAGGCGGCCCACATCCGGGCGTACAGCAGGGGCGGTGCGCACGAGATCCCGAACGGGATCCTCATGCGCGCGGACCTCCACCGGCTCTTCGATCGCGGCTACATCACCGTGACGCCGGAGCTCCGCGTGAAGGTCAGCCCGCGGCTCAGGCGGGACTTCCACAACGGGCGGAGCTACTATCCCTTCGACGATCAGCCCGTGAGGCCTCCGGCCAGCGCCCAGGACCGGCCCGATCCGGAGCAGCTCGAGTGGCACGGCAGGCACGTGTTCCTGGGCTGACGCCGGGAGTCGCATCCATGCGGCCTACGGATGGCGACGGTAGATTGGTACCGCGGAGGTGGATCCGATGAAATACAGAGTGCTGGTCGAGCAGGACGAAGACGGGATGTACGTTGCAGAGGTACCGAGCCTCCCGGGCTGCATCACGCAGGGCGCGACCCGGGGAGAGGCCTTGAGCAACGTGCGAGAGGCCATCGGTGCGTACCTCGAGAGCCTCGAGTCGCACGGCGATGCCGTGCCCCCGCCGATTACCGAGGAGATCATCGAGGTCTGATGTGGTCCGGCTGCCTGCGGTTTCGGGCCGAGACCTGGTCCGAGCTCTCGAGAGGATCGGCTACATCGTCGATCGTCAGAAGGGCAGTCACGTCGTGCTGAGGCAGACCGCCCCTCCGTTTCGTCGCATCACAGTACCGGATCACAAGGAGATGGCCAAAGGCACGCTCCGGGCCATCCTGAGGGCGACTGGCCTCACGACGGAGGAGTTCGTAGCACTCCTGAAGTAGTTGCACAACGTGGCGGGCCGGCCCATGGGAGCCAGTTGCGTCTACGGCGCTTTCCATTCCTTCGACCATCACCCCCCACGAGTCCCGGTGAGCGTGCATGTCCACCCAAGATCTGATCACCGAGGTCGTCGCGTTCCGCGACGCGCGCGACTGGGCCCGGTTCCACAATCCCAAGGACCTGGCCCTGGCACTCTCCATCGAGGCGGCCGAGCTGAACGAGCGCTTCCTCTGGAAGCGGCCCGAGGAGGCCGAGAGGGAAGGGGTGGCCGAGGAGCTGGCCGACGTCCTGATCTACGGCCTGCTGCTCGCGGCGCATTACGGGTTCTCCGTCGAGGACCTGGTGCGGAAGAAGCTCGAGCTCAACGAGCGGCGCTATCCGGTGGAGCGCTCCCGGGGCCGGGCGGACAAGTACACCGACCTCTAGAGCGCGCCGAGGAGCGCCCTCGCGAGCTCCTCCACCCGCTCCGGAGCGACGCCTCCGGCACCCAGGAGCCGCGTCACGCTTCTCAGCATCTTCTGCCGCACCTCCTCGCGCTCCCGCCACTCCGCGTAGTCGTCGCGCTCCAGCAGCGAGGCCAGGTCCGCGACGAGCTCCGGGTCCTCCGCGAGGGCCGCGAGCGCGGGGAGCGCCGCCAGCGCTGCCAGCACCGTGGCTCCGGCCTTTCCGGTCTCGCCGTAGGTTTCGTCCGCATGCTCGGCGGCCAGCGGGGCCGGTTCCGCGGCGAGCGCGGCGGGCGCGGGCCAGCCCGGGATCCGCCCCCGGTCGATGCGGCTCTCCACGAAGCGGCGCGTGCCCTCGTCCATGAAGTACACGTAGCAGCCCCGGAGGCCGCGGGTGAGCAGCACGCGGTAGACGTGGCGGACGTTGTCGAGGAAGGTGCTCCGGGCGCGCTTGACGACGGGGTCCCGGCTGGCCGCGGGGTCTCCGATCCAGGCGCCGCGGCTCCAGTCGTAGCGGAGATCGGGTCCCCAGATCACGCCGACGTAGTCGAACTCGAAGCCCTGCGCGGTATAGATGCAGCCCACCTGGTCGATCCCTCCGGGCTCCGTCGCCCAGTACATCGACTTCGGCACGCCCGCCGGCAGCCGCGTGAGCTCGGGGCGCGCGTTCCAGGGACGGCGCCAATCCCCGATCACGACGTCCTCGACGAGGCCACCATCGGTGTCCTTCTCCTTCGCCCACGGCCAGCAGTAGCCCGCGACCAGGCGGCCGCTGGTGTCTCCGGAGTCCCGCTCGCGGATGCGCCGGTCGAGCTCCTCCACCGAGTCGACGACGCGGAAATCGAAGCTCTCGGCGGGCTCGTTCCACAGGATGTTGGCGGTCCTGCGGACGTCCAGCGTGTTGTCGATCCAGTTGACGAACCCGTCCGAGCCGGCGCACCGGAACTGGGCCTCGAGCTCGTGCTCGCTCAGATC
>JBJKSF010000099.1:0-33058 GCA_046704285.1 Longimicrobiales bacterium | reverse complement strand
CTCAGTGCCCCGCCAGGGACTCGAACCCCGAACCTACTGATTAAGAGTCAGTTGCTCTAGCCAGTTGAGCTAGCGGGGCAAGCGCCCGCCGCGTGCTGCCCGTGCGGCGGGAGACCCGAAAGCTACGCGCGCACGGGGGTGGGTCAAGCGCCCGAGCGGACCGTCGTTCCCCTATGCCGACGCGTCGCCGTCGGACGGGGCCACGCCCCCTACCGGAGCGACCTCCACCTCCACGTCGATCCCCTGGCGCACGCTCTCCGTCACCACGCAGAAATCCTCGAAGATCCCGAGGCAGCGCGAGAGTCGCGCCGGCTCTGCGTCCCCCTCGACCGAGGGCTCCAGCACGACCCTCACTCCCGTGATGCGCAGGCGGCCGCGCTCGTTGCGCCCGATCGTGCCCTCGACCCGCGCGGTGAGGTCGGAGACCGGGACGTGCGCCTTCTGGAGGCAGAAGAGAAGGCTCGCGGCCAGGCAGTTCCCGATCGCGGCTCCGAGCATCCGGGCAGCGTTCGGGCCCGTGTCCTCGCCCAGAGGTGAGGGCTCGTCCAGGAGGACGGCCGGCCACGAGGCGTCGTCGAAGGATACGTCGAACCGGAACCCCTCCCGCCGCCGGACGGTGAGAGAAAACGCTTCGCCACTCATGAGGCTCTCTCCGCTTGATCGTTCCGTGTGGCCGCTCGGGGGCGGAGGCGGGCAAGCCGGCCCGCCGTCCTCAACCGGTCAATGGCGCGCGCTCTTGCCGAGCACGTCGGGCCGGAGGCCCTCCAACAGGTAGTAGGCGACCCCGTCGATGTCCCGAGCGTTGATGCCGGCGATTCCGAACGTCGGCATGCCCGCGTGCCCCACCCAGATCCATTTCCGGAGCGAGTCGATCTGGTCGAACCTCCAGTGCGGCTCGACCAGGGAGGGCACCTGCAGGTTCTTGCTCCGGTCGTACAGCGTGCCGCCCTCCCCCATCGTCCCGTGGCACTTGCGGCAGCTCGCCGCGTAGACCGCGTTGCCGTCCAGCTCCCGGACGGAGTCGGTGACCCACTTGACCGTGTCGAACACGGTGGGCGTGTACTCCATCTCGGCCTCGGCGACCTGGTTCGTGCGGCTCGGCGGCTTGAAGTGCTTCTGCTCGCAGGCGGCGAGCAGGACGCTCCCGGCCACGCCAGCCAGGATCCACCCCCGCAACTTCATCGCGCCGTGTCTCCTCCCAGCGAATGCAGGAGCGAGGCGTCGGGGGCGAGCTTCCGCACGCGCTCCATCGCCTTCTGCGCTTCCGCTTCGTTGCCCAGCGCGTGCTGGGCCATGTACACGCCGAACCATCCCGCGACGACTCCTTCGTCGATCTTGGTGGCGGCCTGGTAGTGCGCGAGGGCCGCCTGGTAGTCCTTGTCGCGGAACGACGCGTTCCCGCTGTCGAGCTCCGCTTTGAACGCCGGGGGCAGGCTCTCGAACCGCTTCATCGCCTGCGCGGGGTTGATCGTATCGGTCCGCTGGTCTTTGCGCGACCCACAAGCGGAGACGGCGCTCAGGGCGAGCGCGAGCACGAGCCATCGCTGGACGGTCATGGCTGGCTCCCGTTGTCGAGAGGATTCGTGACGTGGCACGCCAGGCAGATGCGCGGGTTCTTCGCCCACGCCCTCGCGGCGTCGAAGTTCGGGCCGTGCGGGTTGATCTTGAACGCTCCAAGATCGCTGTGGCACTGCAGACAGTCGCGCTGCTTGTGACAGGAGGCGCACGCCTGGAGGTCCTGCCTGGCGGCCTGGCCGTGCCGCAGCAGCCACAGCGGCTCCGCCGTGTGGTACGACGCCCCCAGCCGTCCGGTCGTGCTCAGGCCGCTCTCGACGTGGCAATCCCGGCAGAAGACCGCCGTGTTGTGGCAGGCGGAGCAGTCGGACTCCCGTCCGAACGCGTCGGCCGGATGGCGCATCACGTAGTCCTTCGGATGGTATCCGCCGTTCGGCGGGCCGTCGTGGCAGTCGGTGCAGAAGGACTCCGCGTGGCACGTCTGGCAGCTCTTGTCGTCGGCGGACGCGAGCGTCGGGTGCTCCTTCATGAAGAAGCGCGATGCGTGGCTCGGGGGCGCGTGCCGCTTCACCCCGACTCCCGGAGCCCGGGACTGCTTGCGTGGCGTGAGCGCGAGGACCTGCTTCGGCACCGTGCCGACGTGGCACGCGAGGCAGTCCTCACGGGTGTGGCACGTGCTGCAGCGGCCCGCTCCGGCCTGCGCTCCGTGCACCGAGAGCCAGTTCCCCGCCTTGTGAGACGCCGGGACGGGATAGTGGGCCTTCGCGGGCGGGAGCTTCATGTCGTGGGGCGCGGCGGGGACGGCCTGGATCTGCTTCAGGGTGCCGTCCACGTGGCAGGAGAGGCACCGTTGCCGGGTGTGGCAGACGGTGCAGCGCTGCGTCCCCGCCTCCGCCTCCTGTCCGTGGCGCTCGACCAGGAAGGTCGAGTCCTCGTGATCCGTGGGCCTCGGAAGGCCGCGGATCTGCTCCACCGTGAACCCGGACTGCGCCAGCGGCACGTGGCACGTGGAGCACTTCGCATCCACGTAATGGCTGGTCGCCTCGTGCGCATGGCAGCCGAAGCAGGTGCTCATGCGCGGCTTGGCTCCGACCGCCATGCGCGGGCCGGCCGCCGGCGAGTGACAGTCCTCGCACTGGAGGGCGGAGTCGCCCGCCGAGGCGAGCAGCTTCACGTGCGCGGTGTGGCTGAAGTGGACGTTCGTGACGGGCAGGCTCGGTCCCTTCCAGTCGACCTTGGGAAGCCCCTGCCCGGTGTGGCACTGGGCGCAGAGCTCCGGCTTGGGGAACATCGTGGCCGAATCCCCCGTCACGACGCCCTCGTGACAGCCCGTGCACAGCGGGAAGAGCCCTTCGTGGCGGGCGTGCGGGAACTGCTGGGCCCGGACCGGCCCGGCCAGCGCTGCCGTCGCGAGCAGCGCAGCCAGGAGGGAGCCTGCCTGCGCGAGCGCCTTGCGGCGCATCCAGGGCCGAGCGCTCATCGGGACCCCCAGTCCTTCATGCCGGGATCGCTGCCGATCCCGATCCGGAGCGCCGACCAGGCGCGCGTCTGGTTCCACGGGCTGGCGACCGATCCACCCTGGTCGTGCAGGCGCATGACCATCGCCCCGCCCGTGAGCGAGATCCTGCTGGTGAGGCCGAGCGCGACGTCGAGACCCCCACCGTACGCGCGCCCGTCTCCGAGGCGGAACTGCTCGATCTGCTGGAACGTCGTCCCGGTGGCCGAGAGCGAGAAGCGCTTCGACGGCCTCCACTGCACCGACCCGTCGCCCGAGCTGAGGAAGGCTCCCGGCAGGTCCTCGAGCTTGTAGTCGCCCACGAGCGTCCACTGCGCGGCGGGCTGCCACGTGAAGCCGGCCCCCGCCGTCGTGCCCTGGCTCTTGAGCGGCGTCAGCACGATCGTGGTCTCGGTGTTGCCGTACTGGCGCCATCCTCCCGAGGCCCACACCTCGAAGCCCGGCGTCGCCGACCAGCTCACCCGCGCCTGCCCCTCGTCGTACGCGACCGGGTCGAAGTAGCCCCAGATCGTGTTCAGGGAGAAGTACGGGACGTAGTGGAGCGCAGTGGCCTCGATGAGCCAGCGGCCCTGGTCCAGGGGCACCGAGACGGTCAGGTGCGCCTTGCCCCAGTGACCGAAGCCGAAGTCGTAGTCCAGCGAGCCCGCCAGGTGCACGCCGGCCATGAAGGACGTGAGGGCCACCTCGCCGCGCTCCGCGTCCAGCCCCGCGCCGTCGACCAGGATCTGGCGCTGGTAGCGGGCCGTGATCGAGGTCGTGGCCGAGCGGGCGGTCGCCGAGGCGCCGTACAGGATCACGCTCTCGTCGGGCACGAAGTCCTCGAGACCCTGCAGCGCCTGATAGATCGGCTCACGCAGCTCCTGCGAGAGGCTGCGGCCGCCGTACGCCTCCAGGTCGAAGCTCCGCCGCGCGTAAATGGCGTCGCCCCCGTCGAACGACGAGAAGCCGAGACCGGAGCGCACCTCCTGCCGGCCGGCACGGATGCGCCACGCGCCGCGCACGAGCTGCGCGTATCCGAGGATCGCGTCGAACGGATGGTCCGACATCGGCCACAGGAACGCCGACCCGTCGTGCGTGCGTGCCCGCAGCATCGTGGTGATGCTCAGCCCCTGCATGCCGAGCCCCCAGGCGGTGAGGCTCAGGTCCTCGGTCGCCTCCACCGTGCGCGCCACCGGCAGGGCCCGGTAGCCCACGCACAGGGAGTCGGCCATGCACGTCACGGGCTGGCCCTGGTACGTGGCGTTGCCCCCGGCGTCGATCGAGACCAGCGACTCCGGCATCGTGTCCGGCGCGATCGGCCGGAGCTGGACGGTCTGGAACGTCGTCGTCGCCCAGCCGCGCATGCCCTGGGCACCCGCGCGGGCCGGAGCCAACATGGCCGCGACCGTCAGGGCGACCGCCAGACGGCGGCTCGCTCTCGTCGCGGTCGTGCCGAACAGGCGTCTCCGCGCGCTCATGGTCGCGGGCTCCCTTGCGGTTCGGCGGGCGGCAGGGCATGGCAGTCGGTGCACTGGCGCCCGGGGTTGTGGTTCTTCTGCTGCTGATGACAGACCAGGCAGACCTGGCGCGTGCGGGGCACGGTCGCGAACGGGGCCGGCGTGTGGCACCCGGAGCCCGTGCAGGTCACGTGGGCCTCGCTCACCGGGTGTGCGCTCGGCGGAGGCTGTCGATGGCAAGCCGCGCAGTTGTTCTCGACCTCGTGGTGCTGCGCATGGCACCCGTCGCAGTCCACCGACGCGGCGCTCAGGGCGAGCCCCTCGGTGTGGCATCGCGAGCACGCGATTCCCCGATGCGGCGCGTGCTGGAACCGGAACGTCCTCTGCTGCACGTGGCCGACCGAGAAGTGCACCGCCCGCACGATGTCGAACGTGCGGGTCGGCATGTCCGAAGGCTTGTGGCACCGGGCGCACGAGTCGGAGATGGGCGGCCTGTGGTGGCAGCTCCGGCAATCCTGGAGGGTGCGGACCTTCAACCCCCCATGTGACTTCGTGTCGTCGTGACACCTCAGGCACGACACGCTCTTGTGCTGAGAGTGGAGGAAGCGGGGGCCCTCCTGCTCCTGCTGCTGCAGTGTCTGCCGCCCGGTGTCAGGGAGCTGTGTGTCGGGCAACGGGCCTCCGAGGCCGACCCCGAAGCCCACCACGTGCTCGAACGGCGAGACCAGGCTCGCCTCGCCATTCGAGATCGCCGGGACGTTCGCGATCGGCTGGATGCGCACCGTGTCGTGCGAGGCCCCGTTCGGCGAGGGCACGGGAACGTTCGGGTTGTTCTGCTCGATGCTCTGGTGGCACGCGATGCACTTCGTGCCGTCCACCTTGAAGGAGTGCGCGACGTGGCAGTTCGTGCAGTTCTCGATGACGCCCGGCTCCATGCCCCGGTGGAAGGGCGTCAGGGCCTCGACGTGCGTGTGGCAGCCCGCCTTGGTGCACGACTGCACCGCGTCGTGAGCCACGCGCTGCGTGTGCGGGTTGTGGCACGACCCGCACGAGCCCTTGTGGGGATCCGGGGTCGGCGGCTGCACGAGCGTCCGCATGTCGTGGCACGTCAGGCACTCGGCAGCCTTGGGCGCCAGCGCGGCCTTTGCCTGCTGCACCGTGGCGTGGGGTGGGAGCGGCTCGGTGAAGTTGTGGCACGCCACGCAGTGGATCTCCAGCTTGGACATGCCGCCCAGGATGATCTTGTTGTCCGTGTGGCAGCCCGCCTGCGTGCACGTCTTGTCCGACGGCCTGAACTCGTGCAGCGAGACGGAGTGGCACTTCACGCACTGGATGCCCTTGAGCCTCGGGTCCTTCGAGTCCAGGTGGACCCTGTGCCCCGCCTCGTTCTTGATGATGTCCCACTTCTTCGGATCCCCGTACACGTGGCACGCCTCGCACCGCGAGTTGGGGACCTCGGCGTGCACGACCAGCTCCTTGGGCTGCTCCACGATCTGCGTGAGCGCCATCTCGCTGCGCGTGATGAGCGTCGGCTGGTGGCACGCGTGGCACCCGAGCCCCCGGTGCGCGCTCCTGGCGAAGAGCCTGTAGGGGTGCGCCATCAGGTGGCAGGACAAGCAGAACTGGTTGTTCGTCTGGACGAAGTCGTACGTCCGGTACGCGTAATATCCGCCTGCCCCGACCCCTGCCGCGATGGCGACTCCGATCAGGGCCAGCACCGGCAGGGACAGCCGGCTGACCCAGGTCAGGATGTCAGGTGGAGCGGAGCGTAACTTCTCGAACATGTCGTTGAGGTTCGAAGTGGGAGTCCCCGCGGTAAAGTCGGGAGATCCCCGATGAGTACGTCAGGCCGCACAAGCGTGCGGCCGCCCGGCTCGCGCCGGACGGCCGCTGCTGATGCCAACCCACTTCGTCGCCGGTGGCAGGGGCCCCCGGGGCCTACCTGATGACGCCCGGGACCAACTGCCTCTGGAGGCTGTAGCTCGCTCCAGCGGGTGGCTGGATGCCGTACGTGGTCTGCAGCGCCTGGATGCTCGTGACGAGCAGCTGCTCCAGGAGGAACGGGTTGTGGACGACCTGACCCACCCCCTTCGACGCGAGCTGGGCGTTGAACTTCGCTCCCTTGGCCGTCGTCTCGGCGCTGTCCAGGCTGAACTGGGCCGCCGGGACCTTCGTCAGCATCGCGTTGACCTCGGTGACCAGGTCGTTGATGCGCTGCTCGGCGATCGCCTCGAGGCTCTGCGCGGTCGCGGCGCTGCCGTGGCAGCCGCTCGCTGCGCAGGCGTCGAAGTCACGCTGCGAGTCGGCGCAGGTGGATCCCGCTCCCTCCGGGATTCCGAGCGAGTCGAGGCAGGGTGTCGCCTCGAACGTGTGGCCCGAATAGGCCTGGCCGCTCGACGACGTGAACGACGGCATGTGGCACGTGGTGCACAGGCCCGGGTTCGCGCTGGCGTCCCCGTGCGTCGCCACGATCGGAGTGCTGGGCTCCTGGCCTGCCGGCCACCAACCCGCGGTGCCCTCGAGCGTCGGTCCCTCCGGCGACATCGGGGCATACGGCGAGGTGGGGTCCGGCGTCGCGTCGTACTGGTGGCACTTCATGCAGAGGTTGTCGTTGACGCCGGCCACGTTCGTCGGGAAGCGGAGCTGATAGGCATTGCTCGACCCGTGCGGGTCGTGGCACACCGCGCAGGTGACGGGGATGCGCTGGGTGGTGTTCTCCTCGGCGTACTCGCCCGTCACGCCCCAGGCCGCCAGGACGCCACGCGCGGAGTGGCAGGCGGCGCACGCGGCCGAGCTGCTGGTGATGCCGTGGTTCGTCGTGTCGGAGTGCATGGACTTGAGCCACTCGTCCGCCTGGGCGTTGTGGCCGTTGTGGCACTCGCCGCAGCCGTCGGTCAGGCTCACGTCGATGGGCGCCAGCGGGACGTTCTGCTGCGTGGGGCTCGTGACGTGGGTCAGGCCCGGTCCGTGGCAGGCCTCGCACTGGACGTCGTGATAGCGGGCCTCTCCGGTCGCCTCGAAGCCGACCGCGGCGGTGTCCGCGTTTCCGTTCGGGCCGACCGTGTGGCACACGTCGCAGCTCGAGTTCGCGTGGCTGCTCGCCTGCAGGTCGGCCCACGCCGAAGCGTGCTTGGTCTGGAGCCACTCCGTCTGCTTGTCGATGTGACAGTTCCCGCAGACGGTGAGCTTCGAGACCGTGTCCGTGTAGCCGACGAAGCCGCCGGCCGTGCTCGCGGGCGTCTGGAACAGCGCCCGGTTCTTGTAGACGATCTTCTGGTCGACGCAGGACGACAGAGCCCAGATGGAAAGCGCCAGCAGCGGCAAAAGGGCGACCCGGCGCAATTCGTTCCTCATTGCTTTCCCTCTCCAATCATCCGGTGCAGTCCCGCGCGCCCGGACGCTCCATTCAAGGAAGTGCAACGGGAGGGTCGCATGTGAAGATAAGTGCGAGACGGCGGAGGGGTCAATGCCCGATCTCCGTATTCCTACGGATCTCGACCGACTCTCATACACACGCGCGCGACTTCGCGCGTCGCCACTGTGAAGGCACTGTGCGACAACGGCGTTCAGGGCACGAGAACGAGGGACCGAACGGGCGGATACGGCCCCCCGGAGGTCCGGAAGGGGTGGACGGGAGGATCGCGCCGCCGGCTCCGGTCCGGGGGATCCCGGACCTCCTCGCGGGCATGATCCCGGAGGGTCGCGGGAGGCGGACGCGGCGGCGCGGCGGCTCGCGCGCCGGGCCGGCCGTTACGGACGTCGCGGGGTCAGAAGGCCGACAGACCCGTGAGCGTCTGGCCCAGGATGAGCGTGTGGATGTCGTGCGTGCCCTCGTAGGTGTACACCGACTCGAGGTTCTCCATGTGGCGGAGCGAGTGGTACTCCACGAGGATGCCGTTCGCGCCGAGCAGCCTGCGAGCCTCGCGGGCGACGTCGCAGGCCATGTCCACGTTGGCCCGCTTGGCGAGCGACACCTGCTGGGGGCTCGCGCGTCCTTCGTCCTTGAGCCGGCCCAGGCGGTAGTTCAGGAGCTGGCCCTGGGTGATCTTCGTCAGCATGTCGGCCAGCCGCCCCTGCTGGAGCTGCTTGCCGGCGATGGGACCGCCGAACATGACCCGCTCCTTTCCGTACGAGAGTGCCTCGTGCAGGCACGCCATCGCCGCGCCGACCGCACCCCAGGCGATGCCGTAGCGGGCCTGGGTGAGGCACATGAGCGGGTGCTTGAGCCCCTGCGTGGAGCCCGGGAGCATCGCGTCGTCGGGGAGCTCCACGTCCTGGAGCACGAGCTCGCTCGTGTCCGAAGCCAGCAGGGAGAGCTTGCCCTTCTGGTCGCGGGCGCTGAAGCCGGGCGTGTCGGTGGGCACCACGAACCCGCGGATCGAGGAGGCGTCGCCGATCTCGCCGGTCTGCGCCCAGACGACGGCCACGTGGGCCATGGACCCGTTCGTGATCCACATCTTGGCGCCGTTGAGAACCCAGCCGCCCTCGGAGCGCCGGGCGGTCGTGACCATCCCGGCTGGATTCGAGCCGTAGTCGGGCTCGGTGAGCCCGAAGCAGCCCACCGCCTCCCCGGACGCGAGCCGGGGAAGCCACGTGCGGCGCTGCTCCTCGCTGCCGAAGGTGTAGATCGGGTACATGACGAGGGCACCCTGGACCGAGGCGAACGAGCGCAACCCCGAGTCGCCCCGCTCGAGCTCCTGCATGATGAGGCCGTAGGCTACGTTGTCGAGCGCGGCGCAGCCGTACTCCTCGGGCAGGTTGGCGCCCAGCACGCCGAGCTCGCCCAGCTCGGGGATGACCTCCCTCGGGAATCGACGCCCGATGTACGCCTCGGCGATGAGCGGCATGAAGCGATCCTCCACCCAGGAGCGCACCGTGTCGCGCACCATACGCTCCTCCTCGGACAGGAGCGCGTCGATATCGTAGAAGTCGATGCCTTCGTACCTGGCGGCCATCGGTCCATCCGGGTGGGGATCCCAAGGTCGAAGCGGTCCGCTTCGGGCGGGAGGAATCTAACAGGTCGGCGTCGGGCCGCAGCGCCCGGCTCCTGGGCTGCGGGCCGTCCCGGGCCGGCTCAGCCCCGAGGGGCCTCGCCGCGGCGGGCGGCCTCGACGCCGCGGGTGTCGAGGAAGCGCATCACCCCGTAGATGATCTCGCGCCAGACCCGCGAGCCGATCCAGATCGCCGCCGCGATCGTCGCGATCCACGCCTGGATCAGCATGGACGGACGGACGACGAGCCACACGTACGCCGCCACGCCGGCCCCGAGCGCGAATCCCCCGACCCAGCCCCACGAGCCCGCCCGCTTGCGCGCCAGACGCTTGCAGTCGTCGCACCAGCCGAGCCGGTCCACCTCGAGCGGGTCCTTCTGCTCGAGGCAGCGCACGCACCTCACGCGCTCCTCCGGCCCGCCCCAGGAGGGCTTCCGCTCGCCTCGGCTCACGGGTTGGGGATGTAGTGGGGATTGTAGCGGTAGTCCGTGTGGTCCTCGCCCCATTGGATGAGGTCCGCGATGCGCTGCGGATCCTTCGTCCCCTCCAGGCGCGCGTGAGCCGCGACGTTGAGCGCCCTCCTCCACATGAGGCCCGTCAGCGTGTCACGGGGCAGCATGGCCCGCGCGATCTCCTCGCCTCCGTGGAGCCGGGTGATGACGCGCACGGCCGCCAGGCCGGAGTAGTCCTTGAAGAGCTTCTGGGTGTCCGTGGTGAAGAGGAAGATGTAGGGGCCCACCTCCGCCCACAGCGTCCCCCCCCGCCGGAGCTGGTCCACCGGCTGGTATACGGTGATCTCGGCGACGTTCCCGTCGAGATCCGCCTTCATCGTCCCCTCGTAGTCGTACTGCGCCCTCACCTGGGCCGGCGTCGGCAGGACGAGCTTCGGCTCCTGGCAGGCGCTGAGAGCCAGCAGGCCCACCGCCACCGCCGCGGCGCGACGCGTCCACCCGTGGCGTCTCCGTCTCGCAGCTTCGTTCATCTCGATGTCGCCGAGCCGTCTCGATGTCCGCTCATCCGCTCCCCCCGACGCCTCCACGCAGCAACGCCCGGGCGAGGTCGTCCGCCGCGGATGCGAGCACCCGGGGATTCCCGCTCGCGCCCCGGTGCCCCTGCACGATGCCGAACCACAGCACGTCCCCCGTCCGCACGTCCAGCAGCGCCGCCCAGAGCCGCACCACGCCGCTGCCCGCGGAGTCCACTGCCGCCGCCTGCACGGGCACGAAGGCGAGGTCGGCGTTGGCCAGAGCCCCGAGGCGGAGGAGATCCCCGAACAGCGGGTCGCCGATCCGCCGCACTTCCGCCGCCAGGAGCATGTCCACGGGAAGGCCGTGGATCCCGGTGTGCAGGCCCGACGAAGCCGCGAGGGCCGTGTCGAGCGCGCCGGGCAGCACCCATTGGACCTGGGGGCCCCGGGCCTCGAGCGCGAACGCGAGCTCCGCGTCGACGTCTCCGACGGGGCCGACGACCCGCTGGACCGGCAGCAGCATGACGCGCACGCCGTGCAGCTCGGGAACGCTGCCCCGGATGGTGCCGGGCCCCGGCGGAGCGGGACGATGCGCGCACGCCGCCGCGCCCAGGAGCAGGGTCCACAGCAGGACCCGGGGGCGGGCGCTCAGCCTCGGTCCTCCCCGGACGTGGGAGGATTCCGGTCCAGGTCCAACGAGACCGAGTTGATGCAGTAGCGCAGGCCCGTGGGACGCGGGCCGTCATCGAAGACGTGGCCGAGATGGCCGCCGCACCGCGCGCACAGGACCTCGGTGCGGACCATGAAGTGGCTGCGGTCCGGGCGCGTGCTCACGGCCGCCTCCTCGACCGGCTCCCAGAAGCTCGGCCAGCCGCATCCGGCGTCGTACTTCGTGTCGGACCGGAACAGCGGCGCGCCGCACCCTCTGCACCGGTACAGGCCGGGGGCCGTCTCGCTCCAGTAGCGGCCCTCGAACGGCCGCTCCGTGCCCTTCTCGCGCAGGACGTGATACGCCTCCTCGTCCAGGAGCGCGCGCCACTCCTCGTCGGTCTTCTCGGGACGGTCGGTCATGGATCGCTTCCTGGGCTGCGGGTGAACCAGGGTACCGGTCGAGCGGCGCCCGTGTTCCTCGGAACCGGCGAGGCCGCGCCGCGCCGGGAGACGGTTGACAGCGGGCGCTCCCGGCCGCCCATTCCGGAGCCCGCCCCACAACCCCGGAGCAGACCACGATGAGCTCTTCCGTCCGCCATGCACGCTGGGACGACCTTCCCAAGGAGAAGGTCACCGACGCCATCAGCCGCCGCCTCTTCACGGGCGAGCGCATGATGATCGCGCACGTCTACCTCGACAAGGACGCGATCGTCCCGACGCACGCCCACGAGAACGAGCAGCTGACCTACATCCTCGGCGGAGCGCTGCGCTTCTGGATCGGCGAGGACGGCGAGGAGGAGGTGGTCGTACGCGAGGGCGAGGTCCTCTACATCCCCTCGAACGTCCCGCACAGGGCGCAGGCGCTCGCCGACACGTTCGATCTCGACGTGTTCAGCCCTCCCCGGCAGGACTGGCTCGACGGTACCGACAGCTACTTCCATCAGAAGTGACGAAGTGACATGGACCTGGGACTGAGTGGGCGCACGGCGCTCGTGTGCGGCGCGAGCGCGGGGCTGGGCCGCGCGATCGCGCACGCGCTCGCGGCCGAAGGAGCCGGCGTTGCCATCTGCTCGCGCTCCGAGGAGCGCATCGGCGCGGCCCGCGACTCGATCGAGAGAGAGACGGGGGCCACGGTGGTCGCCCTCGCGGCGGACCTCACCGACCCCGCGGGGGTGGAGCGTGCGGTGCGGGGCGCCGAGGACGGGCTCGGCCCGATCGACATCCTCGTGACGAACACGGGGGGCCCACCCTCCGGACCCTTCGAGGATCACTCGGCGGAAGTGTGGCGGCACGCGGTGGCCCAGAACCTCGAGAGCGTGGTCAACCTGGTGCGCGCCGTGCTGCCGGGGATGAAGGAGCGCCGCTGGGGACGCATCCTGAACGTCACGTCGATCTCGGTGAAGCAGCCCGTCGCCGGCCTCATCCTCTCGAACTCGATCCGGGCGGCCGTGACGGGCTTCGCCAAGACGATCGCGAACGAGGCGGCGCCGTTCGGGGTGACCGTCAATTGCGTGCTGCCCGGCTATACGCGCACCGAGAGGCTGGTCGATCTCGCGGAAGCCGTCTCGAGGCGCACGGGCGGAAGCGTCCAGGAGGCGTACGCCTCGTGGGAGCGCGAGGTGCCGATGGGCCGCCTGGGCGAGCCGGAGGAGCTGGGGGCTCTCGCCGCGTTCCTCGCCTCCGAGCGGGCCGGCTACGTCACGGGGCAGTCCGTAGCGGTCGACGGCGGCTGGATCAAAGGACTCTTCTGAGGCATCCCATGGGAAGCGCGAAGCTGACGGAATCGGAGTGGATCTGGAAGGACGGCGAGTTCGTCGCCTGGCACGACGCCACCGTGCACCTGCTGTCGCTGGCCGTGCAGTTCGGCTCCTCGGTGTTCGAGGGGATCCGGGCGTACGAGACCCCCCGGGGCCCGGCGGTCTTCCGCCTGCGCGAGCACATCCGCCGGCTGTACGACTCGTGCGCGATCTTCCGCATGGAGGTGCGCCACGCGCCGGAGACCCTCGAGCAGGCGTGTCTGGAGATCATCCGCCGCAACGGGCTGAAGGACTGCTACCTGCGTCCCATGGTGCTGCGCGGCTACGGCTCCGCCGGCCTCAACCCCATCGGGAGCCCCGTGGAGACGTACATCCCGGCCTGGCCCTGGGGCACCTATCTGGGAGAGGGCGCCCTGGAGGCCGGCGTGGACGTGTGCGTGTCGTCGTGGCAGCGTGCCCACCCCAACACGTTCCCGGTGCGCGCCAAGGCCGCCGGACACTACGTGAGCGCGCAGCTCATCAAGATGGAGGCGATCACGAACGGCTACGCCGAGGGCATCGCGGTCGGCCCGAGCGGCCTCGTGAGCGAGGGCAGCGGTGAGAACGTCTTCCTGGTGCGGCGGGGGCGGGTCGTCACGCCGACTCTGGACGGGACCTCGCTCGAGGGGATCACGCGGGACGCGGTCCTGCGCATCGCCGCCGAGCTGGGCTACGAGACCACCGAGGAGATGGTGCCGCGGGAGGCACTGTACACGGCGGACGAGATCTTCCTCACGGGAACGGCGGCGGAGGTGACGCCCGTGCGCAGCGTGGACCGGATTCCCGTGGGAGCCGGCGGGGCGGGACGGGTGACGCTCGCCATCCAGAAGCGGTTCATGGAGATCGTGCACGGCGACGCGGACGACGCGCACGGAGACTGGCTGACCTACGTGGGTTGACGGGGACGGGGCTCCGAGGAGGATCCGCCGGAGCTGCATGATCTCGCTTCGCTCGAAGAGCTCGCGAAAGAGCTCTTGTGCGCTTCGCGTGATGACCGATCGGTCGCTCGGTTGCGGCAGCCTGGCAGCGGAGGCGGACCCCGCAGGAGCCCCCTCTACCAGTCGGGCCGCTCGGACTCGTCCATCCGGCGCATCGCCTCGCGCAGCCGGTCCAGGTCGGCGTCCGCGAAGTCGGGCGCGGAGGCGGCCACCTCGGTCGGCCGCGCCCCCCGGTGCAGGAGCATGCCGAGCAGCGTGCCGATCATGAGGATCCCGAAGCCCGGGAGCAGGTAGCCGACCAGGTTGAATCCATGGGCAGGCGGGGCGATCAGGACACTCTCACCGAAGTCGGCCACGAACCCCGCCTCGATCTGCTTGGGCGTGCGTCCCGCCCTCAGCTCCAGGCGGATGCGCTCGGCCCACTTCGGCGACGTGCCGCACTGCATGGCGAAGAGGCAGGTGTGGACGTCGAGCCCGCACCCGCAGTTGCAGCGCAGGCTCCGCTCGATCGTCACCGCCTCGGCCTCCAGCGGTCCGCCCTCGAAGATGAGGGAGTCCCGCTCGGCGATCTGCGCCGGCAGGCCGGAAAGCGTCGTATCGGGCCCGGCTGGCCGGGCCTGGACCCGCCGCGCCTGCACGGGCAGGGCCAGCGCGGCCAGGGCCATCAGGTGCGTCAATACCGGAGCATGCAGCACGGTTCGTCCTCTCCTCGTCGCACACGTCGGGTGCTTCAAGTTTCGAGCAGAGGGGATGGACGCGGCAGCCGTCGAAAGCCCGCCGTGGAGCGTGGGGAAACGCCCTACAGGGATCCGGATTCTCCCGGAGGGAGGGAGCGGGTCGCTCGGGCGGACGGTGATGTGTCGAGGGGGCTCCGAGGAGGATCCGCCGGAGCTGCTATTGCGGCAGCCTGGCAGCGGAGGCGGACCCCCACAGGAGCCCCGCCCACCGCGACGCTCCCCCGCGCTCACCCGATCTGCGGCAGCTCGATCTCCAGCGTGCGCCAGCAGTACCAGGCCGCCGCGCTCCGCCACGGGCGGTAGGCGTCCCCGAGCGGTCCCATCTCCTTCGGGGACAGCGGGTCCTCGCGCCCGTGGATGCGCGCCAGCCCCTTGCGCACGCCGAAGTCGCCCGTCGGCCAGACGTCCGGCCGGCGCAGGCGGAACATCATGAACATGTGGGCCGTCCACGGGCCGATGCCGCGCACGCACGTCAGCCGCTCCACGATCTCCTCGTCGGGCAGTGACTCGAGGTCGTCGAGGGCCACCTCCCCGGAGCGCGCCTGGAGCGCCAGGTCCCGGATCGAGGCGAGCTTGGCGCCGGAGAGCCCGGCGCTCCGCAGCTTGCCCTCCGACAGGCGCAAGACCCCGGCCGGGCTCACGCGTCCACGCAGAGCGTCCACCAACCTCCCGTGGATCGTGCGCGCCGCCTTGCCCGCGAGCTGCTGGAAGACGATCGAGCGCACGAGGTAGGCGAAGGGAGGCTCCGACGCCGCAGGCATCCTCACGGGACCGACGCGACGCACGACCGCGCCGAAGTCCGGGTCCGAGCGCAGCTTCCTCGACCCGGCGCTCCAGACCGTGTCGAGGGGCGGGGCGGTCACGTGGACGGGCCCGATGCGTGGAGGGGCTCCGAGGAGGATCCGCCGGAGCTGCGTTGCGACAGCCTGGCAGCGGAGGCGGACCCCCACAGGAGCCCCGCGACACCCTCCGAGCCCGCGCCGGGCCGTCCCTCGCCCCCTCCTCTCACAACACGTAGCCCCCGTCGACCGGGAGCACCGTTCCCGTGATGTGGCGTGCGGCCTCGGAGCACAGGAACAGGACGGCGCTGGCCACGTCGCGGGGATCGCCGAGCCTCCCGAGCGCCGAGCGCTCCCGGGCACGATCGAGGATCTCGGGAGGGACCTGCGCGGTGAGCCGCGTGGTGCGGATGTATCCGGGAGCCACCGCGTTCACGTTGATGTTGCGGGGCCCCAGCTCGACGGCGGCGCTGCGGGTGAGGCCGATGAGGCCGGCCTTCGAAGCCGCGTAGTTGGACAGCCCGAACTCGCTCCTCACCCCGTGGACCGAGGCCACGTTGACGACCTTCCCGTACTCCTGAGCGCGCAGGTAGGGCGCCACCGCGCGGATGAAGAAGAACGCGCCGTCGAGGTTCGTACGCAGCACCGCCTCCCACTCGTGGTCCTGCATGCGCCACAGCGCACGGTCCCTGCCGATCCCCGCGTTGTTCACCAGGATGTGCAGCCCCCCCAGTTCCTCGTGCACCTCCCGCGTGAAGGCCTTCACGTCCGCGGCGTCGCGCACGTCGCAGGAACGGAAGTGCACGCGTACCTCCAGCTCGCGCAGCCCCCGCGCCACCGTCTGGGCCTCGACGCGCGACGGCGCCCCGTCGTCCAGGAAGCAGAACCCCACGTGGACGCCGCACTCGGCCAGCGCCAGCGCAATGGCCCGGCCGATGCCGCTGGACCCTCCGGTGACGATGGCCACCTGCCCGCGCAGCCTCTCCAGATCGGAAAGGAGCTGCGGCTGGGGCCTGGGGACGACCTGGTCGAGGAGCCGCTCCACCGCGGAGTCCATCGGGGCGGGCGGCGCCTCCGTGACGCCTCCCTCGGGAGCGCCCGGCTCTGCGGCACGCCCGCCGGCGGGTTTGGAAGGGGTATCGGACATCGGCACAGGGTAGAGCGCGCACCGGCATCTCCGCAACGTCGGGAGGCCGGCTCGTCCGCCGGACCGCTACTCGCGGTCCATCACGTGGTGGCCTTCGAGCCCGTGCTTGATGGAGTGCCCCTCCACGAGAAACACCACGTCCTCGGAGATGTTGGTGGAGAGATCGGCGATGCGCTCCAGGTTCTGGCCCACCAGCAGCACCTCGAGGGCGCCGCCCACCCGCTTGGGGTCGCTCCGCATCTGCTCGACCAGGATGTGGAAGAGCGAGCGCCGCAGGTCGTCCACCTTGTCGTCCGTGAGGCACACCCTGCGCGCGACCTCCGCGTTCCTCGACACGTAGGCGGCGAGCGCGTCGGAGAACATCCCCAGGGAGATGTCGATGATCTCCGCCAGCTCGGGAAGGTCCGGCAGCGGGTCCGCGGCGGCGAGGCGGCGGGCCGCCTTGGCGATGTTCACCGCGTGGTCGCCCACACGCTCCAGGTCGCTCGACAGGCGCAGGGTCGTGATGAGGCGCCTCAGATCGATCGCCATCGGCTGATGCAGGGCCGTGAGCTCGGTGACCAGCTCGTCGATCTCGATCTCGTATTCGTCCACGCGGTCGTCGGCCGCGGTGATCGCGTCCGCCGCGTCTGAATCGCGAGCGAGCACCGCCCGCGCGGCCTGGCCCACGAGCTTCTCGACCAGCCCGGCCATCTCCAGGAGGCGCCCCTGGAGCGCGTCCAGGTCCTCGTGGAAGGGACGCCGGGCGTGCGGTGGCGTGATCATCCGAATCTCCCCGTGAGATAGGCCTCGGTCCGCTCCTCACGCGGCGTGGTGAAGAGGGTCTCGGTCGGCCCGTACTCGATCAGCTCCCCCATGTAGAGGAACGCCGTGTAGTCCGACACGCGGGCCGCCTGCTGCATGTTATGCGTTACGATGACGATCGTGTAGTCCTTCTTCAGCTCGTAGATCAGCTCCTCGATCTTCTGCGTGGCGATCGGATCCAGTGCCGACGCGGGCTCGTCCATGAGCACGATCTCGGGCCGCACCGCGAGCGCGCGCGCGATGCACAGCCGCTGCTGCTGCCCCCCCGACAGGGCGTGCGCGGAGTCGTGCAGGCGGTCGTGGACCTCGTCCCACAGCGCCGCGCGCGTGAGCGATTCCCGCACGAGGGAGTCCAGGTCCCCCTTGAATCGGTTCACGCGTGGCCCGAACGCGGCGTTGTCGTAGATCGACTTCGGAAACGGGTTGGGCTTCTGGAAGACCATCCCGATCCGTCGCCGCACCTCGACCGGGTCCACACCGCGGGCGTACAGGTTCTGGCCCCGGAAGAGGACCTCCCCCTCCACCCGCGCCCCCTCGACCAGGTCGTTCATCCGGTTGAAGCAGCGCAGCAGCGAGCTCTTGCCGCACCCGGACGGGCCGATCAGCGCGACGACCCGATGGGACGGGACGGTCATCGAGACCTGCTTCACCGCCTTCTTCCCGCCGTAGTACACCGAGAGGTCCCGGGCCTCGAGGGCCGCCGTCTCGCCGCCGAGGTCGATGTCGTAGATCATAGCCATGGCTCAGACTGCCGGAAGCGTGAAGCGGATCGTGGTACCTCTGCCGAGCTCGCTCTGGGCGTCGACCGTGCCGCCCATCGCGCTCACGAGATGGCGGACGATCGCGAGGCCGAGGCCCGTCCCGCCGAAGTCGCGGGCCCGCGAGGCGTCGGCCCGGAAGAAGCGCTCGAAGATCCTCGGGAGCGCCTTCGAGGGGATGCCCTCCCCGTCGTCGATCACCCGGACCTGCACGCGCCCGTCCCCGGGCTCCACGACGACCTCGATGTGGCCCCCTTCGTCGGTGTGACGCAGAGAGTTCTCGAGAAGGTTGCGGAAGATCTGCACGAGGCCCTGCCGGTCCGCCATCGCCCGGGCCTCTCCCTCGACGGAGAACGTGATCTGCTTGGCCGCGGCCGCGCCCTCCATCTCCTCCCAGGTCTCCCGGGCCACCGCGGCGACCGACGTTTCTTCGGAGCGGGCCGCCCATCCTCCCGACTCCAGGCGCGTCAGGTCCAGCAGGTCGTCCACCATCCGCTGCAGGCGCAACGTGTTCTTGCGGATCGACCCGAGGAACTCCTGCCTGAGGTGCTCCGGAGGATCGCCCTCCAGCAGCGTCTCCGCGAAGCCGCGGATCGCGGTGAGGGGCGTCTTGAGCTCGTGCGAGGCGTTGGCCACGAAGTCCCGGCGCACCTGCTCGAGGCGCCGCAGCTCCGAGACGTCCAGGAACGTCGTCACGGCCCCCCCGCGGTCCAGTGTGCGCGACGTCACGAACAGGTGACGCCCGCCGAGCTGAACCTCCCCGCTCTGGGACGGGCGCACGACGGACGTCTCCAGCACCTCACGCAGCTCGGGCTGGCGCACGAGGGTGCTGATCGGCGCGAACGGTGGCGCGTCCGGGAGCTGGAGCAGGGCCCGGGCCGCGCGGTTCGTCTTGAGGAGGCGAGCGTCCTCGGTGAGCGCGATCACCCCCTCACCCATGCAGTCGATGAGCGTCTGCATCTCGTCGCGCTCGTGGCCGAGCTCGGCGAAGCGCTCCTCCAGCTCCCCCGCCAGGCTGTCGAACGCGACTCCCAGGTCCTGCAGCTCCACCACGGACGTGCCGGCCGACCCCGCCTGCCCGAAGTCCCCGGAGGCCAGCCGCCGCGCGCGCCGTGCCAGGTCTCCCAGAGCGTGCCGCAGGCTCCGGCCCAGGCCCCATGCGATCAGCAGAGCGAGCAGCAGCACGACGAGGCCGCTCAGCACGACCATCGCCCGGATGGCCGCCACGGCGTCGTTCACGACGGACATCGGCGCCGCGAGGCGCAGCACGACCGGGCGACCATCGAGACGCGTCATGGTCGCGGCGTAGAGGAAGTCCTGGCCCACGGCCGTGCTGGTGCGCTCGCCGAAGGAGACCCCACCGGACAGCGCCCCGGCGACCTCGGGCCGGCTCCGCAGATTCTTTTCCTTCGGGACTTGCCCGGGAGGGGAGTACGAGTCGCCCAGGACGACGCCCGTGGTGTCGATGATCGTGACCCCGTAGCCCACGCTGGCCGTCACCTCGCGCGCCAGCGAATCCGGGGCGACGCCCACTGCCTCCTGCACCGCCCACTGCCCGAGCGAGAGCTCGTGGCTCAGCTCGTCTTCGTACGTCGCGATCAAGCGCGTGCGGACCCCGTGGTCCACGAGGATGACGACCAGGAGCACGAGCAGCGCGACGATGCCGAAGAACGCCGCGAGCAGGGGCTGATGGATCCGAACGCGCACGTGGAATCGCTCCGGGCGGAAGGTGGCGAGCCGCTCTACTCGGTCCCCTCGGGCACCCGGAGACGATAGCCGAACCCGCGCACCGTCTCCACCCACTCCCCGAGGTCACCGAGCTTGCTGCGCAGCCTGCGCACGTGCATGTCGACGGTTCGCGTCTGGAGGCGGTCGATGACCCCCGCGTCCAGGTCCCATGCCTTCTCCAGGAGCTGGCGCCGGCTCTGCGTGCGCCCCCGCCGCTCGACGAGCACCTCCAGCAGCCGGAACTCCGTGGGCGTCAGGATGATCTCCTCGCCGTGGATCGAGACCCGGTGGGCCCCCAGGTCCATGCGCAGGGGACCGGCGGTGAGCATGCGCCCGCCCGCGCTGCGCCCGGCCTCCCGGACGCGCCGCAGGATGGCCTGGACCCTCAGGACCAGCTCCCGCGGGCTGAAGGGCTTGGTCAGATAGTCGTCGGCACCCAGCTCGAAGCCCTGGATGCGGTCCTCCTGCTCGCGCTTGGCGGTCAGCACCAGGACCGGAACGGAGCGCGTCGCATCCTCACCCTTGAGCCGCCTGAGGACCTCGTCGCCGCTCAGCTCGGGAAGCATGCGGTCCAGCACGAGGAGGTCCGGGATGTCGCGGCCCACGGCCTCGAGGGCCCCCGTCCCCGTTCCCGCCGTCTCCACCCGGAACCCCTCCCGCGTGAGCTGATAGGCGATGAGCGCCGCGATGTCCGGCTCGTCCTCCACCACGAGGATGCGGGGCGCTGGCGCCGAGTTCGAGGATGTGTCCATGGTGCTCCGTGCGGCGGTAGCGTTCATCGGCATTCGGCTCGCCGCGGCGAGCAGGGTAAACATACTATCCATGAGGCCGTCCGAGTCACACGGCCGGCCGGAGCGGCCCTCGCGGGATCCTGGCACGGCCCGAGTTGGCGGCCCTACCTTATGGCGCGGGCGTAACGAATCGGCCCCGGACGTGTAACGGAGGGGTAACCCGCAGATTCGGGGTCATTTGACGATCTCCGTGCCGCTACGCAGCTTGGATGCGTTCCCGCCCCCGAACACGGAGGTCCCGTGGTCCCGTCCGTGCAGTCGCCCCTCGACACGGCCGCGGTCGTCCGGGCCGCCGCCCATGCCCGAGCGACGGACGAGGACACGCTCGCCGACCAGCTCGCGCTGACGGCCATCGCGGCGCCTCCGTTCGCCGAGGGGGAGCGCGCCGCGGCCGTGCTCGCCCGGTTCCAGCGCGACGGGCTGCGGGAAGCCCGTCTCGACGAGGTGGGCAACGTGGTGTCCGTGCGGGCCGGCGTCGAGGACCTGCCCCCCTTGATCCTGTGCGCCCACATGGACACGGTCTTCTCCGAGGACATCCCCATCCTGGTCAGCCGTCGCGGCGACCTCCTCAAAGGGCCCGGGGTGTCCGACGACGGCCGGGGCCTCGCCGTGCTGCTCGCCGTGGCTCGCGCCCTGGCGGCCGGACACGTCACCACGCGCCGCCCGGTCCTGTTCGCCGCCACGGTCGGAGAGGAGGGTCTCGGAGATCTGCGCGGCTCCAAGCACCTCGTCGGGCCGTCCGGGGCCGGATGCGGCGCTGCCGCGTTCCTCTCGGTGGACGGCGCAGGGCTCGACCGGATCGTGACCCGTGGAATCGGGTCACGCCGATTCCGGGTGCTCCTGCGCGGCCCGGGTGGGCACTCCTGGCAGGATCGGGGCACGGTGAACCCCATCCACGCCCTGGGGCGCGTCGTGGAGGCGCTCGCGACCCTGCCTCAGGCCGCCGACGCCGCATCGTCGCTCACGGTCGCGCGCTGGGGTGGAGGAACGAGCATCAACTCCGTCCCCCAGGACGCGTGGCTCGAGATCGACTGCCGGGCGGAGAGCGAGGCGCGCCTGGAGTTCCTGGAGGGCGAGGTACGGAAGGCGGTGAAGGCGGCCGTCGCCGCGGAGAGCGCCACCCGCCGCAGCGTCCTCGACACCGAGCTCGCGCGCATCGGGCAGCGTCCCGGAGGAGAGACGGACCCGGACTGCGCGATGGTGCGGGCCGCGGTCCAGGCCACGCGAGCCGTAGGGGGTGATCCCCTCTTCGCTGCCGCTTCCACGGACGCGAACGCCGCCATGGCGGCGGGCATTCCCGCCGCGACGATCGGCGGAGGGGGGGAGGCGGGGCTCGCCCATACCACCGGCGAGTGGTACCGCAACGTGAGGGGCGTGGAGGGGGTGCTGCGGGCCCTCTACTCGGTGGTGCTCATCGCGGAGCTCGACGGCTAGGGAACGGCTAGGAGCCTTCCACCACCGAGTGGTCCGTCACCCGCAGGGAGGCACGCACCCTCTTGACGCGCGCGTGCGCTCCGACGAGCGAATTGGAGAGGTGGGCGTCCTCCAGCACGGCATGCGGACCGACCACCGTGTCGCGCAACTCGCAGCGCTCCGCGCGGGCGCCCTTCTCCAGCGTGACGTTCGGGCCGATCCGGCCCCCCCGCACGACCACCCCCTCTTCCAGCCGCACGGGCGGCACGATCTCCGCCTCCTCCACCAGCGCGGAGGGGTCGACGCCGCCCCGCCCCGTGGCGACCAGGTGCTGGTTCGTCTCGAGGAGCGTCTCCGGCTTGCCCGCGTCCCACCACCCCTCGACCGGAGCGGTGAGGATGCGCGCGCCCTGGTCGACCATGTACTGGAAGGCGTCGGTGAGGTAGAACTCGCCGGACGCACCCGGCGGAGACGCGAGCGTGTGGTGGATGCCGTCGAAGAGCAGCCGGTGGTCGCGGATGTAGTAGAGGCCGATGTTCGCCAGTCGCGAGATCGGCTCCTTCGGCTTCTCGACGATGCGCCTCATCGTGCCGTCGCTGTTGGTGACGATCACGCCGAAGCGCTGGTAGTCCTCGACCTCCTTCGCCCAGATCACTCCGGCGTAGGAGGGATCCAACGTGCGCGAGAGCTCGTAGTCGACTTCGAGCACCGCGTCGGCGAAGACGATGAGGACTTCCTCGTCGACGAGCGGCTCCGCGAGCGCCACGGCGCCTGCGGTACCGTCCTGGACCTCCTGGAGCACGTAGTGGGGTCTCAGCTCCGGATACTCCGCCTTCACCCACGCCTCGATCTCCGCGCGCAGGTGGCCCACGATGAGGACGAGCTCCTCGACCCCGATGCGCCTCAGATCGTCGAGGATGTAGCCGAGGACGGGCTTGCCGGCGACCTTCAGCAACGGCTTGGGGGTATGGTGCGTGTGCGGCCGGAGGCGGGTCCCCTTCCCGGCCAGGGGGATGATGGCTTTCATGGCTTTTCGGGATGTGGCGTGGCGGGAGCCGGACGGCGACACTATAACCCGGACCCGGGCGAGGCGGAAACGTTCCCCCTCGAGGGTGGCGTGCGCGGCCCGCCCTTCAGGTACCCAGGAGAGATCATGATGCGATGGAACTCAGGGGTGCTCCCCCTCGTCGGCCTCATGCTGGCGGGCCTCCTCGCCCCGGCGGGCGCCCAGCAGCCGGCGGGCGGGGCGGCGGGGGAAGGCCGGGACCAGGCGGAGCAGCGCGAGCCGCCCAAGCCGGCGACGATCCGGGTGACGGGCGCGGCCTCGACGACCGTCGCGGCGGACCTGGCACGCGTGAACCTGGCGGTGGAGTCGCACGAAAAGACCGCGGCGGGTGCGTCGCAGGCGAACGCCGACGCCATGAGCTCGGTGCTCACGGCCATCCGGGGCGCGCAGCTCGCGGGACTCCACATCGAGACGTACGGCTACACGCTCTCTCCTGTCTATACCAGCGTGGCCAGCCCGGACGGCGGTCGCGCGCAGAAGATCGAAGGCTACCGCGTCGTGAACAACGTGCGCGCCACCCTCACGGACCTGAAGAGCGTCGGCCGCCTCATCGACGTGGCCACGGCCGCCGGAGCCAACCGTGTGTCGGGGATCTCGTTCGAGGCTTCCGACCCCAGCCACGCGGAGCAGGAGATCCTGGCCGAGGCGGTGCACCGCGCCCGGGAGCAGGCGGAGACGATCGCCGCCGCGCTGGGCCGTCAGCTCGGTGCGCCGCTCGAGGTGGAGGGCGGCGCGGAGACGCCGTCGCCCCGCCCCGTGTTCTTCGGCGAGGTCGCGCGGGCCTCCCTCCAGACCCCCATCGAGCCCCGAGGCGAGAACGTGAACGCGCACGTCACGATCACGTTCGCGCTCGGACCGGAGCGCGCGTCCCGTTGAGCGCGCAGGACGCGCCCGCGCGGATCCCGGACCCGACCCGTACCCCGACCTGGACCACGTGAGCGCGCCGTCTCGAGGGGCGGCCCTGCTCGTGAGCGCGTGTCTGGCGGGTTGCTCGGGCTCGGGGTCCGGGACGCCCCGGCAACCCGCGCAGGCAGGCGACACCAGGCCGGCCGCGGGGTTCCGGGACCGCGTCTACGAGCGCGCCTTCGTCTTCACGACGCTCCGCGGCGACAGCTCCTTCCTGGTGCCCTGGCTCATGTCGGCACGCATGCGTCAGGGTGCCGTCGAGCGTGAGACCCGAGGGCTCCTCGTGCGCGGCGGCACCTGGGACGAGTTCTATTCCGAGAAGTGGGAGACGCCACCCAGCCGTTCTCCGTGGCGTATCCTGCCCCACGACGGCCTGCATCTCGTCGTCGGAATGGGGGACGCCGTCGAGAGCCTCGTGTTCGAGGACGGTCGGCGCTCGCTCGAGCTGGATCTCGGCGACGTGCTCCAGGAGTGGACCGGCCCGCGCGACGAGAGCTTCCGGATTCAGGAGGGGGCCGCGCTGCTGGCGGGGAGGCGCGTCGATGGGGTCGTGCTCGACCTGTTCCGCGAGCGCCGCACGGACGATCCCGATGCGGGCGACTGGGCCTTCGTGATCTCCGGCGACTCGCTCCAGGCGCTGATGGAGGCTCCTCGCATGACCCCGCCGGGCACCGTGGGCGCCTGGCACGCGTGGGCGCGCCTGGGCCTCCGCGACCTGCAGTGGCCTGCGGTCACGGTGGAATGGACGGAGTTGCGCGCATTCCAGCCGTCCCGTCAGGACGTGCCCGTCGCCTGGTCGATCTCCAGCGACGGCGACGCCCTCTCGGGCGCCCTGGACGTAACGTCGGCACGTATCCGTTCCGGCACGGGGCCGGGGCCGGTGCTGCCCGTCGACGCCCTCTTCCAGGTCACCGGCACGCTCCGCATCGAGGGCGGCCGCTACCCCGTGCGGGGTCTCCTCCGGCACCGGCGCCCATGATATCCACGCACGAGATCGTCACCGCTCTGGTCACCATCGCGTTCGGCGCGCTGATCGGCGGATTCACGAACGCCGTCGCCATCTGGATGCTCTTCCATCCCTACGAGGCACCGCACATCGGGCCGTGGCGCATCCGCTTCCTCCAGGGTGCGATCCCGAAGAACCAGCCGAGGCTGGCGGAGGCCATCGGCCGCACGGTGGGCAACCGTCTCCTCACCGAGGAGGACCTCACCCGGACGTTCGCCAACGAGGAGTTCCGCCGGGCTTTCGACCAGCGGCTCGAGGGCTTCTTCGACGAGGTCTTCCAGCACGAGCGTGGCTCGCTACGGGAGCTCGTGCCCGCTCCCATGATGAGCGAGATCGACACGGTCCTCGACGAGATCGTGGAGATGGCCCTGGCCCGGCTGCACGAGTACCTCGACTCGGAGCGTTTCGCCGAGTCGATGAGCGCGCGGGCATCGGAGCTCGTCCAGGTGGTGGCGGACGAGCCGATCGCCGGCGTGCTCACGCCGGCACGGGGCGAGGCCGTGGAATCGGCCGTGGAGGACTGGCTCCAGGGTCTCGTCGACAGCGAGGACTTCCACGGGGCCGTCGACGACTATCTGGAGCGTGGAGCGTGCAGACTGCTCGCCCCCGGGCGCACGTTCGAGGAGATCCTGCCGCTCGGGCTGGTGGCCTCCGTCGAGAAGGCGATCTCGGGCTACCTGCCCCTGGCCATCGAGAGGCTGGGCAGGCTCCTGGAGGACCCCGGAGCACGGGCGCGCATGCAGGCCACGCTCGACGATCTGCTGCATCGGTTCCTCAGGGACCTGAAGTTCCATCAGCGGGTGGTGGCGCGCCTGGTGATGACCGACGACACGGTCGAGAAGGTCCTGGACGCCATCGAGGCCGAGGGCGCCGAGCGCCTCTCGGAGGTGCTGACCGACCCTCCGGTGCGGGAGGCCATGGCGCGTGGGGTGAACGAGGCGATCGTGGACTTCCTGCGCAGGCCGGTGGCCTCCGTGCTCGGCGAGCCGGACGACGCGAGCGTGGTCGAGGCCCGCGCCACCCTGGCCGGCTGGATCGTCGGAATGGCCAGGGACCCCGCGACACGCGAGTTCGTGGTCGAGAAGCTGCACTCGGGCCTGGAGAAGGCGGGCGCACGCACGTGGGGCGACGTATTCCAGCGGGTGCCCCCGGAGCGGCTCGCCGAGTGGCTGGTGAGCGCCGCCCGGAGCGAGGCGGGAGCCCGCCTGTACCGCGAGGGCGCCGGCAGGATTCTCGAGAGCCTGCTCGATCGGCCCATCGGAACGCCCGCCGGCTGGCTGCCCCAGGGCGCACCGCAGCGCATCGAGGGCGCCCTGGGCGGCCCGCTGTGGGAGTGGCTCCAGACGCAGGTGCCCGACGTGGTTCAGCGCATCGACGTGGCGCGGCGTGTCGAGGACAAGGTGCTCGAGTACCCGATGGAGCGCCTGGAGGATCTGGTGCGGCGAGTGACCCAGCGCGAGCTGACCTTGATCGTGCGGCTCGGCTACGTGCTCGGGGCGCTGGTGGGGGTGGTGAACGTCGTGGTGGACGCGTTTCTGCGCTGAGGCGACGCCCTACCGGTCCTCGGGCCTGCGCACCTCGAAGCCCCGCCCGCCCTCGTGGCGCCTGCGCACGAGCGGGCCGAGCAGCCGCTCGGGCAGCATGAAGACGCGCTTGACGGGGCGCCGGCGGCCGCTCCCCCGCTCCATCGTGCGCTCGAGATCTTCGAGGTCCTGGCGGTAGCGTCCCGGGAGCCCGAGGAGGATCCCGAGCAGCAGCGCGGCCACCGCTCCGAGGATCTTCAGGGCCAGGATCATGCGGGGCTCCCTGCGTCGTGGTCGACCGGTCGGGCGCTCCCGAGCGCCTCGATCACCGGCATGACCCGGCCCGTCGAAAGGATGAAGGCGGCGGTCGTTCGCCGCCCGGGAAATATGCGCCCCGCCCCGGCGCGTGTCACCTCTCGCAGCGCCGCACACCGGCTCCTCTCAGAAATCCACCGAGCGCACCCGGCGCACGCCGGCCCAGAGAGGTGCAGCCGTGGCCACCACGGTCAACACGGTCGCTCCGGCCACGCCGAGCACCAGAGGCAGCACGTCCACGTGGCCCGCCCCGCCCCGGAAGCGCGACGACAGGTACAGATAGACCGGCCATGCCTCCAGGATGACCACGCCCGCCAGATAGCTCACCGCCGCCATCATGAAGAGCAGCCCGCCGAAAGAGGTGGGGATCTCGGCGACGTTCTCCGTCTCGTAGTTGGGGTAGAGCGCGCCGAACCCGAGCGCGAGGGAGGTCAGCGCGAACGTCACCCCGACCATCGTGAGCGTCGTCAGCACCAGCACGAAGTGCGACGCGCTCAGCAGAACGTTCGTGACCACGATGAGCGGCAGCGCCACCACGAGGAGCGGCAGCGTGCCGACCAGGTACTTGGACCAGAAGAGGGACCGGACGTCGAGCGGAGAGGAGCGCAGCAGCCACATCATGCGCCCCTCCAGCGACATCGCCGGGAACACGAAACGCGCTGCGATCGCCGCCACGACGAAGCCGGCCAGTCCCAGGTTGAGGAACGACACCAGGTTGATGAGGAAGAAGGAGACCCTCTCCCCCGTGTAGAGCGGCAGCACCTTGATGTTGTAGACGTAGACGACGACCAGGACGCCCAGGAGGATGAGCTGCGACCACTGGGTGGTGTCTCGGAAGAAGACCCGGATCTCCTTGCTCACCAGCACGCGCGTGCTCGGCCGCACACGGCCCAGCAGGGGCTCCAGGAGTGCCGGACGACGACGACGCTCCTTCCGCCCGGCGCCCTCCTGCGCGCGCGTGAAGCCGGCATGGTAGCAGGCCCCGTGCAGCCACGCCCCGAGCACGACGAACGCGCCCGCCGTGCTCCACAGGAACAGGAACGGGAACGGCTCGAACGCCCCGTTCAGGAACGACATGAGGGCGTGCGCCGCCCACTCGCTCGGGAGCCAGTGGGAGGTGGGCGCGCGCAGCACCGCGACGAAGTCGACCAGGCTCCTGAACTGCCCGGGGCGCATGAGCCGCTCGGGACGCAGGAAGCGAAGGAGCGCCACCACGGCAGCGGCGGACAGGAGTCCGACCAGAGCCAGGAGGTCGCGGGTGCGCCGGGCCGGAAAGACGTTGACCAGGATCAACGTCACGGCCGCGCCCACCACGGCCGGAACCACGAGGAACGGCACGATCGTCGCCGCCGCGAGGACGTAGTAGCCCACGCCGGCGCCGTAGACGACGCCGTAGGCGGCCAGCAGCGGTACGGCGAGCAGGGCCACCATCCACGACGAGTCCACGATCGTCTCCGCGAGGCGCGCTCCGTACACGGTCGCCGGGTCGACCGGAGCGGCCACTACCAGCTCGAGGTCGTCCGCCAGGAAGAACGTCGACAGCGCCGCGATCACGTTCGACAGCACCAGGATCATGAAGAACGTGAGGAAGGCGAGCCCGAGCAGCTTGGACGCCAGGAGGTCCCCGATCCCCTGCGTGCCCCGGAAGTACAGCAGCATCCGGAAGATGACCGCGAAGATCAGGACCCAGAAGAAGGTCCCGACGAACCCCAGCAGGAGCGCCTTGAACAGCCGGCCCTCGTCGGTGCGCGCCCGGTTGAGCTTGGTGCGCAGCTTCGGCCGGAGCAGCCAGGAGACGCCGGCCTTCACCCCTCGACCGCCTCCCGCAGGCTCTCGATCACTCCGGCCACGTCCTCGCCTCCCGTGACCTTGAGGAAGATCTCCTCGAGGTGGGCGCCGCCCGTGTGCGCCTGCGCGCGCAGCTCCTCCATCGTGCCCAGCGCGATGACGTGACCGTCGCTCAGGATCGCGATGCGGTCACACATCGCCTCGGCGATCTCCAGCGTGTGCGAGGACATGAAGACCGTGCCCCCCGCGCGCACGTATTCACGCAGCAGGTCCTTCAGGAGCCTGGCGGAGCGTGGGTCGAGCCCGACCATGGGCTCGTCCACGACGATGAGCTCGGGATGGTGGATGAGCGCCGAGCTGATGAGAAGCTTCTGGCGCATACCATGCGAGTAACTCTCGATCAGCTCGTCCTTCCATTGCGTGAGCTGGAAGAGCTCGAGCAGCCGCTCCGCCCGCCGCTCGACCTCCTCGCCGTCCTTGCCCCACAGGCCGCCCACGAACCGCAGGAACTCTCCGCCGGAGAGCTTCTCGTACAGGAAGGGGCGGTCCGGGATGTAGCCGACGCGCGCCTTCGCGGCCTCGGGGCTGCCCGCGAGATCGTCGCCGCCCAGCACGATCGTGCCCTCCGAGGGCCGCAGCACGCCGGCGACCATGCGGATCGTCGTCGTCTTGCCGGCCCCGTTCGGGCCCAGGAACCCGAAGATCTCGCCTCGCCGCACGTCGAGGTCGAGACCCGACACGGCCGTGAAGCGGCCGTACCGCTTCGTGACCCCCCGTAGCGACAGCACGACGTCCGCACGCGGGGCCTCGACGTGCGGCGCGGCCCCGCCGGCGCCGGCTGCGGGAGAGTCCGTCACGAGCCCTCCTTCACTGGAGGACCTGGATGTGCAGGTTGCCGATCAATTGGACGATCTCCACCTGCTGCGCCAGCCCGCCGATCACGAAGCGGATGTGTGACGCGTCGGCGGGAACCTGACCGAACGTGGGGTCGACCGCCACCCAGCGCCCCAGCCAGACTTCCGGCCAGGCATGGTAGAAGAACGAGCCGTCCAGGTAGACGAGTCCCACCGCGCTGCGGGCAGGCAGGCCGAGGGCGCGAGCGAGCGCCACGTACAGCACCGTGTGCTCGTTGCAGTCTCCCTGGCGGGTCTTGAGGACCTGCACGGCGCTGGGCACGGAGAACGTCATCTTCTGCTTCAGCATCGAGTACACGCGCTCGGCGAGTCGCCTGGCCACGATCTTCGGATCGTGGCTCCCCGGCGTGTAGCGCCCGCCCGCGATCTCGTTCGCCTCGGCGATGATGCGTGGGTCGTCGCTCTGGATGAGCGGGGCCGGCTCGAGGTACCGCCTCAAGTCCATGTGCGGATAGGGAAGCGTGTAGCCCGGGTGGAGCGAGTCCCAGTCGACGCGCCGGACCGTGAGCGTGTCGCCATGCAGCGTCTGGCCGTCGCCGTCGAGCTGGAACCCCGAGAGGTCCACGCCGGTGAGCCGGAAGCTGAGCTTCCTGTACGCCTCGACGTGATGCAGGTCGACGTTGCTCTGGATCGCCGTCGCCAGGATGACGTCCCCGCCGGGGCCGGCCGCCCTCTTCTGGTCCTCCTCGGCCTGGCGTGCCAGCTCGTAGGTCGTCTTCTCCATGGAGAAGCCGAGCGGGCTCGACGAGCGCAGGATGCGCCCGTCCTGGTCGACCCAGCTCTCGACCCGTACGCCGCCGTAGGTCTCGGCGATCTTCCATGCCGGAACGGAGTCGTACGCGGCAGGGCTCCAGCGACCGGTCGCCTTGTCGAGCACGGCGCTGTCCGGCACGACCAGCGTGTCGTGGGCCAGGACCTTCACCTCCACCGTCCGCATGCTCAGGCTGGTAGGATCGAAGACGGGCAGGCGAACCGTCTCACCCACCTCGAGGCCGTTGCCCACCGCCACCCGCACGGGCACGACGGAGGAGAACACGGGAGGCTCGGCCATCCGGTAGCTGAGCTTCTGCACGTTGCCCTCCGACTTGATGCTCACGCGCAGGGTCGTGTCGGGCCCGAGCACCCCGGAAGCTTCGAAGTGGCCGACGTCGCTGTCCAGCGTGAAGTCGAACGTCTTCATGACCAGCGCGGGGCCGAGACGCACGGTGGTGCGCGCGACCGCGGAGCCCGTCTGTCCTACCGCCGACAGGCGCAGGTCCATCATGTCGTCCATCTCGAAGCCGCCGGGCACGGTGTCCAGGCGCGATGTGGCGAGCCCGATGCTCCGGCCGCCCATCGTCAGGGTGTAGAAGTTCACGCCGGGCGCCAGCGACAGGGCGGCGGCGGCGAGGCGCGCGAGCTCGGGCCGGAAGTACTGCCGCCGGACCTGCCACGCCACCATTCCGAGCCAAACGAGGAGGACCGCTCCGGCCACGGCACGCCGTCGCGACATCATGGACGGCGTCTCAATTGCGCATCGGGAAGCGCTCGCGCGTGAGCCGCTCGACCGCCCGCGAGAAGATTCCCTCCTCGTACGGGGTGCCCACCACGAGCACGATGTCGAGGGGTGCCCGTCCTTCCTCGATGTGATCGACCAGGACCCGGACCACGTCCCCGGCCACGTCTTCGACCTCGACCATCCCGACTCCCAGCCCGAGGGGGGGCAGGGAGAGCGAAGCCAGGCCCCACTCCGTCGCCCTGCGCAGGCCGTTGCGCAGCGCGAGCCGCGTGGTCGGCGCGGTCTCCGGCTCGTCGGCGGCCGCGACCACCGCGTGGATCACGAACTCGCACGGCAGGGCGCCGCCCTCCGTGATCACGGCCCCCCCCACGGGCAACGTGCCCATGCGCTCCAGGTGCTCCTCCATCACGGGGCCCGCGCGCTGCCCGAGGTCCCGCCCTCCCGCGGTAGTGGCCGTGAGGTCGGAGCGGATGGGTCGCAGCACACCCTCCGTATCCTGGAGCGAGAGATCGCCCACCACGACCCGGATCATCCGGTCATCAGCTCCCTGGCCTTCCGGTACATCGCGCCCGCTTCTTCCGTGAGGTGCTTGCGGTCGTAGAGGATTCCCAATGTATAGAACGCCTTTCCGTTGGAGGGCTGCAAGACGATCGCGCGCTCCAGCGCGTCCATGGCTTCGTCCACGCGGCCCAGGCGGTTGAGCGCCTCGCCCCGGTAGAAGAAGGCGGGGCCATGCGTGGGATCCTGTTCGCACACCGAGCGCAGCTCCAGATCGGCCTGCTGGTACAGTCCCCGCCGGAAGAAGAGGATCCCGAGGCTGGCACGCACCTCCACGTTCTCCGGATCGATCCGCAGGGCCTGGCGCAGCTCCCGGTCCGCCGCGTCGTAGCGGCCTATGGCGGCCAACGTCGACCCTATGTTGTTGAGAACCTCCACGTTCTCCGGAGCGAGCTTCCGCGCCGCCTCGAACTGCTCGAGCGCGGGCCCGTGCTGGCCCAGCTCGTCGAGCAGCACACCGAGGTTGTTGCGGGCCTTGAGGTTCGACGGATGGCGCACCAGGATCTCACGGTAGAGCTGCATCGCCTCCTCGACCGCGCCCCGCCGCACGAGATCCTTCGCGCGGCTGAGCCACTCGTCGCCCGTGGGGGGAGGGCCGGATTCCGGGGGCTCCTCCGGAACCAGCTCGAACACAACGCCGCCACGCGGAGGCTCGTCCATGCCCTCGTCCGGGACGTCCGGTACCTCCGGGAGGAGATCGCCCTGCTCGGGCGCCTCCGGCTCGGTCCCGCCCTCTCCGTCGTTCCGCCGCTCGCCGTCGTCCATGCCTACCTGCCCACCTCCTCGCATACCCATGCCAGGTACGGGTCGTGTCCTCCCGTGACGGGGAGGGCGATCACTTCGGGAACGTCGTATGGATGCAGCTCCACCACGCGCGCCTGCAGCGCCTCCAGGCGATCCCTCGTCGTCTTCAGCACCACGAGCGCCTCCCCGCTCCGCTCGAGCCGGCCTTTCCACCGGTAGATCGAGACCACGCCCGGCACCACGTTCGCGCACGCGGCCAGCCTCTCCTCCACGAGCGCCCTGCCGATCCGCTCTCCGGCTTCCGCGTCGGGCAGCGTGGTCAACACGACGCACACGTCCCTGCGCGACGGGCTCGGCGAGGGGGCGGGAGCGCGCGGGCTCATCGCTCCCTCACGACGTCGTCCGAGGCCTCCTCCCCGTACATCGCTTCGATGACGCTCCTGTACTGCTCCTCGACCAGACGGCGACGCACCTTCAGCGTCGGGGTGACGAGGTCGTTGCCGATCGTGAAGTCCGCCGTCAGGAACGCCATGTCCTTGGGCGTCTCGAACGGGGCCAGCTGGCCCCACCGCCCCCGCACCTCCGCCTCGACGAGGCGCGCCACCACCGCAACGCCCCCCAGGCCCACGACGTCAGCGAACGGCACGCCCCGCGCGCACCCGCCCCCTCGCCGAGCCCGTCGCGCAGGGACGTGTGCGTCGTGTTGACCACGCTGCCCGACGCGGAAGCCGGAGAGCGGATCGGCAGGGCGCTCGTGGAGGAGAGGCTGGCCG
>JBJKSF010000098.1:0-11516 GCA_046704285.1 Longimicrobiales bacterium | reverse complement strand
CCGAGGGCCGCCCTGCGGGCGGCCTCCACCAGGTCGTAGATCTCGCGCTGCGGCGGGGTGAAGCGCCCCGAGGCCGGGACCGTCCGGGTCACGTCGCCGTTGTACAGCCCCACCTCGGCCCCCGCGTCCACCAGCACGAGGTCGCGGTCGGCGATGCGGCGCACGTTGTCGGCGTAGTGCAGGACGCAGGCGTTCGGACCCGAGCCGACGATCGTCTGGAAGGCGGGTCCGGTCGCTCCCGCCGTGCGGAACGCGGCCTCGAGCGCGACCTCCACCTCCCACTCCCCCGCCCCCGGGCGCACGGCGGCGAGCGCCGCGCGCTGGCCGGCGAGCGTGAGGCACGCGGCGGTGCGCAGCCGTGCGATCTCGTGCGCGTCCTTGACGAGCCGCAGGTCGTCGAGGACCTCGCCGGGGTCGACCACGCCGCGAGGGCCCGAGCCGCGGCGGGCCCCGCCCCTCCGCGCGGCCGCGAGGGCCTCCAGCACGAGGCGCTCCAGGTGGTCGCCGCGCCCGAGGCGGAAGTGGATGCGCGACCCGCTCTGCAGCAGCTCGGGCAGTCGCTCGTCGAGCTTCGACAGGGGCAGCGTCTCGTCGGCCCCGTAGCGCTCCGCCGCCTCGTCGGGCCCGAGCCGCGGGCCCGTCCACAGCTCGTCGGAGGCGTCGCGCTCGCGCACGAACAGCACGAGACGGCCCTCCTCGCCGACGAGCACGGCGACGGCCTCGGGCTCCGTCACGCCGGTGAGGTAGTACAGCTCGTTGTCGGGCCGGTAGCGGACCTCGGTGTCACGCGAGCGATAGAGCGGAGGGGCCGCCGGAAGCACGAGCGCGCTCCGGCCCAGGCGGGACGAGGCCGCCCGGCGGCGCGCCGCGAAGACCTCGGCGGGCAGCTCTGCGGGGGGATGGCCGTCGGACATGCCGGCAAGCTAGAAGCCTGCCCGACGAACGCAACCGCGCTACCGCAAGCCGGGGTCCGACGGCGGCGGGCAGCCCGACGGATCGCGCACCACGGCGAGCGCGTCCGCCACCGGCCGCTCGCCGTCCGGATCGGAGGGCCGGCTGCGCACGCGGCCGTCCACGACCATCACGGACGACGAGCCACCGTCCAGGTTGAGCGCCTCGAGGGCGCCGAACGAACGGGCCAGGCGCGCCACCTCCGCGAGCGTCATCCCGACCGAGTAGGGGGCCTGCCGCCCGTCCACCACGAAGAGCCAGATCCGGCCCGCGCGGGGGTCGTAGGCGACCGCGGTGCGGGGGTGGCGCGCCGCGAAGGAAGGGCGCTCGGCCGAGTCGAGGCCCTCGGCCGGTCGTCCCTCGGCGAGCAGCGTCGGGAAGCCGCCCAGCGCCTGCGTGGCTCCGTCGCCCCCGTCGATCGGCACGGGCCACCCCAGGTCGAGCGTGTCGCCCCGGACGCGCGCCGTGCCGATCCAGGGCGCCGAGCCCGACCTCCACGCCAGCACGGGGCCCTGGTGCGCGACGGCCACCTTCCCGTCCATGATCTCCGTACCCAGAGCCCGGCCCCGCGGCGTGAAGAAGTCCCCGTTGACGGCGGCGAGCACGTCACCCGGCGCGTGCGCGACCATGCCGCTCACGGACTCGAGCCTGCTGCGGCCCGCCGCCCGGGGGCCTGCCCGCAGGACCTCCAGGCCGAGGTCGCACCGCCGCATGTCGGCCTCGACGATGTGGATCGCCCACGGTCCTTCGCTCGACCAGACGAACCGGTACCAGACGCCGGGGGCGATCCGGGTCGTGCGCAGGGTGTCGGGGCGCAGCAGCGCCTCCGCGGCGGGCGGCAGCCGGTCGACCAGGGAGGGGGGCGTGTCGGCCGGGGCGCAGGCCGCCGGGGCGAGAGCGACGAGGAGCCACGCCCCGTGGACCCACCTGCGCGGGGCCCCTATACTCCGGCACCGATGAGCCCCACGAGCTCCGCTCCCGATGCCCGCCCGGCCTGCGCCCCGCGAGCCCTCCCCGCGACGCAGGCACGCCGCCTGCGCCGCCGCCGGGCGACGCAGGTGCTCGTCGCGCTCCTGCTCGCCGCGGGGGGCCGGGGGGTGGCGGGGGCCCAGGAGATCGGCTCGGGCAGCGGCGCGCGCTTCGGGATCTCCGTCGGCGGCACCGGCACGATCGGGCTCACCGCCGAGTACTTCCGGGGACATCAGGGCTTCGAGCTCACGGTGGGCACGTGGTCGTTCCACGACGTGAGCGTCGCGTTGGACGCCAAGGAGTACGTCGGCAGCGCCTCCGCCTCCGTCCACCCGTTCGTGGGCCTGGGCTTCTGGGCCCTGGGCGCCGTTCCCCGGGAGCCGGGACGACGCCTCGGCTTCGCGGCAGTCCTCCAGGCGCCCATCGGCGTCGAGACGCGTCTCGTCGGGAAGAACTCCGCCGGGCTCTTCATCGACGTCAACCGGGCTCTGGCCGTACGCCGCACCGACCCCAAGGACCGCCATCCCGTCAACACGAGGCTCGTGCCCCTGCCGGGGTTCTACTACAGCTGGACGCGGTGACGGTGCGCGGCAGGCATGCGGCGGCCCCCTACCCGTGCCGCCGCGCGGGCGGCCGGAGCGCGTCGGCCACGCTACCATTCCTCGGGCTCGTCCCAGGACTCGGACCAGAACCGGCGCTCCTGCTCGTCGATGTCGTCGAGGTCGAGCGGCTCCGGCACCCCGTCCTCCAGGGCACCGGTCTCCAGGATCGTGCGCACGGCGGTGTCGTCCACCTCGGGCGAGCGCCGGCCCAGGCGCTTGCGCAGCCGCAGGCGGAGGAGGACCGCCGACACCACCACCAGGGCGGTGACGGCGGTCCAGACCACGAGCGAGAAGACCTTGAGCACCGCACTCCCTTCCGCGAAGACCGGTCGGGGTGACGCCGGAAGCCGGGCTCCGGCTTCCGGCGCGCTCCCGGTCGGTCAATCGATCGGCTTCATGCCCACGTACTTGAGGCCGCTCCCCGTGTTGAAGAGCACGACCTCGTCGTCGCGCCCGATCAGGCCCTTCTCCAGGAGCATCGGCACCGCCGCCACCGTCGCTCCTCCCTCCGGCGCGGCGAAGATGCCCGTGTCCGCGCCCAGAACCCGTACCCACTCCGACATGAGGTGGTCCGGCACGGCCACGGCGCCGCCGCCCGACTCCCGGAGCGCCCGCAGGATGAGGAAGTCGCCCACGGCGCCCGGAACGCGCAGGCCCGCCGCGTAGGTCCTGGCGTTCTGCCACGTGTCGGCCGCGGCCTTGCCCTCCTCCCAGGCGCGCACCATCGGAGCGCATCCGGCCGCCTGCACGGTGAACATCTTCGGGCGCTCGGCGCCGATCCACCCGAGCTGCTCCATCTCGTCGAACGCCTTCCACATGCCGATGAGCCCCGTCCCTCCGCCCGTCGGATAGACGATCGCGTCGGGCAGGCGCCGGCCGAGCTGCTCCCACACCTCGTAGCCCATGGTCTTCTTGCCCTCCACCCGGTAGGGCTCCTTCAGCGTGGAGAGGTCGAACCAGCCCTTCGTCTCGACGCCCTGCTTCACGACCCTGCCGCAGTCCGTGATGAGGCCGTCGAGGAGCTGGAGGTCCGCGCCGAGCGAGGCGATCTCCTCCAGGATGGGCGCCGGGGTGTCCTTCGGGACTACCACGTGCACCGGCAGGCCGGCCGCCGCCCCGTACGCCGCGGCGGCGCTGCCGGCGTTGCCCGCCGACGGGATGGCGAGCTCCTTCGCGCCGAGCTCGAGGGCGCGCGAGACCGCCAGGCACAGGCCCCGGGCCTTGAAGCTCCCCGTGGGGTTCTGGCCCTCGTCCTTCACCCACAGCCTGCGCACCCCCACGCGCTCCGCCGTCCGGTCCGCGTCGACCATGGGCGTCCAGCCCTCGCCGAGGCGAACCTGGCACGCCCGGTCGCGCACGGGGAGCACCTCCTCGTAGCGCCACAGGTCGGCGCTGCGTCCCCGGAGCGCCGTCGGCTTGAAGCGCCCCTTCAGCGCCGCCAGGTCGTAGCGCGCGAACAGCGGCTTGCCCGCCGGGGACAGGCCCATCAACGCCTCGCTCTCGAAGCGCTGTCCCGTTCCCGTGCACTCCAGGTGGGTCGCGCCGGCGAGCTTCCTTCGTGCGGTCATACGGCCTCTCGTTCGTCGTGTCGTCGGTTCAGGATCGTGACGCCGGCGGCCAGGGCCACCACCGCCACGAGCACCAGCCACCAGGGCGGAGGTGCATTGGGGTTCGACAACGCGGACCTGAGCACCGGAATGGAGGCCACCAGCAGGATGGTCCCGTTGTTCAGGAAGTGCATGAGCATCCCCGTCCCGAGGGACCTCGTCCTCCATACCGCCCACGCGATCACGATACCGAGCCAGGCCGTCGGAAGGAACCGGACGACCGTTTCCGTGGACAGGTGGAAGGCCCCGAACACGAGCCCGTTGAGCAGGATCGCCTTCCAGGGGCCGAGGGGACGGGTGCCTCCGAGCAGGACGCCGCGGAACACGATCTCCTCGCAGAACGCGGGCGTGATCGCGAGCAGCAGCACGAGCCAGAGGATGCGGTGCAGGCTGTGCGCGGTCACGAGCCTGTCGAGGCCCTGCAGGACCTGGGTGGGAACGGGCAGCACGAAGCTCTGCAGCCATCCGATCGTCCACGCGACCGGCAGCGAGCCCGCGATGAGCAGCGCGCCGCCCAGCAGCGCGAGGCCGTCCGGAGCGCGCAGCGACAGCGTGCGCCGCGCGTCGAAGCCGCCCAGCCGGACGAACAGGAGCGCCGGCACGAACAGCAGCAGCCACTCCGACGCGAGGATGCCGGTCTCGCCCAGGCGGAGCTCCAGCTGCACGCCTCCGTAGAAGAAGATCACCGCGATGCCCGCGACGAACCACAGCGCCGTCGTGGGCCCGGGGACCCGTCCGCCCTCCGGCACGCGCAGGAGCCTCGACCACCACCGGGGCCCCCCGGGACCGGGCTCCGGCTCGCCGTCCCCGAACAGCACCCGCTCGCTCCCGAACTCGTGGGCCGCGAAGAGCAGAGCGGCCGCGGCATAGAGCGCGGTGGAGCCCAGCACGAGGACGGCCCCCCACGCCGTGGCGTGACCCGCCACGAGGTTCCGGAACAGGAACGACACCCCCACGACCGGCACGACCGCCAGGAGCGGCGTGAAGTCGATGCCCGGGAAGATCGGGAGCATGGCCGGGACGACGACGAGCATGTACAGCGGGGTGAGGGCGTTCTGGGCCTCCTTGAACGAGGCGGAGCGCACCGCGACGCCCAGGAACAGCGCCCCGAAGAGCACGGAGAGCGGCACCAGGGCCAGGAAGATGACCAGAACCGTGCCGGCCGTGAGCGACACGTGCACGTGGAGCGCCGGGTTCAGCTCGATCAGCCCCGTCTGGAACGTGAGCAGCATGCTGCCGAGGTTCAGCGCCGCCGCGACCACGCCGATGACCGCCACGGCCAGGAACTTGCCCGTGACCACCTCGCGCGCGGCCACGGGGGCGGTGAGCAGCGTCTCCAGCGTGCCGCGCTCCTTCTCCCCGGCCGCGAGGTCGATGGCGGGATAGAACGTCCCGAGCAGCGTGACCACGACGAGCAGGAGCGGCAGGATCCTCCCGAGCGTGTAGCCGCCGAGCTCCGACGGGCGGGCGATGGACGAGTCCGCGAGCGCCAACGGCCGGGCGAACCCGGGAGCCAGCCCGCGCGCCTCGAGCCGCCGGGCCAGCAGCGTGTCGCTCCACGTGGAGAGCAGCGCACCGAGCTTGTCGCGTCCCTGGCGCGAGCGGTCCGACGCGGCGTCGTACAGCAGCGTGACGGGACGCGACCCCTCCCCCGGCGGCGCGGCGCCGAGCACCGCCACCGCGGTCGCGGAGTCCTCGCGCAGGGCGCGCTCGGGGCTGACGCGGATCCCCACGAGGCGCAGCCCGTGGTCGCGCCGCACCATGTCGGCCAGGTCGGCGGGAACGTCGCCCACGAGCGCCACCGGCGACGCGCGGGCCTCGAGCCTTCGCTGGCCCAGCAGGACGAGCTGCTCGCTGACGACGAGGATGAGCGGGTAGAGCAGCACCGGCACGACGATCATCATGACGAGCGTGCGCCGGTCGCGGAGCGTCTCCTTCAGCTCCTTCACGAGCACGATCCACCAGGCGCTCACGCCGCCCCCTCCCCCGCCTCCGGCTCGTCGGAGACCAGCGCGAGGTAGGCGCGCACCAGGTTGGGAGCGCCCGTCCCGCGGACCAGCTCGTCGGGCGTGCCCTCGGCCACGAGCTCCCCCCGGCGCAGGACTCCGGCCCGGTCCGCCAGGAGCTCCACCTCCTGCATCTGGTGGGTGGAGAACAGGACGGCCTTGCCGCGCTCGCGCTCGCGGCGCATGAACTCGTGGATCGTACCCCCGCTCAGCACGTCGAGCCCGAGGGTGGGCTCGTCGAGCACGAGCGCGGGGGGATCGTGCACGAGCGCCCGCGCGAGCGAGACGCGCTGGCGCTGGCCGGTCGAAAGGCGCCCGCACAGGCGGTCCTGGAACGGCCGCAAGTCGAACAGCTCGACCAGCTCCGCGATGCGCGCCTCCAGCGCGGCACCCCCCAGCCCGTGCAGCCGTCCGAAGTACCGCACCAGCTCGCGCGCGGTCAGGCGCTCGTACAGTCCCATGGACGCGCCCAGGAACGCCATCCGCCGGCGCACCTCCACGGGCTCGCGCACCGAGTCCGCGCCCTCCACGGACACCGTCCCGTGGTCGGGGCTCAGCAGCGTGGCGAGGCAGCGCAGCGCGGTGGTCTTGCCGGCCCCGTTGGGGCCCAGGAGCGCGTAGATCTCACCGGGGCGCACCTCCAGGGTGAGCGCGCGCACCGCGGTGAGCCCGCCGTATCGCTTGGTGAGGTTCTGGAATCGAATCATGGAGGGGGGTCGAGAACCCCGGGTTCGTCCCCAGGGTAGGTACGGGAGAGGCTAGCAGGAGAGCGCGCCGGCGGGCAACCGCCGGAGCGCGTGACGGCGTCCAAGCGGGGTGAATCGACCCGATCGCGAGGGGCATGTCGGAGACCGAGGTGATCCAGAGAGCGGCCGAGGGCGACGCCCGTGCGGTACGGACGTTGTACGATCGGTACGCCCCTCGGGTCTACGCGGTGGTGCGGCGGATCGCGGGCGACGACGAGTTGGCCCAGGACTACGCGCAGGAGGCATGGATCCGGGCCATCCGGGCGCTGCCCTCCTTCCGCGGAGACGCGCGCTTCTCGACGTGGCTGCATCGGATCGCGGTGAACGCGGCGCTGCAGGCGCTGCGCAAGGCCGACACGCGGCGGCGGCGGGAGGGTCCGATTCCGGAGCAGGTCCCGGTGGCCCCGGTCACCGGCGACGCGCTGCTCCAGCGTAGGCTGGAAGGAGCGTTGGACAAGCTCCCGGAGGGGATGCGCAGGGTGCTCATCCTCCACGACGTGGAGGGCTACACCCACGACGAGATCGGAGAGGTGCTCGGGGTCGCTCCGGGAACGTCGAAGTCACAGCTGTTCAAGGCGAGAGCCAAGATGCGGGAGATGCTCTCCGCCCTGAGCGGTACCGAGCACGAAGAGGGAGTCGAAGTATGGAGCATCTGAGCGGTGAAGCGCTGGCCCGACTGGTCGACTGGACGCCGGAGCCGGAGGAGGCGGAGCACCTGACGACGTGCGCGACGTGCGCGTCCGAGCTGGATGCGCTGCGCACCCAGACGGAGGACCTGAGGTCCCTGCCGGCGTTGCTGCCCCCGAAGGGGGATTGGGACGTCCTGGAGGCCAGGCTCCGCTCCGAGGGCCTCGTCCGCGATCCCGGCCTGTTCGGGCGCCTGGGGTTCGCCGGGACACCGGCTTGGATGCGGGCGGCCGCGGCGGTGGCCCTGTTCCTGGGCGGCACGGCCGTCGGAGCGGCGGTCACGGCGCGAGGCACCGGCACCCGGCTGGCCGCGGTGGAAGGCGCCGCGGCCCACCCGACGGGCGTCTCCCTCTCGCCGAATGGCGTGAGCGCGACGAGCGCGTCCTCCCCGGCGGGGCCCGCCGCGACCCAGACGAGCGCCTCCTCCCGGGCGAACGTGCAGGGCACGGCGAGCCCCGCCGACGTGCAGCAGGCGGCCGAGAATCTCCAGACGGCCGAGCAGACGTACGTGAACGCGCTGGCCCGCTATCGCGAGATGGTGGCCGACGGGGGCACGGGCGCTCCGCAGACCGACCCGCGCAGCCAGTTCGCGGCGCTCGAGTACCTCGTGGCAGCCAGCCAGGCCGCCGTGAGGCAGGCGCCCGCGGACCCGTTCCTGAACGGGGTGCTGGCGTCGACGCTCGCGGAGCGGCAGGCGGTCCTGCGGCGGATCTCCTCCCAAAACGGCAACTGGTTCTGATCATGCGCGCACGGGGTGCTGCGAGCCTTCTCCTGAGCCTGGCGGTGGCGGCGGCGCCGCTCGCCGCGCAGCGCGGCGTCGGGCCGTCGCAGCGCGGGTGGATCGGGGTCTCGTTCGAGATCCTCACCACGGGCAACCAGGACGGCCTCCACACGCAGGCAACGATCACCGACGTCCTCGCCGGCAGCCCCGCGCAGAAGGCGGGTCTCCGCCCCGGAGACCGCCTGGTCTCGGTCAACGGCGTCGGCTACCGGAACGATTTCGGGCGTCCGGCCCGGACGCTGCGCCCCGGGGACTCCGTGCGCATCGTGGTGGAGCGCGACGGGCGGCTCCACGAGGTGCGGCTGCGCGCCGCGGCGCTCCCACCCGACGTGGTGCCGCCCACGCCCACGGTCGCGTGGGGCGTGAGCACGGACTCCATGGTCGACATGATGTTCCGCGCCATGGACTCGATCCGGAGCCGGCTGAGCGAGATCATGGCCGGCAGCGTGCGCGTGGTGAGCATCCCGGGCGTGCCGGACTCGGTCTTCGCCCTCCGCGCGGCCGGGAGCGCCGGACCCGGCGAGCGCGCGACCGCCACGCGGATCGACTCCACGCCGGCGCGCTCGTCCGACTCCAGCGAGACGCCCGGCTTCTTCCGACCCCTCACGCCCTACCGCCTGGGCCGCAACTGGGTGGCGGGCGCCGAGATGGTCGATCTGCGCCCCGGCCTCGACGCCTACTTCCGGGTCCGCAACGGCGTCCTGGTGGTCGACGTGCCTCAGGGCACGCCCGCCGCGATGGCGGGGTTGCGGCCCGGGGACGTGATCGTGGCGGTCGAGGGCACCCCCGTGTACACCATCGACAACCTCCGCACCGGTCTCGCGGCGCCCGGGGACACGCTCAGGCTCCGGGTGATCCGCAAAGGCAAGGTGGTCCGGGCGCTCCTCGGTCGGTAGGCCGTCCGGAGCCGGCGGCCCGGTCGCTCTGGCCGGGACCGCCCGCGCCGCGCATCTTGGCCGGATGAACCCCATCCGACCTCTTCGTCCCGACCTCCGCAGGGTAGCGGCCCTCGCGGCCCTCGCCACGCTCACCTTCTCGTGCGCTGCCCCGGGATCGGGGGCCGCGTCCGGCGCCGCCACGGCGGTCGGCCCGACGTGGGTCCGAGACCATTACGTGAAGCACGAGTATCGGATCCCGATGCGGGACGGCGTGAAGCTCTTCACGATCGTGTACGAGCCGAAGGACGCCTCCCCCTCGAACACGTACCCGATCCTGATGGAGCGCACGTGCTACTCGGTCGCGCCGTACGGCCCGGACCAGTATCCGGACGTGATCGGGCCCGACCTCTACACGATGCACGACAAGTACATCTTCGTGTACCAGGACGTGCGCGGGCGCTACATGTCCGAGGGGACGTGGGAGAACGTGCGGCCCTTCGTCCCCGACTCGATCAAGGCGCGCGACCCGAAGGCCGTGGACGAGGCGTCCGACACCTGGGACACGATCGAGTGGCTGGTGAAGCACGTGCCGTACAACGACGGCAGGGTGGGACAGTGGGGGATCTCCTACCCCGGCTTCTTCACGACGATGGCCGCCCTGTCGGGCGACCCGCACCTCGTCGCGGTCTCGCCGCAGGCGCCGGTCACGAACTTCTTCTTCGAGGACTTCCATCACAACGGGGCCCTCACCCAGGCCTACTTCTACACCTATCCGCTCTTCGGCATCCAGCACCCCGAGCCCACCGAGCAGGCCTGGTGGGCCCCCGGCATGGTGCACCAGGGCCTCCCCGACGACTACGACTTCCAGCTCTCGCTCGGGCCCCTGTCCACGACCACCGCGCGCTACTACAAGGACAACTTCTTCTGGGAGGAGATCGTCCACCACCCGAACTACGACGCGTTCTGGAGGGCCCGCGCCGTGGGCCCCGACCTGGCGGGACGCCGCGACCTGCCGGCGATGCTCATCGTGGGCGGCTGGTTCGACGCCGAGGACCTGTACGGCCCGCTCGAGGTGCACCGGGCGGTCGAGGCGGACCACCCCGACCACTACGTCGGCCTGGTGGAGGGCCCCTTCCGCCACGGAGGGTGGGCCGCGCGGGGCGTCGTCCACACGGTCCACGGGGACATCTACTTCGGCGACTCGCTCGAGACGAAGTTCCAGCGCGACGTGGAGGCGAGGTTCTTCCGCCACTTCCTGAAGGACGGCGGCAAGGGACCGGTCGGACTTCCGAACGCCCTGATCTTCGACACGGGCAGGAAGACGTGGGATTCGCTCCCCTCGTGGCCGCCCCCCGGGGTCGTGCGCAGGACGCTCTATTTCCGGGCGGGCCGCGGGCTCTCGTTCGAGCCGCCCGCGCGTACCGTGGGCAGCGGGTACGACGAATACGTGAGCGATCCCTCCCAGCCGGTGCCCAGCCGGTGCCGGATCCCGACGATCCAGGGCCTCACGATGTACCAGTACATGAGCGACGACCAGCGCTGCTTCGACGAGAACCGCGGCGTGGTCACCTACGAGACCGACACGCTCACCGCCCCCGTGACGCTCGCAGGCCCGATGACCGCCAGGCTCTGGGTGAGCACGTCGACGACCGCCTCGGACTACGTGGTCAAGCTCATCGACGTGTACCCGACGTGGGAGCCCGACAGCCCCTACCGCCCGGACCCCGAGGTGCACTATGCGGGCTACCAGCAGCTCGTGCGCGGCGAGATCATGCGCGGGCGCTTCCGCCACGGCTTCGACGAGCCGGAGCCGTTCGTGCCCGGGAGGGTGACCGAGGTCGACTTCCGGCTGCAGGACGTGATGCACACGTTCGAGCCGGGCCACCGGATCATGATCCAGGTGCAGAGCACCTGGTTCCCCGCCTTCGACCGGAACCCGCAGAGGTACGTGCCCAACATCTACGAGGCGAAGGCGAGCGACTTCGTGACGGCGACGGAGCGGGTCTACCGGACCCCGGCGCACCCCAGCGGGCTGGACGTCGGCGTGCTCCCGAACGGGTCCTGAGGAGAGAGGCGCGGGAGTCCAGCCCCGACTCGGCGACGTTTCACGAGCGTCGCTCGGGGGCCCCCCAGGCTCCCGCGCCTACCTCTACTCGTAGCGGAGCGCCTCGATGGGATCCAGCTTGGCCGCCCGCTGGGCGGGCAGGATCCCGAAGAACAGGCCGACCCCGGCCGAGAACAGCAGCGCCACGATCACCGCGCTCGGCGCCACCAGCGTGTTCCACTTCG
>JBJKSF010000097.1:0-3171 GCA_046704285.1 Longimicrobiales bacterium | reverse complement strand
TGGCGGCCGGCGCGGACGCGCTCGTCCTGGCGGGGCTCGCGGGCAACCTGGCCATCGTGCTCCGGACGGGCGCCACCGACAAGCGCCTCACGGTGGCCAAGCTGGAGACCCTGGACCGGCTGCCGATCCGCATCCTCGGCGCGATCCTGAACGACGTCGAGCCGAAGGGGCAGTACTACAAGTATCACGCCTACCTGCCGGGATACCGGACGCGGCGCGAGGGAGAGGATGCGGACGAGGAGGAGGCGGTGGTGGCGCGGACGGGCGAGCGCCTGCTCACCGCGGCGGAGACGGAGGACGGGGACTAGGCGTCGAAGGTGCGGACCTTGAACCCGCCGGATGCGCTCTGGGCCTGGCGCAGGGCGGCGGTCGCTCCGGAGAGCAGGTGCTCCGGGGCCACGAGCTGCTCGGGGGCCGTCACGTAGACGCCCGCCCGCAGCGGGAGGGGCTCCTCCGTCGGCCTGACCGGGTCGGGGCTCGGCGTGCGCTCCAGGCTCTCCAGGATCCGATCGGCGAGCCGGACCGCGCCCGGACGATCCAGGCCGGACGCGACGATCACGAACTCCAGGGGACCTGTCTGCCCGACGGCGTCGTACTCGCGAACGGCCGCGTGGACGGCGTGCGCCGCGACCGGTACGAAGTCACGCGCGGCGGCCCTGTCGGCCCCGTCCGCGTCCGCATCGGAGGCGTCCGGCGAGCGCGCCGGGCCCACCGCGATGCAGGTCATGGAGTGGCCGTAGCGGATCGAGCCGGACCCCATCTCCCTCGCCCTGCGCAGGATGCCACGGACGTTGTACAGGCCCGTTCCCGGATCCGTCATCAGCTCGCGGTACAGGCGGTCCGCTTCGCGCTTGGCCTGGATGAGGTTCTCCAGCCTGATGATCAGCTCTCCCGGGTCCAACGGGTGGCGCAGGATGTCCCACGCGCCCGCGCCGAGCGCCTCGAGGCGCTCGGCCCGCCCCGCCCCGCTGCTGCTCATGAGGATGGGCGTCACGGGATCGAGGATCCGTCGGCTCCGCAGCTCGCGGACGAGGTCCACGCCGTCCATGTCGGGGAGGTGGAAGTCGACGATGCACAGGTCGGGAGCCGCCCTGCTCGCGAGCTCCAGGGCCTGCCGTGCCGTGTAGGCCATGGCGACCGCGATCCCACGCGGGCGGAGAATGCTCTCCAACGACCGGGACGTCCACTCTTCGTCGTCCACGATGAGCACCGTAGCGACCGATTCGGCACGAGTCTGGCTCATGGCTGGCTCGTCACGTCCTCTCATGAAGGTCGGCGGAGGGCCGCAGTGGGCCCCCCGCCCACGCCGCTCCGATACGCCGGGATCGCACGACTGCTACACAACATGCAAGAAAAATGCTAGAAGTCGCAGGACGATGACCCGGCGCCCGTCGGCTCCGGGGAAAGCCTGAAAGGCGTGAACGATGCGTGAATGCGAGGACCTGGCCCGCGAAAGCCCCTGGCTGGGGCCGTGTGTGGCGCTCGTGCCGCAGCCTGTGGCTGTCGTGCGCCGACTCCCTCCGCGTCGAGGAGCGCCCCGGGGGCCGGTCTTTACCGCTTGCGGACCCCGGGCTACATTCGGGCCCACGATGACCTTCCACGTGCCCCTGCGGGCGCTGGCGCTTGCGCTCGGTCTCGTCGCCGGCTTCCTGGACGTTGCCCCTCTGCGTGCCCAGGTGCTGGATGCGACGGCCTCGGGCGGCCCCATGGTTACCCGCGCAGAGCTCACCAAGCTGCTCCAGCAGTACCAGGCAGCCCTGGAGTCTCCCGCGTACTCGAGCGGCGTCAAGGCCCAGTTGCGGGTCGACGCCCGTAGGGTACGGGAGCGTCTCGAGCAGGGCGACTTCCACCCCGGCGACCGGGTGACGCTCTCCGTGCAGGGGCAGCCGGAGATTCCCGACACCGTGCCCGTGGAGAGCGGCCCCAAGATCACGCTGCCCGTCTTCGGTGACATCTCGCTCAAGGGCGTGCTGCGCTCGGAGCTCACGGCGCGCATCACGGAGGCGCTGGGGCGGATGATCCGGGATCCGGTGGTGCGCGCCCGGGCGCTCATGAGGATCTCCGTCCAGGGCGCCGTCGCCAGGCCGGGCTTCTACGTGGTCCCGACCGACATCCTGGTGTCCGACGTGCTCATGGACGCCGGCGGCCCGGCGCAGACGGCCGACCTCAAGAAGCTCAAGATCGAGCGGGGCACCGAGGAGCTCTACGGCGGGCAGCAGCTCCAGACCGACATGCGGCAGGGGGAGACCCTCGACCAGCTCGGGCTCCAGGCCGGAGACGAGATCGTCGTGCCGGCGAAGGGCACGAGCATCTGGGGCCCGATCCTCCGCTACGGCGTCATCGTCGTCACGACACTCGTGCTCGGGGTCCGGATCGCCGGCTTCTGACCTAGCGGGCGTCCTCCGGGGTGCCCGGGGACCTCTTCTGCTTGCCCACGATCCGCGCGGCCGTGTCCGTCTCGGAGCGCCGCCGTCCTCCGTCGGACCACTTGCGTGCGGTCCGCCAGCCTCCCACGCCCAGGAGGCCCAGCACCAGGGCGGCCGAGAAGTGCTTCGCGATCGCGACGATCCCTCCGGCCAGGACGGCCGCGCGCGCCGCCGGGGGACGGCCCGCCCGCACCTGGAGGAGGTCGAGCGCGAAGACGACCATGACCACCAGGATCCCCAACGCCATGAGGATGTCGAAGACCGACAGGAGGCGCAGCGTGCGCACGTGCCGGAGCCCGTATGCGGCACCCATGAGCAGGAGGAGCCCGAGGATCGGCGTGGTGAGGTAGGCGGCCAGGAGCCCCCCGAACCCGTAGCGCCAGGCGAGGCTCCCGAGCCGGACCGGGAAGGTGTTCGTGAGGAGGTCGGCGAGGGGCCAGAAGAAGAGCAGGAAGCCGAAGAGGTAGACTCCGGCGACGCTCCACGACGAGAGCGAGGGGTGGTCGGATCGCATGGCAAGGGCCCCGGGGGCTCGGACGGGTTCGGTGGCGCGCGTGTGATGGGAAGCTGTCAGGGCGGTGGCGGCGGACGCAAGCGTCGGGGCGGAGCGCTCCGTTCCTCCAAGAAGAACGGGGAGGTGGGGGCCCCCCCGGGCCCCCACCACCCCCCCGGAAACGCCCCCGCCGTGGGGGCCCCGCCCAAAACGACACAAAACAACAAACCCAAAGACACAACCCACTCAACA
>JBJKSF010000096.1:0-14622 GCA_046704285.1 Longimicrobiales bacterium | reverse complement strand
GCCCGGCCCCCCCGCCGCCCCCCCCCCCCCCCGGCCGCGCCGCCTGGCGGCCCCCCCCCCGCAGGGGCCCCCCCCCGCTCAGGCCTTCGGCCCCCGCGCGCGCCGCTCAGGCGGCGTGCTCCTCCGTCCGTACCTGCTCGATGACCTGCTTGAGGGCCGCCTTGGGGTAGGCGCCCACGACCGCCCCGACGGCCTCTCCGTTCTTGAAGAAGCCGATCGTCGGGATCGAGCGGATGCCGAACGATCCGGCCACGTTCTGGTTGTCGTCCACGTTCACCTTCGCGAAGTGGACCTCTCCCTCGTACTCCTCGGAGAGCTCCTCGATCACGGGGCCGACCATGCGGCAGGGACCGCACCAGGGAGCCCAGAAGTCCACTACGGTCACACCCTCGTGCTTGGCGATCTCTTCGTCGAAGGTCGCGTCGGTCAGCTCGGTCACGGCCATGGTCGTCTCACCTGCGTTTGGGGGTCGAACGGTCGATACATAAGAAAATATATATACACATATCTCAGGGGAAGGGAAGAGGTGGCGCCCGGCACCGCGACGGCGTTCGGGGCGCTCCTACCGGTCGCCGCCCAGGGCGGCCCGGATGCCGACCGAGAACGCCCTCCCCTCCGTCGGCCTGCCCGACACGTCCAGGTAGCTCGCGTTCGTCAGGTTCGTGCCGTCCGCGAAGACGTCGCCGAAGGGCGTGGGCACACTCAGACGCGCATCCATCAGCACGACGCCCGACTCGCCCCGGCGCATGCGCTCGCGCACCTCGCCGACGAGGAGCAGGCCGGCCGGCAGGTGACCCGTGGCATCCAGCGCCACCGTGCGCACCACGGGCCGCAGGGCGTACTTCGAGGTGAGCCCCGGCGGCTCGTCGGCCGCGACCGTGAGCCAGCTCGCCCGCGCGCCGAGCCTCACGGGACCGGCCCGGAAGCCGGACAGGGTCGCCTCCAGGCCACGGAAGGTCGCCGAGGCCACGTTCTCCGCCGTCCACACGGCGCTCGCGTCGGCCGTCGGCTTCACCCAGTCGATCAGGTCCTGGGTGTGACGCGTGAAGACGGTGGCGCGCCCGAGCACCCCCCAGGGGAGGGCCACGTCGACACCCAGGCCGCCGGCCCAGGTCCGCTCGGGCTTGAGGTCGGGCGTGCCCCGGTTCGCGGGGTCGGTGTAGAAGCGCTCCGTCCAGGTGGGCGTGCGGAACGCCCGGCCCCCTTCGGCCCGGAGCCGCACACGGCTCCCGAGCCGCAGTGCCACCGACGCAGACGGCGACACGAACGGAGCGAGGCCCTGCCTCCAGTCGACCCGCAGACCCAGGCGGGTCTCGAGCGCCCCCGGGTCCCATCCCAGCTCGCCGAAGAGACCCTGCCGGTCCTGGTGCCGGTAGCCGAGGTTGTTGCTCGCGAGCGACTCCCTGACCCACTCGCCTCCGAGCGCGAGCGACGATGCGGTGGACAGCGGCACGCGGGTCACGATGTTGCCGCCGGCCTGGGTGGAGACATGGTGGTTGTGGTAGAAGCCGGGGTCGTTGCGCTCCAGGAAGAAGTCGTCGACGTGACGCCGGTACGTGAGCTGCGGCGTCACGGAGACGCCGCCCGCGGTGCTCGTCGTCCACGTGGTCGACCCCGTGGTGGTCTGCGTCTTCTCGTACGCGGGGTAGGGACCGTAGAAGTCCGAGGCCCCGAAGTCCCGCAGACCTTCGCCAAGGGACCAGTCGAGGCTGCCGCCGCCGACCCGACCGTCTCCACCGGACTGCACCTGCAGGATCCGGTAGTCGGTATCGGAGCGGTAGCCCTTCGAGCGCGTGTAGTCGGCGCCCACGGCCGCGCCCCACCCGCCCCACCGGTCCGCCACCGAGCCGCCCACCGCGTCCGTGCCGAAGCTGCCCGTCTGGACCCGCATCTGCGCTCCGCGCTCGGGCCTCTTCGTCACGATGTTCACCACGCCGCCGACCGCGTCGGCCCCGAAGAGCGCCGAAGCCGGACCGAGGAGCACCTCGATGCGCTGCACGCGCTCGAGGGGCACCGCCAGATCGAGGTCGAAGTGGCCCGTCTGCGGGTCGTTCATGCGGACGCCGTTCACGAGCACGAGCACCTGGTTGTAGGAGGCCCCGCGCAGCTCGAGGTCGGCCGAGGCGGGGGAGCGCTCCCGGACGTCGGCGCCGAGAATCCACTGGAGCGCCTGCGTGACGGAGGTCACCGGCATGCGGCGCAGCTCGCGGGCGCTCACGACCGTGACGAGGCGTCCGACCGCCCCTCCCTGGAGCCGTGAGGCGACCTGCACGCGCAACGTGTCGAGGGTGTACCGAGTCGATTGCGCGGCCGCGGGGAAGGCGGTGCAGGAGGCGGTGAGCAGGGCTGCGAGCGCGGTGACGGCGAATGGCCCCGGCACCGGTCGCCGGGTGTGCGATCGTGGATCGGGCATGGGCAGGTCCGCTGTTCCGCCGAAGCCGCCCCCGCGGGGGCGCCGTGCTCCGACGATCCAGAGTGGCGGGGGGAAAGCACGAAAGGTAGGGGAGCGCGCCGGATCGAGGGAGGGTGCCGAGCTCCCGGCAGCGGGTCGACCCTTTCCCGCCGGATTCGCCGTCCGGATTCCGGTGGCAGGGCGCGTTCGGGACGCCGATCTTGCATCCATGAACGCACACGAGCTTCCACCGCGCGACGAGATGCTGCGAGCCTTCCTGGCGGGAGACCCGAGCTACGAGGGCGTGTTCGTGACCGGGGTGCGCACCACGGGGATCTTCTGCCGGCCCTCGTGCACCGCGCGCAAGCCCAGACCCGAGCACGTCGACTTCTTTCCCACCTGCGAGGAGGCGGTCGCCTCCGGCTACCGACCCTGCCGGAGGTGCAGGCCGCTCGAGCCCCTGGGGGGTGCACCGGAATGGCTGCGGCCGCTGCTCGGCGCCGTCGAGGCGGATCCGACCCGGCGCTGGCTGGACTCGGACCTGCGCGCGCTCGGCCACGACCCGGTGCGCGTGCGCCGGTGGTTCCAGCGTCACCACGGCATGACGTTCCACGCCTACAGCCGGGCCCGTCGCCTCGGGGAGGCGCTGGGCCGCATCGGGCGCGGCGACGGTGTGGCGCGCACCGCCTTCGCGGCGGGCTACGAGTCGCTGTCCGGCTTCAACGAGGCCGTACGCAGGCTGGCGGGTGAGGCTCCCACGGCGACGCGGGCCGCGCGCATGCTGCGCGTGACTCGCATCCCCACGCCGCTGGGGCCCGTGGTGGCGGCCGCGGACGAAGACGCGCTGCGCTTCCTGGAGTTCGCGGACCGGCGGCCGCTGGCCGAGCAGCTCCGACGCCTGGGGCGGCCCGCACCGCGGGTGCCGACACCGGGGAGCAACGGCGTGCTCGACAGCCTCGCCGTCGAGCTGGACGCGTATTTCGCGGGGGAGCGCGCGCGCTTCGACGTACCGGTGCGGACGGACGGCACGCCGTTCCAGGAGCAGGTCTGGGCGACGCTGAGGCGGATCCCCGCCGGGGAGACCCGCACCTACGCGCAGGTGGCCCGCACGATCGGAAGGCCGACGGCGATCCGGGCGGTGGCCCGCGCCAACGCCGACAACCCGATCTCGATCGTGATCCCGTGCCACCGCGTGGTCGGCTCGGACGGCTCGCTCACCGGCTACGGCGGCGGGCTGTGGAGGAAGCGGCGCCTGCTCGACCTGGAGCGGGGAGGGTAGCGGTCGGCGGCGTACGGGTGCGTAGCGGGTGGGCCGGGCTCGCACGAACGAGTATTGCGCTGGTGCGCCTACGAGAGAGTGCGAGCCCGGCCCACCCGCCCGCCCAGGTTGCCGCGTCGCTCCGTCCTCCCCAGCTTGCCGCTCCTACTCCAGCGCGAGGAGGGCCGATGAGCCGCAGGCAGCCGGACGGGGACCGCATCCATCTCGACCGCAGGGAGTTCCTCAAGGTGGGAGGGCTCGGCGCCGCCGCGCTCGCCGTCGGGGCCGCCGCCTGCACCCCCTCCTCGCCGCGGGTGGCGGCCACGAGCGCGGGTCCCTCGGCGGAGGGCCCATGGTGGACGCACGAATCGTTCGAGTTGGAGGAGACGACGCTCGCCGGTCTGCAGAGCGCGATGGCGTCGGGCCGCTACACATCCGAGCGCATCACCCGCCTCTACCTGGACCGCATCCAGCACCTCGACCGGGCCGGGCCGAAGCTGCGCGCCGTGATCGAGACGAACCCCGACGCGCTGGACATCGCCCGCCGACTGGACGACGAGCGCCGGGGGGGGAAGGTGCGGGGGCCGCTGCACGGGATCCCGATCCTCGTCAAGGACAACATCGGCACGCACGACCACATGACCACGACGGCGGGCTCCTGGGCCCTCGAGGGCTCGATCCCCCCGCGGGACAGCGGAGTGGCTGCCCGCCTGAGAGCCGCGGGGGCCGTGATCCTCGGCAAGGCCAACCTCTCGGAGTGGGCCAACTACCGCTCCAACCACTCGTCCTCCGGGTGGAGCGGGCGGGGTGGCCAGTGCGGCAACGCCTACGCCGTGGACCGCAACCCGTGCGGCTCGTCCTCGGGCTCGGGGGCGGGCGCGTCCGCCAACTTCTGCGCCGCCGCGATGGGCACCGAGACCGACGGCTCGATCGTGTGCCCCTCCTCGATCAACGGCGTGGTCGGGATCAAGCCGACGGTGGGGCTCGTCAGCCGGGCCGGCATCATCCCCATCTCGCGCTCCCAGGACACCGCGGGTCCCATGGCGCGCACCGTGACCGACGCGGCCACCATCCTGGGCGCGCTCACGGGCGTCGATCCGCGGGATCCCGCCACGCAAGCCTCGGCGGGCCACAGCCACACCGACTACACGCCCTTCCTGAAGGCGGACGGCCTGAAGGGGGCGCGCATCGGCGTGGAGCGGAGCTACTTCGGGAGGAACGCGCGCGTGGACGCGCTCATGGAGGAGGCGCTCCGGGTGATGTCCTCCGCCGGCGCGACGATCGTCGACAACACGATCCTGGAGAACAAGCACAAGACGGGAGGCCCCGAGAACCTGGTGCTGTCCTACGAGTTCAAGGCGGGCATCGACGAGTACCTGGCAGGGCTCGGGCCGAGCGCCCCGGCGCACTCGCTCGCGGACCTGATCGCCTTCGACGACGCCCACAAGGCGGAGGAGATGCCCTTCTTCGGCCAGGGGGTGTTCCTCGAGGCGGAGAAGAGGGGGCCCCTCACCTCGAAGGAGTACCTCCAGGCGCTGCACGACGCGCGCCTGTACTCGCGCACGGAAGGCATCGACGCGCTCATGGGCGCGCACACCCTGGACGCCATCGTCGCGCCCACCTCGGGGCCGGCCTGGACGACCGACCTGGTGAACGGCGACCACGACTCGCTCGGCAGCTCGTCTCCGGCGGCCGTGGCGGGCTACCCGAGCATCACGGTCCCGAACGGGCTCATCCACGGGCTGCCGGTCGGCATCTCGTTCTTCGGGCGGGCCTGGAGCGAGCCGGTCCTCCTCGGCATCGCGTTCGCGTACGAGCAGGCGACGCACCACCGGACCATGCCCAGGCTCCTGCCCAGCCTGGACCTGCGGGACTGGAGCGCGTAGCCACGGTCGGTGCGCCTCTGGGGGAGGCGGAGCTACGGCCGCCTGCGGGATGCGGGGTCGGGCAGGCAGAGCAGCCCGCGCACGCGCGGGGGGAGATCCTCGCGGCCTGTCACGGCCACGTAGCCGACGGCGCCCGGGGTCCGCTCGACGAAGAGGAGCATGGCGGCCTGGGATCCTACGGTGAGCGGCGGCTGGGTGCCGTGGAAGTAGCGCTCGTTCCAGTACGGAGCGAGCTCGCGCACGGACTGGCCCAGCACGGCCAGGGAGAAGCGCTCCCGGAGGGCCGACGTGGCGGGCAGGTTCACGGGCCGCGCCGGCCGGCCGTCCGGCCAGAACCTCTCCCGCTCGAGGAAGATCCGGCGGACGAGGCCCAGGTCCACGCCGGCCGTGTCGCCGGGCACGTGGCCCACGACGCAGATCGAGTCCGCGCGGGCCGCTGGGCTCGCGGGTGGGCCGGGCAGGAGCCCTCCTCGGATCAGAAGAGCGAGGAGAGCGACAGAAACCATCCGTCGGGGACCCGGCTGGAGGAGTGGGTGGCGAACTCCCGCCCGAACTTCACGACGAGGTGCGCGCCCGACCGATACGTGAGGCCGGCGTAGCCGAGGCCCACCCGCTGGCCGTCGACGGGCGTGTAGAACTCGCTCTCTCCGACCGCCCACAGAGGGCCCCGCAGGCGGAACGAGCCGACCACGTACGCGCCGCCCTCGCCCGGCTGGGACTCGGTCCGAGCCAGCCAGGTGGCCTCCGCCATGACCTCGACGTCGGCGCCGGTCCAGCTCAGGTCGCCCCCCAGGAGCGTCCGGTTGGTGAGGTCTTCCTGCTCGATCTCCTGCTCCTGCTCTCCCCCGGAGGACGTGCCGGTCGTCTGGTCGGGCGAGATGCGCGGCGTCGAGCGGCGCTCGCTCGCGGCGCTCAGGCCCACGTAGAGGCCGGGCAGCACCTCCATGGCCACCCGTCCCCCGAGCGCGTGGATGAACTGGCTCTCCTCGCCCGCCTCGGTGTCGTTGTCGAAGTCGAGCCCCGGTGCCCAGAACAGGGCGTAGCCCGCGTCGTGTCCGTCCAGCGAGCCCTCGCCGGCCAGCAGGGCCCCGTTGAGGCTCTTCGCGAACGGGCGGTAAGTGACCAGGGGACGGAGCGGCGTCCACGTGAGCGGCTCCGCGTGGATCTCGTTCCATTGCCCGATCGGGGTGAGGAATCGTCCCACCCGCACCCTGAAGAGGTCACTGAACGCGTACTCCATGTAGAGCCGCACGGGCGTGAGGTTCTGCTGGGCCGTGCGTCCGGTCCACGTCTCGGAGGTCTGCGTGGCCGCGTCCCACTCGACGAAGTAGCTTGCCCGCGGCGTGATCGCGCCCCACGCCATGAGGGCTGCGGCGAGCTCGTTCACCTGGATGGCGTCGCCGCCGGGCGCGACGTGCTCCGGATGGCTCACGGTGAGGCTGGCGTAGCCGCCCCAGACGAAGTGCGACGCCGCGCTCACCGGGGGAGCGGGGAGCTGGGCGGCGACCGGGTGTACGACGACGAACAGGGCCGCGAAGGCCGTACCCACGATGCAGGACCGCCGGCGCCGGCCTGCGGTAAGGGAGATGAGGTGTCGCGGATGCAACGTTCCGGGTCCTCGGGGTCTCCGGGGCGGGGGCCCCTCGGTTGGTCGGGATCGCTGGCGGGACGTCTCGCGCTCCTGCTGGGCGCGTTCATGGTCCTCGCCACCGTCGCGGTCGTCGTGGGCGAATATCGCGTGGGGCGGGAGCGCCTGGTAGATGAGACCCTGCACGCCTTGCAGGTCCAGGCCGGCGTCGCCTCCGAGCGGCTCGCCGCCGCGCTGGCGGAGCGCGCGCGCGTCACCTCGGTGTGGGCGGGGCTCGAGACGTCCCAGGACCTCGCCGTGGACGATGTGGACAAGCGGCTCTCCGGATCGCTCTCCGAGCTCGCGCGCATGCTCGGGGACGGTACCCAGGCGGTAGGAGTTCGGCTTCCCGACCGCGTCCTGTCCGCGTCGGATCCGGCCCGTCTGGGGAGCTCGCCGCCGCCGCTTCCAGCCTCCGTGCGACGCGCGCTCGCCGCACCCGTCCCCGGCCTCTCGGTCACCGGCGAGGGGAGCATCGTCTCCACCGCCGACGTGGTCTCCCGCGAGGACGGCAGCCTCCTGGGGCGCCTCGCCATCTGGACGCCCCTGGGGCGGTTCCTGGCCGGCGCGCTCCCGCTGGAGCTCGGTGCGATCGAACTGCGCAGCGCGAGCGGGAGTGTCCTGTTCCGGGGTGCGGATGTCGCGGGTCCGCCGGACTCGTACCTGTGGGCGCGGGATACCGTGCCCACCCCCGCGGGACCGCTGACGGTGAGCGTCGCCCGCGCGCGCTCCGCGCTCACCGGGGAGCTTCAGGCCCGGGGACGGCAGCTCCTCACGCTGGCCCTGGTCTTCCTGCTGCTCACGCTGCCGGTCGCGCTCCTCGTCGTGCGCTCCGCAACCTCGGGACTCGGCAGCCTCACCCGCGCCGCGACCGAGCTCGACGCGCTCCGCCCGCAGGCGCTTCCGCCGGTGTCCCGGTGGTCCCCCCGCGAGGTGTGGGTGCTCGCCGACGCCCTGGACGGGATGATCGCCCGTCTCGAGCGGGCGAGGGAAGAGGTGGCACGCAGCGAGTCGCTCGCCGCCGTGGGGGTCCTGACGAAGAGCCTGGCGCACGAGATCCGCACCCCGCTCTCCGTGCTGCGCGCGGGCACCGAGATGCTGCTGCGCTCGGCCGGGATGGATCAGCGCCAGGAGGAGGTGATCCGCATGCTCCAGATGGAGGTGGAGCGTCTGGCTCGCCTCGTGGACGACCTGCTGGTCTTCGGGAGGCCCTCTCCACCCGCGCTCGCGGACGTCGACGTCGCCGTCGTCTGCCGCAGTGCGCTCGATGCGCTGCAGTCCGAGGCCCGGGAGAAGGGCGTGAGCCTCACGCTCGAGGGCGGAGCGTCTCCCCTGAGAGGAGACGCCGACCAGCTTCGCCAGGTCGTGGTGAACCTGGTCGGCAACGCCATCCGCGCGTGCGCGGATGGCGGCACCGTGTGCGTGCGCACGTCGTCGGTCGGCGGGCGCGTGCTGCTCGAGGTCGAGGACGACGGCGGCGGGATCCCGCCCGATCACCTCGACAAGATCTGGACGCCCTTGTTCACCACGCATCCCTCCGGGACGGGGCTGGGCCTTCCCATCGTCAAGCAACTCGTGGAAGCTCATGGTGGGGACGTGGAGCTGGAGAGCGAACCGGGGCGGGGAACGCACGTGCGCGTGAGCCTGCCCGTGCATGCATCGGAGGGCCGATGAGCGACACGCTGCTCGTGGTGGACGACGAGCCGCGCATCCGGCGCATCCTGGAGATGGCGCTGGAGGATCGCGGGTACGCCGTGCTCACGGCGGCCTCGGCGGAGGAGGCCGAGGGCCTGCTCGCCGCCGCCGATGTCGACCTGATCGTCGCGGACCTGCAACTGCCCGGGCGTTCCGGGCTCGAGCTGCTGGCCGACCTGCGCCGCAGACACATCGACCTGCCGTTCATCCTCATCACGGCGTTCGGCACGGTCGAGAGCGCGGTGGAGGCCATCAAGGCCGGCGCCTACGACTACGTCCTCAAGCCGTTCGGCATGGAGGAGCTGGAGGCCCTGATCGCGCGGGCGCTGGAAGCTCGCCGTGCCCGGGCGGAGACCGCGAGCCTGGAGGAAGCTCCGGCCGGCGGCGGCCCGCCTTCGGTCGTGGCGCTGAGCTCCGCGATGAAGGCCGTGTTCGCCCTGGTGGATCAAGTGGCGGACCAGCCGACGAGCGTCCTCGTCACGGGGGAGACGGGGGTGGGGAAGGAGGTAGTGGCCCGCGCCCTCCACGAGCGCTCCGGCCGCCGCGACAGGCCGCTCGTCGCGGTGAACTGCGCGGCCATCCCGGCCGAGCTCCTCGAGGCGGAGCTCTTCGGGGCCGCGCGCGGGGCCTACACGGGCTCGGTCAAGGACCGCCCGGGCAAGGTGGAGGTCGCCGACGGGGGCACGCTCTTCCTCGACGAGATCGGCGACATGCCCGTGACCCTGCAACCCAAGCTCCTTCGGGTGCTCGAGGAAGGCGTCGTCGAGCGCCTCGGCTCGAACACGACACGGCAGGTGGACGTGCGCGTCGTGGCGGCCACCCACCGCGACCTCCAGGCTCTGGCGGAGCAGGGGGGCTTCCGCCGGGACCTCCTTTACAGGATCAACGTCTTTCCCATCCACATCCCTCCCCTGCGCGAACGCCCGGAGGACGTGGCCGAGCTGACGCGCCGCGCGCTCGAGCGCTTCGGTGCGCGGCTCGGCGTGCAGGCGCGCCTGGCGCCGGGGGTCATGGATCGCCTGCTGGCCTATGCATGGCCCGGCAACGTGCGCGAGCTCCTGAACGTCCTGGAGCGCGCGGTCATCATGGCGCGCGACGGGCGCATCGCCGACGTGGAGCTGCCGGCCGCCGGGACCTCCCTCAGGGCCGCGGAGCGGCCAGGCCAGGTCGTGCCCCTCAGCGATGCGGTTGCGGCGGCGGAGCGCGCCGCGATCCAGGCGGCGCTCGATCGCACGGGCGGCAACAAGGCTCAGGCGGCCCGGCTCCTGGACATCAGCGTCCGCACGCTCTGGTACAAGCTCGAGAAGCTCGGCCTCCGCTGAGGACGAGGGACCGGCGGGCGCGGTGCGGATCATGAGCCCGTGACTGGGGGGGGCGGGTGGCTATCGCCGTCCCGCAGGAGCAAGGGCCGCGCCAGACGGGCCCGGTCGGCACGAGGATGGAGCGGCAACCGGATTGGGCCGATAAGGGGCCGTCGCCGTCGCCACGGCCGGCCATGCAACGGGCTGCACGGGCGTGCGAGGCCATGCACGCTTCCGACGGCCCACGCGGGAGGATCCGGAGCCGTGCCGCGAGCCGCCGTCCCGGCCGCGGGCCGACCCTCTCGAGTCCGGCCGCGTGGGGCGCGCCCCTTCAACGCTCGCGGTCGGCCTGGTAGGTTGGGGATGCCGCCAGGGGCATCCCGCGCGCGGGATTGAGAACGACCCTTGGAACCTGATCCGGTTGAGACCGGCGGAGGGAGAGCGGCGAGCCTCCGCCGCTCGTATCTGCCCAGGAGGCAAGCCCCATGAGCGAGATCCACACGCTGCCCGTCGCGAATGGAAACGGCCGCCACGCCGCGCCCGAGCCCCCCGACGCCGGTACCGACTACCCCGGGGCCTTCCCGAGCTCGCACAAGGTGTTCGTGGAGGGGACCCGGGGGATCCGCGTGCCCATGCGGGAGATCGGGCTGAGCGGCGGGGAGCCTCCGCTGCGCGTCTACGACACGAGCGGGCCGCGCGACGTGGACGTGCGGAGCGGGCTTCCGCCGCTGCGTGAGGCGTGGATCCGAGGGCGAGGCGACGTGGCCGAGACGGCGCGCACTCGCGAGCCCGCGGCGGGCGTGGAGATGCCGGAAGGGCTGCGGCGCCCGACGCTGCGCGGCACGGGAGGGGTGACCCAGATGGTGTACGCCCGCCGCGGCGAGATCACGCCCGAGATGGAGTTCGTGGCGATCCGCGAGGGGATGGAGCCCGAGCTCGTGCGCTCGGAGGTGGCGCGCGGGCGCGCGATCATCCCGGCCAACGTCAATCATCCCGAGCTCGAGCCGATGGCGATCGGGCGGGCGTTCAAGGTGAAGATCAACGCCAACATCGGAAACTCCGCGGTGACGTCCTCCATCGAGGAGGAGGTCGAGAAGCTGCGCTGGGCGACGCTCTGGGGCGCGGACACCGTCATGGACCTCTCGACCGGCAAGCACATCCACGAGACCCGCGAGTGGATCCTGCGGAACGCGCCCGTGCCGATCGGGACCGTTCCCATCTACCAGGCGCTCGAGAAGGTGGGCGGCGTGCCCGAGGACCTCACCTGGGAGATCTACCGGGACACGATCGTCGAGCAGGCCGAGCAGGGCGTCGACTACTTCACCGTCCACGCGGGCGTGCTCCTGCGCTACATCCCCCTGACCGCGGGCCGCCTCACGGGGATCGTCTCGAGGGGCGGCTCGATCATCGCCAAGTGGTGCATGGCCCACCACGAGGAGAACTTCACCTATACGCACTTCCGCGACCTGTGCGAGATCATGGCGGCCTACGACGTGTCGTTCTCGCTGGGCGACGGCCTCAGGCCCGGGAGCATCCGCGACGCGAACGACGAGGCTCAGTTCGCCGAGCTGAAGACGCAGGGCGAGCTCACGCACATCGCCTGGGAGTACGGGGTCCAGGTGATGAACGAGGGTCCGGGCCACGTGCCCATGCATCTCGTCAAGGAGAACATGGACAACCAACTCGCGTGGTGCGACGAAGCGCCGTTCTACACGCTGGGGCCGCTCACGACCGACATCGCGCCGGCCTACGACCACATCACCAGCGCGATCGGCGCCGCGCAGATCGGCTGGTACGGCACGGCCATGCTCTGCTACGTGACGCCCAAGGAGCACCTGGGCCTTCCCGACCGCGACGACGTGAAGCGGGGCGTGATCACGTACCGGATCGCGGCGCACGCCGCGGATCTCGCGAAGCGGCACCCGCGTGCGCAGGAGTGGGACGACGCGCTCAGCAAGGCTCGCTTCGAGTTCCGCTGGCGCGACCAGTTCAACCTCGCGCTCGATCCGCAGACGGCCATGGAGTACCACGACGAGACGCTCCCGGCCGAGGGCGCGAAGGTCGCGCACTTCTGCTCGATGTGCGGGCCGAAGTTCTGCTCGATGAAGATCTCGGACGATATCCGCAAGTTCGCCGACGAGCACGGCATGGGCGCGGACGAGGCGGTCGAGCTGGGGATGCGGGAGATGGCGGAGGAGTTCCGGGAGCAGGGCGGGGATCTCTACGTGGAGACGGGCGACTGACGAAGCGTCGGTCACGCGACGTGCCACGCCCGGGAGGCGGGGTGGGCCGACTGGAAGCCATCTGGGTGAAGCGTGCCAGGCGAGGCGTCATGGATCCGGTGCCCGAGGCGAGGCTGCTCGTCGGTCACGGCCTGGAGGGGAGCCCCCGGCACGGCAGCCGCCGCCAGGTGACGGTCATCGAGCGGGAAGCGTGGGACGACGTGATGGCCGACCTGGGCGCGCACCTGGATCCGTCCGCCCGGCGCGCGAGCCTGATGGTGAGCGGCCTGTCCTTGCGGGAGAGCCGGGGCATGCTGCTGCTCGTGGGTGGGTGCGCCGTCGAGATCCGCGGAGAGACCCGGCCGTGCGAGCGCATGGACGAGGCGCTGCCCGGCCTCCAGGAGGCGCTGCGCCCCGATTGGCGGGGGGGCGTGTTCGGTGGGGTGCGGGTCGGGGGTGTGGTGCGCGTCGGCGATCCGGTCTCCCTGAGGAGCCTGCGCGCACCGGAGGGGTGAGCCCGGGGGTGCGCCGTCCCGAGCCTGCTCCCTAGTCCACGCAGCCGGGCATGCGGAACGCCCCGATCCGGGTGGAGTAGGCCGTGTCGCCCTTCTTCAGGTAGTCGCCGACGTACCACACGGTGCAGTCGTCGCTGGGATCGATCGCAGCGGTCGTGTAGTCCTCCCAGCGCGACGTGGTCGTCTGGGCGGCTCCGCCCCGGGCCAGGACCGTCTCCTCGAACGTGAGCTCGCCGAGGGGATCGCCGGGCCGGCGGCCGGTGAAGCGCTGTCCGGGAAAGTGCTTCCTGCCACCGAACGAGTACCCGATGCCGATGTTGCCGAACCGGTCGATGACGCCGCTCGGGAGCCAGCGGTAGTCGGTGCCCGCCATGTACGTGCCCTGCTGGTACAGGGAGACCGCCCCGGTCTCCGTGCTCACCCGGAACTCGTACCAGCGGATGCCCCCGCCTCCTTCCAGCGTGTGCACGGACTGCACCGCCAGGATCGCGGCGTAGTCGCCGAACCGGCGGTAGACGAGGCGCTGCATGATCTTGTCGCCCGGCTGGCCGAGCACGCGGTCCGTGCCCGGCTGGGGCACGCACGTGAGCTTTCCCTCGCACAGGAAGCGATAGGGTGCCACCCGGATGCGGGTCGGTCCCGTGATCCTCGTCTTCGAGGGATCCTTCCAGTCGACGTGGTAGCGCCACACGTCGACGATGCTGTCCACCCAGACGCCGCCCACGCGCGAGCCCTCGTTGGCCATCATGATGTTCGGCGCGCCCGGCGGCGGCAGCGCCCGTCCGTCGACGTCGGCGTTGTCGAGGAAGTTCACGTTGTCGAGGACGATGCACTGCTCGGTGGCGGGCTCGCCCCGCAGCATCGCGCGGCGGTCCACGACGCACGCATGCCTCTGCGTCGCGATCGTGGCGGAGATGCGGTTGTCGCCGCTGCTGGTCGGGACGTAGTAGCCGTCGGGCCACACGGCCGGCCTGGGGAAGTCGGGGAAGTACGGCCGCAGGAACTCGTAGCGGTAGTACGAGCCCATCGGATCGGACGTCGTGCTGACCGCGTAGCACATGGCCCACACGCCCTGCGGCTTCTCGGCTTCGGCTCTCCTGCGCGAGCGCATCTCGCGCCGGCGCCGCCGCATGGCGGCGGTGTCCGGGGGAGGCGGTGGGGGCTGGGGCGCCGGCCGGTACAGCTTCTCGGCCCTGCCGGGCTGGCCGCGTACGCCGACGACGCTCTCCGTCCCGCCGGGCTCGACCCCGAACGGCTCGGGATCGTCCGGGCGCGCCGGGCCGCGCCGGAACATGGGCATGACGATGAGCCAGCGGTCCGCGAGTTGATCGTAGCGGACGACGGCGTCTCCGGTGGCGTAGTGCTCGCAGGGGCCTCCGAAGCCCCTGAAGACGTCGTTGACCGGCACGGGCCCGAACAGCACCCGGCCGGTCGTGTCGTACTGCCGCCCCTTCTTCGTGTAGATCGCCATGCCGTAGCCGTTGACGATCTGGAAGAGGTCGTTCGGCCCGACGGCGAGGCTGTTGTCCGAGGGGTTGCCGAAGGCGCGGGTGCCCCGCGGCCTCTGGGGTCCGCGGAATCCCTCGCCCAGGCCGTCGAAGCTCGCCACGAGCCTGGCGGCCGGCTCCGTGCCCGGCGCCTTCTGCTCGACCTCCTCCGCGGTGGGCCGCGCCTGGGGACGCCCGCCCGGGGCGTCCGGCGGGTCCCCCACGACCCGCCGCGGCTC
>JBJKSF010000095.1:0-56944 GCA_046704285.1 Longimicrobiales bacterium | reverse complement strand
GTGTTCGTCACCTGCCGCCGGAACCTGCGCGGCACGTGCACGAACCGCACCAGCCGGATGACGGAGGGACAGGGAAGGGCCTCCCTCTCGGAGCGGAACCGCTCGTCTCCGTCGACCTCCAGGATCTCCGCCTTGCCATCGAGAACGAGCCGCACCGCCCGTCGGGCGGGCACGATGCTGAGCGGCTCGAACGAAGCGTTCAACGCCAGGCAGCTCACCTGCCCCCTCCTGTATTCCCCTGCCCGTTTGCACGGCGAGGCTCACGCCGCGCCGGACCGAAAATATTCCGGCAACCCGGCGCCCGGCAATCCTCGCGCCGGCCCCACCCGCCGCCCGCCCCCTCATAGCAGCGCCACGGGATCGCGGTCGATGACCACGCGCACGTCCCCCGAGCGCGCGTGGTGCTCCTCGGCGAGGGCCCGCGCCACCGCTCCCAACGCCGAGGGAGACCCGCTCCGCAGCAGGAAGTGCCAGCGCCAGCGCCCGTGGAGCCGCTCGATCGGGGCCGGTGCGGGGCCCATCAGCTCCACGCTGTCGCGGCGGCCCGGACGGGCCGGGGACGCCAGGCGGCGGCGCACCCAGGACGCGGCTTCCTCCGCCCCCGCCGCGGCAGCCTCCCGGTCGGGGCTGCTCACCACCACGTTCACGAGCCGTACCCAGGGCGGATAGCGCGGGCCCTTCCGTTCGGAGAGCTCGCGCTCGGCGAACCCCTCGTAGTCGTGGGCCGTCGCGGCCCGGATCGCGTAGTGGTCCGGCAGCGACGTCTGGATGAGTACCTCCCCGCCCAGCACCCCCCGTCCCGCGCGGCCGGCCACCTGGCTCAGGAGCTGGAACGCCCGCTCGCTCGCCCGGAAGTCGGGGAGGTGGATGCCCACGTCGGCGTTGACGACCCCGACCAGCGTCACGCGCGGGAAGTCGAGCCCCTTGGCGATCATCTGCGTCCCGAGCAGGATGTCCACCTCGCCCCGCTCCACCCGCGACAGGATGCGCTGGTGGGACCACTTTCCCGACGTGGTGTCGACGTCCATGCGCGCGATGCGCGCCTCGGGAAAGGTCTCCGCGGCGGCCCGCTCCACCTGCTCCGTGCCCAGGCCCCGAAACGAGAGATCGCGGGAGCCGCACCGCGCGCACCGGGTCGGCGCCTCGTGCTCGTAGCGGCAGTGGTGGCAGACCACGCGATGCGTCACGCGGTGGTACGTGAGGGAGACCGAGCAGTTCTCGCACCGCTCCACCTCCCCGCACTCCCGGCACTGCACGAACGAGGCGTAGCCCCGGCGGTTGAGCAGGAGGATCACCTGCTCGCGCCGGACGAGGCGGACGTCGACGGCCTCGACGAGCTCCCGCGACAGGATGCGTCCCCCCCGAGGCGCGCCCTGCGGCTCCCCTCCCGCGCCTCCGCGCTCCGGCCTGGCCTCCGCGGCGTGCGGGGCCCGCAGGTCGACGACCCGCACCTCGGGAAGCCGGGCCCCGCCGACCCGCTCCGGCAGCACGAGGTGGCGGAACTTGCCCGCGCGCGCGTTCTGCCAGCTCTCGAGGGAGGGCGTGGCGCTGCCCAGCACGCACACGGCCCCGTGGGCGCGTGCGCGCATCACCGCCAGGTCCCTGGCGAGGTAGCGGGGAGCCTCCGACTGCTTGTAGCTCCCGTCGTGCTCCTCGTCGACCACGACCGCGCCCAGACGCTCCAGCGGCGCGAAGACGGCGGAGCGGGCTCCCACGGCGATCCGGCGCGTCCCCGCGCGGAGCTGGCGCCACGCGTCGTAGCGCTCGCCGTCCGAGAGGGCGGAGTGCAGCACCGCGACCTGGTCCCCGAAGCGCGCGCGGAAGCGCGACACCGTCTGGGGCGTGAGCGAGATCTCGGGGACCAGCACGATGGCGCTCAGGCCGCGCTCGATCGCCCTGGCGAGGAGCTCCACGTACACGAGCGTCTTGCCCGAGCCCGTGACCCCCCGCAGCAGGAACGGTGCGGGACGCTCCTCGTCGAGCGCGGCCACGAGCGCGTCCAGCGCCGCGCGCTGCGCGGCGGTGGGCGTGACGTGGGGCGCCGGCCCGGGGGGCGTCTCCGCGAACGGGTCGCGCACGACCTCCTCGTCGGCCAGCTCCACGAGGCCCCTCTCCTCCAGCCCGGCCACCACGCCGCGACTGAAGCCGCCGACTCCCGTGAGGTGCCCCAGCTCGGCCGTTCCACCCGACGACTCCAGCAGATCGTACGCGTCCCTCTGGCGCGCGGCGCGCCCGAACGCCTCGTCGCGCTCCGCGAGCGTCCCCAGCCAGCGCCGGATGCGCACCACGCGCCGGGTCCTCACCGCAGGCTCGGCCGGGGGACGGACCTCGTGGGAGAGGACCCCCCGTGCGACCATGCTGCGGATCTCCGGCCAGAGCGAGCCCATGCCGAGAGACCTGCGCAGCGTGCGCACCCGCTGGGGTCCTCCCCGTGCCAGGAGCGCGTCCGCGAGGCGCCGCTCCCGCGCCCGCAGTTCGTCGGGAACGTCCGCGCTCAGGCCGACGTAGTCCCGGGACACGTCGGAGAGGACGGCGGGCAGCGCGGCGCGCAGCGCGATGCCCAGCGGCACCACGTAGTAGTCGGCCATCCACCGGCACAGATCCAGGAGATCCGGGGGGACGGTGGGACGCTCGTCCAGCACGTCGAGCACCGACCGGAGCCCCTTCGTGCGCTCGCGCTCCCCCGGGCCCACCACCCAGCCGATCCGCTCCTCGCGCTGGAAGGGCACCAGCACGCGGCTTCCCACGGTCGGCACGGGTCCGTCGACGCGGTACGTGAACGTCCGGGGAATGGGCAGGGGGAGGGCGACCTCCACCCGGGTGTCGGCCGCGCCGCTCAAGCCTCGGTCGCGCGTCCGCCGAACAGGGGAAGGCCCACGGTCTCCGCGGCGCCCTCCTGCTCCGCCCCGCCGGGGGCCTCCTCCTCGCCGCGGAGATCCCGGCGAGAGGAATGTTCCGTGGCGGGGGAGGGCGCGCCGGACTCCGCGGCGGCCTCCGCGCGCTCGGACGCCACCCCACCCTTCCGCCCCACGACGAGGTCCAGGCCGAGGATCCGCTCGCGGGCCAGCAGCCGGTGTACCTCCCGCGCGCGCCGCAGCGCCGTGCGCACGCCCGTCCACCCCCACCTCCGCCAGGCGCGCCGGAGGATCCCGATCTTCTGTGGGAGCGTGAACATCTCGGTGAAGTCGGGCAACGGCTTCGCGGCGCGCGGGCGGAACGCGGTCTCCTCGCCGGACCAGTCCTCGGTGTGCAGCTCGGCCACCCCGGCCTCCTTCAGCCCCTTCTTCCACTCCACCAGCATGAGCGGCCGGGCGCCCAGGTGCTCCGACAGCACGCGCCGGCGCGCCGGCTCCACGGAGGCCCTCCACACGAGCTGGACGAGCACGACGAAGCCGCCCGGCCTCGCGACGCGCACGAGCTCGCGGACGGCATCGGCCGGCTCGCACCGTGCGGCCAGGCCCAGCTCCCCCACCACCACATCGAAGATCCCGTCGCGATAGGGCAACTCGTCCGGAGGAGCCGCCTGGAACTGGAGCCGGTCCGCGAAGCCGTCGCGGCGCACGCGCTCCTCCGCCTGCTCGACCATGGTGGCGTCGAGGTCGACGCCCGAGCCGCGCGCACCGTGCTCCCGCACGAAGTACTCCAGCGCCACCCCGTTGCCGCACGCGACGTCCAGGATCTCCTGATCCTCGGAGAGGTCGGCGAGGAGGGCTATCTGACGGTACAGGTCCTCACCGCCGGGCGGGAAGAGGAGCCGCGGGCTCAACCGCACGAGGTCGAGCATCGCGGGAGACGCCGGGCGCGGGCCCGTGCTCCCGGAATCGTGGGACGACATGCCCCGAAAGGTAGGGGGTGGGGAGCGTCGGGCAAACGCGAGCAGCCCCCCGTCGCCCCCGGAAGCCCTCAGAACGCGGGCTCTTCCGCGTCGTCCATCTCCTTCATGGCCTCCCGCAGACGCGCCGCGTCCCCGGGATCGAGAGCGGCCTCCGGGACCTCCTCCTGCGGCTGACCTCGGCGTCGCCTGCGTGCGAGCACCACGGCCACGAGGAACAGCCCCGCCACGAGCGCCACCGGAGGGATCACCCACGCCCACAGGCCCATCCCGCTCGGCAGGGGCGAGGCGCGCACGTCGGAGCCGTACGCCCGGACCACCAGGTTGACGATCGAGTCCGCCGACATCCCGGCGTTCGCCATCGCCTCGATCGAGTCCCTCAGCATCGCGCCGCCCGTGGACGTGCAGACGGCCAGCATCTCGCCCGGGCAGAAGGGGGAGCGGAGGTCCGCGATCGCCTTGTGCGCGACCGGGTTCACCACCAACGGCTTGCCGTTCCGCGGCGGATCCTGCGCCGCGGTGGGCCTCGCGAGCGCGAGCCCCGCCACGAGGACCACGAGAAGGTTGAATCTGCGCGATGTCATGGGCGTCTCTCCGTGCGCCGGCCGATGCCTGGTGGGTGGCCGGCCACGTACATACCCAGACGGGCCTCGGGCGATCCGGGACAGCGCGGCACGCTCACGCCCCAGGAGGATCCAGGCCCGCGAGGGCGCGGATCACGGCCACGGCTCCCGCGCCGAGGCGCGCGGGCACGTAGCCTCCCTCGAGGACGTTCACCACGCGCCCTCCGCAGCCCTCCGCCGCGTCCTGTACGATCCGTCGCGTCATGCGGTACAGGTCCGCGGGCTCGAGGAGCTGGCCGCCCAGTGGATCCCCGGCGAGCACGTCGAAGCCCGCGGAGACCAGCACGAAGTCGGGGTGGAAGCGCGCGAGCACGTCGTCGAGCGCACGGTCGAACGCGTCCAGGTAGGCCGCGGCCGGCGTCCCGATGCCGAGCGGCACGTTGAGCGTCGTGCCCTCCCCCCGCCCCGCGCCCGTCTCCCCGGCGGCGCCGGTCCCCGGATAGTGGTGCGACTGGTGCAGCGAGAGGTAGAAGACCGACGGGTCCTCCCAGAACACCTCCTGGGTGCCGTTCCCGTGGTGGACGTCCCAGTCCACCACGAGCACGCGCTCGGCCAGGCCCTCCGCCTGCACGCGCCGCGCCGCGACGGCGACGTTGTTGAAGAGGCAGAAGCCCATGGCCCGCGTGGGCGTCGCGTGGTGGCCGGGCGGCCGCGTCGCCACGAAGGCCGTCGCGACCTTTCCCCGAGCGACGTCCAGCGCCGCCGTCGTCGCCGCTCCCGCGCTTCCGAGCGCCGCATCCCAGGTGGCCGGGGAGACGACCGTGTCGGAGTCGACCGGCACGAGCGTCTGGCGGGACTCCGCGATCCGGCACGCCTCCCGCACCATCGTGAGGAGCGGCGGGGCGTGGACGCGCAGCAGGTCCTCCTCGACGGCCGCGTCCGCCTCGCGCTGCACGACGTGTCCGTGCAGGGTCAGGAGGTCGCGGCCCACGGTGGACGAGAGCGCGCGCAGACGCCCCTGGTGCTCGGGGTGGCCCCACCCCGTGTCGTGCAGCGGCGACGCCGGGTGGAGGTAGAAGCCGGTCGGGGCGCTCACACGGACGTGGGCGCCCCCAGGGACTGGATGCGCTCCTGGACCGAGCGCACGGAGTGGCTCCGGGAGCGCAGGGCGATGAGCGCGTCGCACGCGGCGGACGTCGCCGACATCGTCGTGAGGTAGGGGGTGTTGTACATGATGGCGGCGCGGCGCATCGCGTAGTCGTCGTACTGGGAGGTCTTCCCGAGCGGCGTGTTGATGAGCAGGCACACGTCGCCGCTCACGATGTGGTCCACGATGTTGGGACGCCCCTCGTTGACCTTGTAGACCCGCTCGGCCGGGACGCCCACCCTGCGCAGGTACTCCTGCGTGCCGCGGGTGGCCAGGATGCGGAAGCCCAGATCGCGGAAGCGCCGCAGGATCGGGGTCACGGTCGCCTTGTCCTGGTCGTTGACCGTCACGATGATGTTGCCCGGCACCTCGGGGAGCTGGTTGCCCGCGGAGACCTCCGCCTTCGCGAAGGCCAGCCCGAAGGAGTCGTCGAAGCCCATGACCTCCCCAGTGGAGCGCATCTCGGGCCCCAGCAGGACGTCCACGTCGAAGCGGTTGAAGGGGAACGCGGCCTCCTTCACCGCCACGCCGGGCACGGGCGGCTCCGGGGGAATGCTCATGTCGGCGAGCTTCTCGCCCGCCATGACGCGGGCGGCGAGCCGCGCCAGCGGCACGCCGGTCGCCTTGCTCACGAACGGGACGGTGCGCGAGGCGCGCGGGTTCACCTCCAGCACGTAGACCTGGCTGTCGCGCACGGCGTACTGGACGTTGATCAGGCCGACCACGCCCAGCTCCAGCGCGAACTGGCGCGTGAGCGAGCGCATCTCGTCGAGCACGGCGCCGGACAGCAGGTACGGGGGCAGCACGCAGGCGGAGTCGCCGGAGTGCACGCCCGCGTCCTCGATGTGCTGCATGACGCCGCCGATCACCACGTCGGTGCCGTCCGACAGCGCGTCCACGTCGGCCTCGAACGCGTCCTCCAGGAAGCGGTCGACGAGCACCGGGTGGTCCTCCGACGCCTGCGCCGCCTCCTCGAAGTAGCGGGTGAGCGACTCCTCGTCGTAGACGATGCGCATGGCGCGGCCGCCCAGGACGTAGCTCGGGCGCACCAGCACCGGGAAGCCGATCCGGCGCGCGACGGCGAGGGCTTCGTCCTCGCTCCTGGCGATGCCGTTCTCCGGCACGCGCGCGCCGATCTTGCGGCAGACCTCCGCGAAGCGGTCCCGGTCCTCGGCCCGGTCGATCGCGTCGACCGAGGTGCCCAGCACCGGCGCGCCCAGCCTCTCCAGCCCCTCGGCCAGCTTGAGGGGCGTCTGGCCGCCGAGCTGCACGATCACGCCGCGCGGCTGCTCGAGCCGCAGGATCTCGAGGACGTCCTCCAGCGCGAGGGGCTCGAAGTAGAGCTTGTCGCTCACGTCGAAGTCCGTGGACACCGTCTCGGGGTTGGAGTTGATCATGATCGTCTCGAACCCCGCCTCCCGGAGCGCCAGCACTGCCTGGACGCAGCAGTAATCGAACTCGATGCCCTGCCCGATCCGGTTCGGGCCGCTCCCGAGGATGACGATCTTCTCGCGCGGGCCGGGCACGCTCTCCGACTCGCGTTCGTAGCTCGAGTAGTAGTAGGGCGTCTCGGCGGGGAACTCCCCCGCGCACGTGTCCACGACGTTGAAGCTGGGGTGGATGCCCCACGCCCAGCGCCGCTCGCGCGCGTCCTCCTCCGTTTCCCCGCGCAGCGCGGCGAGCTGGAGGTCCGAGAAGCCGTCGCGCTTCATGCGCCGGAGCAGCTCCGGCGTGACCTCTTCCGCCGCAGCGTACTCCCGCTCCATCTCCACGATCTGCAGCATCTGGTCGAGGAACCACGGGTCGAGGAACGTGGCCTCGTGGATCTCCTGCATGGAGATGCCCGCCTCGATCGCGCGCTTGATCTGGAACGGCCGGTTGGGAGTGGGGCGGCGCAGCGCCGCCAGGATGGTCTCGCTGTCGTCGGACGCGAGGCCGTCGTCCTTGAGGCGCCGGCCCGCGACCCAGCCGTGCCGCCCGGTCTCCAGGCCGCGGAACCCCTTCTGCCACGCGGCGCGGAACGTGCGTCCGATCGCCATCGTCTCTCCGACGGACTTCATCTGGACGCCGAGCGTGTCGTCGACCTCCGGGAACTTCTCGAAGGCGAAGCGCGGCACCTTGACCACCACGTAGTCGAGCGCCGGCTCGAACGAGGCGGGCGTCGTCTTCGTGATGTCGTTCGGGATCTCGTGCAGGTGGTAGCCGACCGCCAGCTTGGCTCCCACCCGCGCGATCGGGAAGCCGGTGGCCTTGGACGCCAGCGCGGAGGAGCGCGACACCCGCGGGTTCATCTCGACCACGAGCATCTCGCCGTCGGCGGGGTTCACGGCGAACTGGATGTTGCACCCGCCCGCCTCGACGCCGATCTCGCGGATGATCGCGATGGAGGCGTCACGCATCGCCTGGTACTCGACGTCGGTGAGCGTCTGCGCGGGCGCCACGGTGATCGAGTCGCCGGTGTGCACGCCCATCGCGTCCACGTTCTCGATGGAGCACACGATGATGACGTTGTCCAGCCCGTCGCGAACGACCTCGAGCTCGAACTCCTTCCACCCGATCACGGAGCGGTCGATGAGCACCTCGTGGATCGGCGAGGCGTCCAGCCCCCTGCGCACGGCGGTCTCGAGCTCCTCGCGGTTGTACGCGATGCCGCCGCCGGTGCCCCCCAGCGTGTACGAGGGGCGGATGATGGCCGGATAGCCCGTGTCCTCGACGATCGCGCGCGCCTGCTCCACGTCGCGGGCGAAGCCGCCGTGGGGCACCTGGAGCCCGATGCGGTCCATGGCGGCCGAGAACTCCTCGCGGTCCTCGGCCATCGCGATCGAGCGTGCGTTCGCGCCGATGAGCTCCACTCCGTGCCTCTCGAGCACGCCCGTGTTGTGGAGCTCCATGGCGAGGTTGAGCGCGGTCTGACCGCCCATCGTCGGCAGGAGCGCGTCGGGCTTCTCGCGCTCGATCACCTTCTCCACCCACTCGGCCGTGAGCGGCTCGATGTAGGTCCGATCCGCGAGGTCGGGATCGGTCATGATCGTGGCCGGGTTGGAGTTCACCAGGATGACGCGGTAGCCCTCTTCCCTGAGGGCCCGCACGGCCTGGGTTCCGGAGTAGTCGAACTCGCAGGCCTGCCCGATGATGATCGGGCCCGAGCCGAGGATGAGGATGCTTTCGAGGTCGTGGCGTCGTGGCAAGGGTCTGGAGGCCGTCTCAGGAACGTGGCAGGAGCCTAAAGGAAACCCCCGCTGGCCCGCTCACGAGCGGTCCGGGGGGCTCTCCGAATCGAAACCCACGAATGGTGGCGCGGACCGAAGCACCTGGCAAGCGCACCCGGCGCACGCGCCCCGGAGGAGCGCCGCCGCGAGGCGCCGGCCGCCTCCGATCGACCGTTCTCAAGCCTCGTTCGATTTGCCCGCCTCTTTGCGCATGGCGGTGGTCACGGCGAGCGTGACTCCGCCCCAGACGTAGACCATCACGACGATCATCGTGATCCACGTGGCTGTCGTCATCGCGTTCCGCCTTGGCTCGAGAGGGTCCGCCGGGTCGGCCCGGAGGTCGGACCAACTTGCGCAAGGACCGCGGCACGATCAAGGGATGCTCGGAGCTCAGGCCTTCCCGTTCAGGTCGACCGCGCGCACGCCGAGCTCCGCCGCGATCCGGCGCATCGCGTCGATGACGTTGCCGATGTGCTCGTTGCGCTCCAGCCCGATCATCTCGATGCCCTTCTCGACGTCCTCGCGGCTCACCCCCGCAGCGAACGTCTTGTCCTTGAGCTTCTTCACCACCGACTTGGGGCTCAGGTCGTCGATGCCGTTGGGCCTCACGAGGCACGCCGCGTACACCAGCCCGGACAGCTCGTCGCAGGCGAACAGCACGCGATCCAGGTCCGTCTCCGGCTCCACGCCCGTGAAGTCCGCACGGTGCGCGAGGATCGCGTGGACCACTTCGTCGGGATAGCCGCGCTCCCTCAGGAGCTCCACCCCGGCCAGGGGATGGCGCTCGGGCTGCTTCTCCCAGTCCAGGTCGTGCAGCAGCCCCGCGAGCCCCCACACGTCCTCGTCGGCGCCCCGCAGGCGCGCGTAGTGCCGCACGGCGGCTTCCACCGCGTACATGTGCTTGCGCAGCGCCTCGTTGTCGACCCACTCCTCCAGCAGCGCCACCGCCTCGCCGCGATCCGGCATCGTCTCGCTCCTCCTCTCGGTTTCTAGGTTCCGTCCCGCACGGGTCCCGGAGGGAGCGCGCAGGAGGTCCCCCCCGGGCGACGCTCGTGAAACGTCGCCGAGCGAGGGGGAAGCGCCTGTGCGCGCCCGGCTAGGTGCTCATACGCGCGACGACGGGCACAGGTGGGACACGGCACACGCCTCGCACCTCGGCCTGCGGGCGTCGCACACGCGTCGCCCATGCCAGATCAGCAGGTGCGCGAGCAGGGTCCACCGCTCCCTCGGAAACAGCGCCATGAGGTCCCGCTCGATCCTGTCGGGCGACTCCTCGTCGCTGAAGGCGAGGCGGCCGGCCAGGCGCTTGACGTGCGTGTCGACGACCACGCCCTCGTCCACCCCGAACGCGTTGCCGAGGATCACGTTCGCCGTCTTGCGCCCGACGCCCGGCAGCGCCGACAGCGCATCCATCGTCCTCGGCACCTCGCCGCCGTGCTCGCCCACCAGCCCACGCGCGAAGCCGATGATGTTCCGCGCCTTGTTCCGGAAGAAGCCCGTGGAGCGGATGATCGCCTCCACGTCCTCCTGGCGCGCGCCCGCCAGGGCCTCGGCGTCGGGATAGCGCCGGAAGAGCTCGGGCGTGACCATGTTGACGCGCTCGTCGGTCGTCTGCGCGGAGAGGATCGTGGCGACGCCGAGCTGGAACGGGTCCGCGAAGTCGAGTTCGCAGCGCGCTCCCGGGTACTCCTCCCCCAGGAGGTCGAAGACCTCCGTCGCACGCGCCGCCCGGGCGCTCCTGGACTCCCGCCTACTCGCCATCGTCTCCACCGGTCGGAACGATCCTCTCGTAGGCCAGGCGCGAGGCCGGGGGTCCCTCCGGGGGCGCCTCGCCGGGCCTGCCCGCCACGAGCGCCGACGGAACGCGCTGGACGTAGGCCAGGACGCGCGCCAGGAGCTTGAGCACCTCCCCTGCGGACTCGAGCCCGTGCAGCCCCTCGATCTCGGAGCCCGGCATCGACGAGGCGAAGTCCGCACCTTCGGGGCGGGCGCGCGCGTCGACCCATTGTGCGGCGTCGCGCCAGGGCGCGTCCGCGACGGGCGCCACGACCAGCCCCGGGCGGTCGCGGCGCACCCCCATCGCCAACAGCAGCCGCAGCATCCCGTGCGGCGCGCGGGTCCAGAAGAAGCCGTCCACGGACTCGGGCGAGCCGCCGGCGCACGGTGCCCAGAACAGGTGCTGGGGAAGCTGGAGGTAGCCCGCCTCCGACGGCAGCCGCGGCTCGTCGCCCACGCCCGGGCCCTCGGTCAGACGGCGGGCGACCGAGGTCTCGACCAGGAGCACGGGCTTCCCGGCGCGCGCGAAGTGGAACGCGTGGTAGGCCAGCATCCCGAAGGAGCGGACGCGGTCGGTCCCCGTCCCGTCGGCGCGCAACTCCTCGAGCACCGCGCCCACGGCGGGAGACGTGAGGAACGTGCGCACGTCTCCGGGATCGCCGCGCACGTCGGACTCCTCCAGGACCGTGCGCACCAGGCGCTCCGCTCCGTCCGGAAAGGCGATCTCGAAGGGCGTGAGGCGGGCATAGGCGTCGTGAACGGGCATGCCTCGGCTACCCCGCGACCGGATCGGGTTCCGCCTCCGCCTCGGACTCGAGCACGACCGGGCGGTACATGCTCCCCAGCCGCCGCACGTCCTCCCACCAGCTCCGGCGCCGCACCAGGACGAGCTCGAGCGACGCGGGCCCCGTGTCCGCGCCCTCGATCCACACGAAGTGCACGTCCCCGAGCCTCTCGGGCCTCGGGATCCTGTAGCGCGTCCCGTGCCACTCGAAGGCGATCCGCTCCGCGCGCTCGAACGCCTCCACGCGCCATACCTGCTCCAGGTAGAAGCTCCGCTCCACGCGGAACACCCCCTTGGCCAACTCCTCCCCGCGCTGGTAGTACCAGGGGTCGAAGTCGACGCCGTCGTCGCGCTTGAAGGTCTCCTCGACCGCGTAGTCCACCCCCTCGAGCGCATCCTCGCGGGCGAGCGACTCCAGGTGGTGACGCAGCTCGTGGGTGAGCGTCTCCCACAGCTCCTCCTCCCAGTCGAAGCTCTCGTCCCGGCGCGCCAGGCTCCGGAACGAGCCCCAGTACAGGACGACCAGGGAGCGCGTCGTCTCGGGTCCGGTCCAGTCCGACGGGTAGGACTCGGTCAGGCAATGGCCGAGCACCCACGCGTCCGCGTGGGACGGGTCGGGGAGCGCCTCGCGGCTCACCACGAGGCCGTCGACCCCCTCCCGGAACTCCTCCGGGACGGACTCGAACGCCGTGCGCGCCGCCCGCTCGAAGTCGCCGAACTTCAGAGGCCCCCCCGCTTACCCCTCGGGGCTCTCCTCCAGGTCGCCGTGCGCCCGCATGGCGCGCACGAGCCAGCCGTTGGCCAGGAGGAGCACCACGAGGACCACGGCCCACTGGATGACCAGCGTGCCCACGTTGTCGGGGCTGAACAGGGTCCAGACGGCCTTGAAGCCCTTGTGGGCGGACGACACCCACGCGCTCCCGATGAGCCAGACCGTCAGCACCACCGCCTCCACGACGATGAAGCGCATGAGCCAGTCCCACCACCGGCCGACGTGGATGTCGGAGCCTTCGTGGTTGATGTACTTCTCACGCCACTTCGTCACGCCGGACTTCAGCACGGCGATCGCGAAGAAGAGTCCCGAGATCATGAGGGCGACGCCCCACACCCAGTCCTGGTTGTGAAGGATGTCGAGGTTGAGCGCCGACGGCACGCCGAGCAGGAAGCCGGCGATGCCGACCACGGCGATGGCGCGCTTGCGCGTCATGCCGAGGTCCATGAGGATGCGCGCCGCGAGCTCGATCATGGCCACGAGGCTCGTCCAGGCGGCGAACACGAGCGCGAGGAAGAAGAGCGCCTGGAAGAACCGGCCGGCGGGAACGTGGGACAGGAGCTGCGGGATCCAGATGAAGGTGAGCCCCTCGTTGCCCGCCCCGACGATCTGGTGCGCAGCGCCCGGCATCACGGAGAAGACCGTGCACAGCACCATGATGCCCGCCATGAGCGAGACGGAGTTGTTGCCGAAGCCGATCACGAACGCGTTGAGCGCCGTGTCCTCCTGCTTCCGCATGTAGATCGAGTAGGTCAGGACGAGGCCCCATCCCGCCCCGGTGTCCCACGCGTTCTGCGTGAGGGCCTGGAGCCACACGTGGTAGTCCATGAGCCCGGACAGGTGGGGCGTGAACAGGAAGGCCAGCCCCCTGGACGCCCCGGGCAGCGTCACCGCCTTGATCGTGAGCACGACGACGAGAACGAGGAGCGTGGGCATGAGGATCTTGGCCGCCTTCTCGATCCCCTTCACCCCGTGGTAGACCACCCACACGCCCAGGCTCATGGCCACCAGGTGGGTGAGCACCGCCGTGCCGGAAGAGTTGTAGGCGTTCCAGAACGTCCCGGGCTTGGCCTCGGGCACCGCACCCGTCAGCGTGCCGATGAAGTACCGGATCGTCCACCCCATCACGACGCTGTAGTAGAACATGATGGCGGTCGCGACGAGGGCGACCCACGCGCCCATCCACGCGAACTTGGGCCCGAGCGTCTTGATGAAGGCGCCGATCGTTCCCTGGCGGGTCGCCTTGCCCATCGCGAACTCGAGGATGAGCAGCGGCACCGACCACACGATCAGGAAGATCGCCCACGGCACGAGGAAGGAGCCGCCGCCCCACGTGGCGGCCATGCGCGGGAAGCGCCAGATGTTGCCGGTTCCCACGGCCATGCCCAGCATGGCCAGGAGCATTCCCCACCGCGAGCTGAAGACCTCGGACTTGGACGCCACCGCTCAACCTCCGTGATCCGGTCGAAGAAGGACGGCGGCCGGCCCTCCAGGAGGGGCCCGCCACGGCCCGGCGGGTGGCAAGTATAGGGAGGGCCCGCGCCCGAAGCGAGCGGTTCGTTCAGACGGCGCCGATGAACTCCCGATGGAGCCTGCGCACGACGTCCGGCGCGTCCTCCTCACGCACCACGAACGTGATGTTGATCTCCGACGAGCCCTGGGAGATCATCTCGACGTTGGCGGGCTGCACGGTGCTGAACACCCTCGCGGCCACGCCCCGCGTGGTACGCAGCCCGATGCCGACGACGCTCACGATCGCACGGCCCTCGTCCACGTGGACGGCGCCCAGCGCCGAGAGGTCCGCGAGCACCTGGGGAAGGCGCTCCCGGTCGTCGATCGTGACCGACACGCTCACCTCGCCGCTCGCCAGCACGTCCACGGAGACCTCGTGGCGCTCGAAGACCTCGAAGAGCTGCCGCAGGAAGCCCCACATGCCGAACATGCGGGGCGCCCGCACGTTGATGACGATGACGCCGCGCTTCCAGGCGATCGAGCGCACCGGCGAGCCGCCCGGGCGCTCGAGCTCCTCGGCGGCCGTGATCCGCGTGCCGGGCTGGTCGGGCTCCCGCGAGTTCAGCACGACGAGCGGGATGCCCCGCTCGGCGAGGGGCGTCTGGGTCGCGGGGTGCAGCACCTTCGCGCCGAAGGTCGCCAGCTCCGCCACCTCGTCGTACGTGGCGACCCTCAGCGTGCGCGCCTCCGGGACGATGCGCGGGTCGGCCGTCATGACGCCGTCCACGTCGGTCCAGATCTCGACGCGCTCGGCGTCCAGGGCGGCGCCCAGGAGCGATGCGGTGAAGTCCGACCCCCCGCGTCCCAGCGTGGTCGTGCGCCCGTCGTCCGTCCGCCCGATGAAGCCCTGCGTGACCGGGACCCGGCCCTCGGCCAGCAGCGGGCCGATGCGGGCCCGCGCCAGCTCCCGGATGCGCTCGCGACGGGGGATCGCCCGCCCGAAGCGGTCGTCCGTGGCCATCACCTCGCGGGCGTCCATCCAGGTCACCGCGATCCCCGCGCGCGCGAGGGACCCGGCCGCCAGACGCGAGCTCCACAGCTCGCCGACGCCGCTCAGCCGGTCGGCCTCGGCGGGAGAGAGATCCCTCCCGGTCCTCCCCTCCAGCTCCGCCACGAGCCCGCGCGCCTCCTCACGGATCCGGCGCCGCACCTCCGCGGGGAGCTGCAGCGCCCGGGCTACGTCCTCGTGCCGCGCGACCAGCGCCTCCACCGCGCCTCCGAGCGCGCCGGGCTCCCCTCGGGCCGAGGCCGGCTCCAGCGCGACCAGGGCGTTGGTCACGCCGGCCAGCGCGGACACGACCACCACGGGCCGGTCCGCCACGCGAGTCGCGACGATCCCCGAGAGCCTCGTCAGGGCGTCCGCGTCCTGCACGGACGTCCCGCCGAACTTCATGACGATCACGGTGCGCGTCCCGGGCAGAGGGGCGTCGTCATCCTGCCAGGCGGTCCCGGATCCAGGCTACGACGCCCTCGAGCGGCACCCGCACCTGCTCGAGGCTGTCCCGGTCGCGGATGGTCACCGTGCCGTCCTCGTTCGTCTGCCCGTCCACCGTCAGGCACCAGGGCGTGCCCGCTTCGTCCTGGCGGCGGTAGCGCCGCCCGATCGATCCGGCCGCGTCGTAGAAGGAGGGGATGGCCGCGGCGCGCAGCGAAGCGTGCAGCTTCTCGGCGATCTCGGGCAGGCCGTCCTTCCTGACCAGCGGAAACACCGCCGCCTTCAGGGGCGCGACGCGCGGGTTCAGCGAGAGCACGACGCGCTCCTCGCCCTCCACGACCTCCTCCCGGTACGAGTCGACGAGGACGACCAGGAGCGTGCGGTCGATCCCCATCGAGGTCTCGATGACGTACGGCACGAAGCGCTCGTGCGTCGCCGGGTCGATGTACTCGAGCCTCTTGCCCGAGTACTCCTGATGGCGCGTCAGGTCGAAGTCGGTGCGGTTGTGGATCCCCTCCATCTCCTTCCACCCGAAGGGGAAGCGGTACTCGATGTCGAAGGCCTTCTTGGCGTAGTGCGCGAGCTCCTCGGGCGTGTGCTGGTGGAAGCGCAGGTTCTCCTCGCGGATGCCCAGCCCGACGTGCCACGCCATGCGCTCGGCCCTCCAGCGCTCGAAGGCCTCCTCGTCCTCGCCCGGCCTGACGAAGAACTGCATCTCCGCCTGCTCGAACTCCCGGGTACGGAAGATGAAGTTGCCCGGCGTGATCTCGTTGCGGAACGCCTTGCCGATCTGCGCGATGCCGAAGGGGATCCGCTGGCGCGCGGTCCCCTGGACGTTCAGGAAGTTGACGTAGATGCCCTGGGCCGTCTCCGGCCGGATGTAGACGACCGACGCGTCGTCCTCGACCGGCCCCATGAACGTGCGGAACATGAGGTTGAACATGCGCGGCTCGTCGAACGCGCCGCGCGTGCCGCACGCGGGGCACTGGCCGCCCTCGATCTCCGGAAGGTCGGCCCGGAAGCGCTTGTGGCAGTTGGAGCACTCCACCAGGGGATCCGTGAAGCCGGCGACGTGGCCGGAGGCCTCCCACACCCTGGGGTTCATCAGGATCGCCGCGTCCAGCCCCTCGATGTCGTCGCGCTGGTGGACCATGGCGCTCCACCACAGGTCCTTGAGGTTCCTCTTCAACTCGACGCCCAGCGGACCGTAGTCCCACACCGAGCCCGTCCCGCCGTAGATCTCGGAGGACTGGAAGACGAAACCCCGCCGCTTGCAGAGCGATACGAGCTTGTCCATCAGGTCGGCGTCGGACATGCGAATCCCGTCGGGTTCCGGGGGTTGGGGGCGGTGGCGCCCGCCTGGGAGCGCGAAGCGCGAAAAGTAGAAAGCGCCCCGGCGGGGAGCAACGGCGTCCCGCGCCCCGCGCCGGCGCCGGCGATGAGGACCGGCCCGAACCCGAGCCGCGACAGGGGGGTAGCAGACCACGACGGGCGGCGGGCTCCGCCGCCGCCGTCGTGAACCCGAAACCGCTCGAGCCGTGCGCATGATCACGTTCACAGACCGGGCCCGCGAGGTCGTTCGCTCGTTCCTGGACCAGAGCAACGGCGAGCTGGAGGCCCTGCGGATCTCCACCGCCGGGAGCCCCGTGGCTCCCCGTTTCGAGCTGACGTTGATCGAGCTCGACGAGCGCGCCTCCGACGAGAGCGAGATGGACGGCGGCGGCTTCCCCGTGCTCGTGAAGGGCGCGGATCTCGAGCGTCTCGAAGGGGCCACGGTGGACTTCGTCGAGCGCGTCAACGAGAGCGGGTTCGAGGTGCGCCCCAGGGCGGGGGCGGTGAGACGTGCGCCCGGCGGCAACGGCGCGCCCACCGGTCCCGTCGCAGAGCGCGTCCGCACCGTGCTCGAGACGCAGGTCAACCCCGCGATCGCCTCGCACGGAGGCGAGATCTCGCTGATCGACGTCGACGGGACCGAGGTCTACCTGGAGATGAGCGGCGGGTGCCAGGGCTGCGCGCTCTCGCGCATGACGCTCCGCCAGGGTGTCGAGCGGATGCTCCGCCAGGCAATCCCGGAGCTCACGGCCGTGCACGACGTCACCGACCACGCCTCGGGCGAGAACCCCTTCTTCAGCCAGGACTGAGGGCGCTACCGGCCGCTGGCCGCAGCCGGCACGCCGCGATCCCGGCGGCGGAGCGCGGAGGGGGCCGGCATGTGATGCCGAAGGACCTGGAGTATCGGCGTCGCCCCGGCAGTCGGCTCCGACCAGAGAGGTGTTCCACGAGCCCAGGGTTGCACGAGCGCGAACGTCGCCGCCCGACCCGCACGAGGGGTCGGTCCCGGCCCGTTCCGCACGGCGGCGACGGCTACTTGAAGCCGGCGGCGCGCACCTTGGCGAACAGCGCGCTCGAGAGGTGGTCCGTCGTCACCTTGTCGAGCGTTCCCAACGTGTTCAACGCGCCGGTGATGCTGTCCACCATACCCCACATCTGCCTACCGAGCGCAGGCGTCTTCGGCATGGCTTCCAGCACCGGATCCTTGGAGACTCCTCCCGCGGCCGGTGTGTAGACGATGTCGCCCACGTGAGCGAGCAGGAACCGGTGCAGGGCCAGAGCCGCGCTCGCGACCGTGTGGACCTCGGCGTACGCCTCGAGACGGGCAGGCCTCGTCGCGAGGAAGCCCGAGTCGGCTCTGGCGAGCAGCATGCTCGCGGTGTCCCTGTGGATGCCCGCGCTGTCGAGCTCCCTCGCATATTCCTCGTGGAAGACCCTCGCGTCCGTCCCGCGGACGTCGTCGAAGAACGAGTCGACGAGCACCCAGTAGCGCCGCACGTCGGGATACCGATTGGGGTTCGCGAGATAGTCGCCTCCGAGCCACGCTTTGTCCGGCTCGGCGGGCAGGCCGAAGGCGGCCTCCTCGGTGCGGAAGCGCGCGACCGTGTGGGACAAGGCCGCTTCTCCCAGCTTGCGCATGACCGTCTCCATCCCCGCCGGGATCGGGGGGAGCCTCACGGGCGGCGGGACGGCGGCCTTCGCGGCGGCCTCCTCGGCGGCCTCCCGGCTCCGGTGCACGGACCAGGCATACCAGCCTCCGGCGCCGATCCCCGCGAGGACGACGAGGGCCAGGAGGGCGCCGACCCGGAAATGCCTGCGCGGCCGCCTGGGAGGAGAGGGACGCGAGCGCGGCACGGGGCGGCCGGCGGGCGGGCGATCGGCTCCCGCGCCCGGGGTCCGCGGAGGTGGAGGTACGCGAGCTTCCTCCGAAGGGCCCACCGGAGGTTGGGAGAAGTCCAGGATCCTCTCCTCCTCCTCGATCCCGGAGGACTCGGGCCCCTCCTGCTCCATCCAGGCCGGCGGGGCATCCGGAGTGAACTCCGACATGGGCTTCTCGAGCTCCAGGGGGGCGGCGAAGCCACCGCCGAACCCGGAGAAGTCCATCTCCTCCTCCACCGGCGGCTCCCCGGTCCCGGCGTCGGCGTGGCCCGGCTCCGCCCCTGGCTCGGACCCCTGCTCCGGCTCAGGCGCCGGCTCGTCCACGATATCGAAGGGAGAGGGCCCGAATGGCTCGAAGGGCGAGGGAGGGAGCGATAGGTCCCGCGTGGCGCTCGCGTCCTCGCCCACCGTAGAGCCGGGCTCGATGAGCGTCAGGTCCAGGTCCGCGGGCAGATCGAAGGTGTCCTCGGACTCCCCTGGGAGCGTCGGCCCGTCGGAGACCGTCGTCCGGTCCTGCTCGGCGGCGGCCTCGGCCGCCGATTCGTCCTCCGGCCCCCCCTGCTGCTCTCCGCTGGAGGGCGGGGGGGCGGGCGGCGGCGGCGGCGCGATGAAGCCCTCCTCCTCCTTCGCGCGCGACAGCGTGTGGAATACGTCGTGCGTGTGCGCCGGACCCCAGCGGTCCGCGGCCGCGTCGTAGAGCTGCGTGTCCGGCCCGATGGCCCCCAGCTCGATGCGCAGCGCCAGCGCCTCCACGCTCGGGATCGGGACCTCGTTGCCCTGGGAATCGATGTACGCGAAGCGCATGAATCTCCTGCCGCCCGGCGTCGTGTTCGCGCGGAGCCCCCCTCACGCGCAGTCCTTCACGAAGACTATACCCTGTGCGGCCCGGCTGCCACGGAGTCGGAAGAGGCAGGGGACAGGCCCATCCTCGTGACGAGCTCGCGCAGGTCGGGAACCTCGAGATCCGGGCGCGCCGAGGAAGGCGCCGTAGCCCCGGCGCCCTCCCGTCCGGAGCGCCGGTTCACCCAGACCGAGTGGATGCCGAGCGCACGAGCAGGGGCGATGTCGTGGTAGCGGCTCTGCGCCACGTGCAGGACCTTCTCGCGGGGCAGGGCCAGACGCCTGAGCGCCTCGTGGAAGTGGGCGGGTGCCGGCTTGTAGCTCCCCACCTGCTCGGCCGTCACGACGACGTCGAAGGCGACCCCCAACCGCCTGGCCGTTCCGGCGAACAGGTCGTCGTCGACGTTCGACACCACCGCGAGGCGGTACCTGCCCGCCAACGCGGACAGGGACGGCACGGTGTCGGGGAACGGGGGCCATCGCTCCACGGACGCTGCGAAGGCCGCGCGCTCGGCGGCGGCGGTCTCGAACCCGAGATCCCGCCCGAAGCCCGCGAGCACGCGTTCCAGAACCTCCCGGTAGCGCAGGAACGCGCCGGCTTCGATGGCCGTCTCGAGCCGGGCGAAGCGCTCCAGCAGCTCTTCCTCCGGGCGCGCGATGCCGCGGGCCCCGAGAACGGGCCGCAGGGCTTCCAGGATCCCCGTCTCCCAGTCGACCAGCGTGCCGTAACAGTCGAAGGTGAGCGCCTCGATCGCGTCGAACGCCAGCGCATCCGGCCGGTCCGGGGTGCGTGGGGCGCCCGCGGTGGGCATCACCAGGCCATGCCGAGCAGCACGCTGTTCAGGAAGGAGCGGTCGTCCGTGCGCTCCGCCGCCAAGCGCAGCAGCGCCTCAAGCTCCTCGTGGTCCAGCCAGATCCCGCCGCACACGGGACAGCGGTCGATGAGCAGGTTCTGGAGGACCTCCTTGAGCATCTCGGCACCGTCGACCGGGCACACGCGCACCACCTCGCACTTCTGCCGGATGAGCGTCCCACATCTACGGCAGGTTGCCAGACCGTCGAGATCCTCCTCCGCGGGATGCTCCCGGCAGCGGACGCAGAGCACGCTGCCTCGTTCTTCGCTCATGCCTGTGTTCTCCGAAGGTGGCCGCATGGCGCCGCACGATGCGGCCCCCCCTACGCATCTGGCAAGATCGCCGTGTCCGAGCCCCGGCCCGCAGGGCGCGCGGCCCCACCCGGGATCTCGGGCCCCGGGCGACTCCGGCCGACCTCTCCACCCGTGGCGGGACGCTCGGCACGGACCCGATCGTGGCGGCGGCGGCGGCGCTCCTCCCCGCATGCGCGACCGCGCGTTCGTGGATGGACCGGCGGCGCGGATCCGGTGCGACGAAGAGGGCCGCGTAGCGTTTCCGCGGGCTCCGGGCTCTTGACCACGCACGGCGGCGGCGTCTATTCATGGAGTCCTGTCTGCCCAATTGTGGATGTCGAACCAATAGGAGCCGAACATGTCGGACGTGGGGGGCAGGCGTATCCGCGTGATCCTCAGGTGGATCCAGATCAAGGACAACCTCGAGCCCGCCTGGGACGACGAGGGTGAGTTCCGGTTCCGCTCCAAGGTGACGACCGCAGGCACCTCGCACGAGCGGAAGTTCCCCGAGAAGGGCTTCTGGACCATCTCGGACGACCCGAGAAGGAACAAGGTCGACAAGATCGACAAGGTCCTGTTCGAGGGAGAGGCGGGAGACTCGCTCGTCGTGGAGCTGTTCGGCGAGGAGCTCGATCAGCTCAGCGCCAACGACCGCCTGGAGGACTACCGCCGCGAGTTCAAGGGCTCGCCGTCTTCGTGGACCGGCCGCCACCAGCCGACGGACGAGGGAGTGGGCGACCCGGAGAACCTCAGCAACTGGCGCGTCTGCTACGACATCGAGATGGCCTGACGCACCTCACCGAGCATCGACGCGCGGGCCCGGGGGCCCCGCCCGGGAGACCGGTCGGGGCCCCCGTTTCGAAGGCGCATCGCGCGTGCCGCCGGCAGGGGTCGTGAAGTCCCGGGCACCCGCCGGCTCCGGCGGGTGCCGGCCCCTCAATCCTGACCCAGGATCGCCAGCGCCTTCTGCTTGATCGCGTCGCTTCCCTGCATGTCGGGGATCTCGGCGACGATCCCGGGAAGGCTGTCGCGCAGGGCCTCCATCTCCGCCACCGCCGTCTCCGGCTTCAGCTCGATGCGCCGTCCGGTCTGGCTGAGCGCCACGTAGGCGTCGCTCGGCCAGTCGGCGGGCCACAGCCCCTCGAGGACCGAACGGGCGGCGGCCATCCGGTGCAGCAACCCTTCGGCGCCGTCCATGAGGCCCGCAGGCGCCGCGGGGAACCGGATCAGCACCGTACGCGCCTGCCGAACCGAGGCTGCCGGGAGCCGGATCACGGTCTCGAGGTGCGTCCCGTCGTACGTCCAGCCCGGAATGCTGTCCCCGCCCTGCTGGGGCACCCCCCTGCCGTCCGCCTCCACGGAGGCGGGCGGGAGCTGGTCGGGAAGCTGGATCACGAGGCCGCGGCTCTCGCGCATGCCCGGGTAGCTCCCCTTCGTCGCGCCGACCTCCACCTCGAGCGTGCGCCCCTCGTCCGACCAGTGCGAGCTCAAGGAGGTCCAGGCGTCCTGTCCCTCCTTGTAGCCGTCGTCGTTCCCCTCGTCCTCGTAGAGCCGGGCCGAACCGTCCGCGCCGGGGAACACCGTGACCACGCGCGGCCCCTGGTTCCCGTTCCCCACTCGGGTGGTGGGCTCCTGCATGGGGATCACCGCCCCGGCCCGCACGAACAGCGGGATCTCGTCGAGCAGGTAGGTGCGCGTGACCTCTCCCGGACCGTGCAGGCGCGCGCCCGAGTCCCACTCGATCCAGTCGCCCGGCGGGAGCCACGTCGTGCGCGTGGCCAGGCCGGTCGCCGAGTCGGCCGGCGCCGTGACGGGACTCACCATGAGGTCGGGCCCGAGCATGTACTGGCCCTCGTGCGTGTAGGCGGCGTCCAGATCCGGCCAGCCGTAGTAGAGCGGCCGCAGCATCGAGACACCCGTGTCGTACGCGTGGCGCGCGGCCGTGTACAGGTACGGCACGAGCGAGGTCCTGAAGAGCATCGCCGCCCGCATCGCCTGGAAGTACTGCGGCGCGAACGCCCAGATGCGCCGCTCCGCCTTCGGGTTCTTCGTGGTGTGCGTGCGCAGGACGGGCGACAGCGCCCCGAACTGCACCCAGCGCGTATACAACTGGCCCGAGACCGGGCCGGGCAGGTGTCCCCCGATGTCGTGGCTCCAGTAGCCGTACAGCACGTTGGCCGCGGTGGACGTGAACTGCGGCTCGAACGCGAGCATCTGCCAGGTCGAGGCCGCGTCTCCCGAGAAGCCGACCTGATAGCGCTGGCTCCCCAGCCCTCCGTAGCGATGCAGGATGAGCGGGCGGGCCTGCCCCTGCCGCTCCATGTCCGTGTAGAAGACGTCGTTCAGCCAGATCGTCGGGTGGAGGTTCGGGATCGCGGTCGTGTCGTACTGCTGCCAGTCGAGCCACCAGAAGTTGACGCCCTGTCGCTCCAGAGGATGGATCACGAGGTCGAAGTAGGCTTTCGCGAACTTCTGGTTCGTGATCCGGAACGGCACGTACTTCTTCGTGGCCGGATCGATGCCCATGGCCCGCGCCATCGCCGGGTACTGGACCTCCCACGGCTGGATCCCCGAGGCGGGATGCAGGTTGAGCGTCACCTTCAGCCCCTGCCTGTGGACCCAGGACAGGAAGGTCTTCGGCTCGGGGAAGTACGCTCGGTTCCACGTGTAGCCGGTCCAACCCTTCGGCTCGCCCGCCTGGTCCTTCACGGTCCGGCCCCAGCGCAGCCCGAACGTGTTGTGCCAGTCCATGTCGATGACGAGCACGTCCAGGGGCACGTGGTAGAGCTCGAAGTTCTTCACGAGCGTCTTCAGCTCCTGGTCGGTGTAGGCCCAGTACCGCGACCACCAGATGCCGAAGGCGAAGTGCGGCGGAATCGGCATCCGGCCCGACACCTTGGCGAAGTCTCCGAGGGCCGCCGTGTAGTCGTGGCCGTAGCCGAGGAAATACCAGTCCTGGTGCGGGCCCTGCGTCCGCGCCGCGGCCCAGCGAGCGGTCCCGGTCAGGAGCGGGCTCTTGCTGTCGTCCACGAGGGCCCACCCGCTCCTCGAGACCAGACCCTCGCCGAGTGGAACGGGACCCTTGACGCCATCCAACGTCCGGATCGTGCCGCCGAGGTTGCCCGGGTTCGCCTCCCCGGGATGCCAGGTCGTGTCGACGCCTCCCGTGGCGACCCGCACGTCGAGGTTGTCCGCCGTGAAACGACCGCTACCCCTCCGGTAGCGGAGCGTGAGCGCGTCGGTCTTCACGACCGTCCAGGCCCCGTCCCGGTACGTGCGGAAATGCGGGACCGGCAGCCGGCGGTTGACGATCACGATCGTGGCGCTGTCCTCGAAGTGGCCCCCGCGGGCCCACTCCATGCGGATCATGCGGTCCGTCAGCACGGTGAAGCGGGCGCTGCCGACGCGGACCACCGCCGGGGGCGCCGCGACCGGGTCGCGCGGCTGCTGGGCGCCGAGAGCTGCCGGGGCGAGGGAGAGCAGGACGGAGAGCGTGCGGAGCTTCATGGTTCTACGGGGGCCGGGGCGAACGGGGGACTGGCTGCGTTCCAAGAGACGCCTTCCCCTCCCACCACCGCAAGGCTACCTTGGGGATATTCGGTATTTGTTCGGTATCCCGAGTCCGGATCCGATGTCGCGAAGCGTTCCCCTGCCGGTAATCCGCGGCCGCGGCGCCGCCACCAACCCGCCGAACCGCTTCGAGCGGCTGCACGTGGAGCGGGACGGGTGGACCGAGGCCGACGACCCCGCCCCCGGGACGATCCTGCTGGAGGACCGTACGCGCTCGGCCCTGTCGCGCAACGACAGCCCGGACGTCGGATACGACGTGGGGCTCAACCCGTACCGCGGATGCGAGCACGGGTGCAGCTACTGCTACGCCCGCCCCACCCACGAGTATCTCGGCTTCTCCGCAGGCCTGGACTTCGAGACCCGCATCCTGGTGAAGCGCGCGGCGCCCGAGCTGCTGCGCGCGGCGCTGGCATCGCCGCGGTGGCGTCCGCAGCCGATCATGTTGAGCGGGGTGACGGACCCCTACCAGCCGGCGGAGCGCAGGCTGCGGGTGACGCGCCGCTGCCTGGAGGTCCTCGCCGCCTGCCGCAACCCGGTCTCGATCAGCACGAAGAGCCGCCTCGTGGTCCGGGACACGGACCTCCTCTCGGATCTGGCCCGCCACCACGCGGCTCGCGCCTCCCTGTCGATCACCACGCTCGAGAGCGACGTGCAGCGGGTGATGGAGCCGCGCGCCGCCAGCCCCGCCCGCCGCCTCGACGCGATCAGGTGCCTCGCCGACGCTGGGGTTCCGGTGGGCGTCAACGTCGCGCCCGTCGTTCCGGGCCTCACGGACCACGAGATGCCCTTCATCCTGGAGGCGGCCGCCGAAGCCGGCGCGACGTTCGCGCACTACGTCGTGCTCCGCCTCCCCTGGGGCGTGAAGGACCTCTTCGAGGACTGGCTCGCCCGCCACTTCCCGAACCGTCGGGAGAAGGTCCTCAACAGGATTCGCGAGATGCACGGAGGCCGCCTGTACGACGGCCGCTTCGCGGTGCGCGGGCGGGGCGTGGGACCCTGGGCCGATCATCTCCACGCGCTCTTCCGTGTGCAGGCTTCGCGGCTGGGGCTCGGCCGCCCTCCGGAGCTCTCGAGCACCTCGTTCCGCCGGCCCGCGGACGTCGCCGCCCAGACGGACCTCTTCGTCTGAGCCTCGGCGCCGCGGAGCTCAGAGGGTGGCCTCGGCTCCCTCGCGGCGGGCGGCCGCGCTCCGGGAGAACGTCCACAGGAAGTTCGTGAAGCCCACGTCGTAGTCCGAGATGCCGTTCTGCCCGGTGAGCTTGAGGCGCTCGTCGTACAGGCTCTTCAGGACCGCCGAGACGGCACTCTCGTAAGTGCCGGGCTCGGGCCGCATGGCGTGGAGCTCCGAGGCCAGCTCGTCCCGCAGGGCCAAGCCCGCCACCAGATCGTGATAGGCTCCGGCGTCCTCCGCGGCCAGCACCTCGAGTTGGCGGTGCAGCCGCTCCGCGCGAGCCGCCTGCACCAGGAGGGGATCGCCCGAGCTCATCAGGGCCAGATAGGAGAGGACCTGCGCATGCAGCTCCTTCCAATACCCCTTGCGGTGCACGAACTCGTGGCAGAGGACGTGCGGGGTGAAGACACCCAGGTCGCGAAAGACCGCCACGTCTCCGGAGATCACGTCGCAGACGCCCGCGGCGAACGGGAACATGAGCCGCGCGAGCGTGAAGTCCCGCACCACCGAGCTCGTATGCACGCGCTGCCCCGTGATCGACGCGACGTACTCGGTCAGGTGATCGTTCACGGTGCGGGCGAGCTCGGCCCGCGGCCGCCGCTCGCCCGTGTACGCCTCGTCCAGAAGCCGGGCCAGCCGCTCGATCTCGCCCCTGCGCTCGGGCTCCGGCATGGGCTCCAGGGTGCGCACGTCCGCCCCGAACTCCGCCTGGAAGTCGATCCAGCGCATGTCCCAGCGCCCGGCCCAGTCCTTCACGGCGCTTCCCGCGTACACGCCGAGCGCAGCCGCGCTCAGGATCTGCCCGGGAAGCGTCGCGCCCAGGAGGAGACCCGATACGAGCGGGGCCGCGGCGATGACGTCGGTCAGGGAGACGGGCGCATACGTGGCGTCGTTCGGAATCCGGATCTCGTCCATGGAGATCCTATACGACGGCCGGCGCCCGGGGGATCCGTGGGCGCGCAAGCCATCGCGGCCGGGCCCGCCGCGCTCGAGCCCTGCCCGGCGCCGCGCACGGTTCGACCCGGATTGCTGCCGTCACGACCGCCGCACCGCGAAGGCGGCGCCCGTCACGTCCGAGATCGACCCTCGCCGCGGCGCGGGCCGGCGCCCGCGTTACGGCGAGGGTCGCTCAACTGCGCGCCCGCGGCATCCTCTTCACGGTCGGCGCGAGCAGCGCCGCCGTCGATCCGCTCGCGGTCTGGAGCTGCTCCACCGGCGCGCCGCTCCCCGAGCTCACGACCGTGTCGCCGGCTCCGTGGCGTGGAGCCCAGATGGCCAGAAGCGCCACCATGAGGGGTACCACCAGCAACGGCGCCCCGAAGGCGGCCCACCACGGAATCCCGGACTCCCTGTCGATGTGCGCATGTATCATCATCCACCTCCCATCCTGTCCTGCTCGGGGATCGGACACCGTGCCCACCATCCCCACCACACGACACACTTCGTACGAACCGGACCGGAAGTTTCATCCGGCACCCTCCGTCCCGGACGACGTGCTCAACCTCTTGGACGCTTCGAAGACGCAAAACGTTACGCGACGCTCGGGCGGGTGCGCCCAGTCCGGTAGCCTCGCGCCCGCCGCCGGACCTGGCCATCTTGCAGGCTCACCCTGTGCGGGATCACACCAGCCGTCTCCACGAGCCACCACGAGCCACCGATGTCGCCTCCTACCCTCGTCGTCCTCGCCGCCGGCCTGTCCACGCGCTTCGGCAGCCTCAAGCAATTGGCACCCGTGGGGCCCCACGGCGAAGCCATCATGGACTACAACGTCGTCGACGCCGCACGGGCGGGCTTCGACGGAATCGTCTACGTAGTCCGTCCTGAGATCGAAGACGACGTCCGCTCGCACGTCCGGGACGTCCTCGGCGACGCGGTGCCGGTCTCGTTCGTGCGCCAGACCCTCGACCGGATCCCGGCCGGATACCGCGCGCCGCCCGATCGGCGCAAACCCTGGGGAACCGCCCAGGCGGTGCTGTGCGCGGGGTCCGCGCTCCGCGGGCCGTTCGCGGTGTGCAACGCGGACGACCTGTACGGCCCCGATGCATTCAGCAAGTTGGCCGCATACCTGGGGCGGTCTCCTGCCCCGGCGACGGAGGCGGCACTCGTAGGGTACACGCTGTCGGAGACCCTGTCCGGCTCCGGAGGTGTGGCGCGAGGCATCTGCGTCCCCGGACGGGAGGGGCTCCTGGAGCATATCACGGAGGTGCGCGACATCCGCCGCACGGACGGATGGATCACCGGAGCGGACACGACGGGCGAACCGGTGGAGCTCCTGGGTGACGAGCTCGTCTCCATGAACCTGTGGGGCTTCACACCCCCCGTGGTGGAGCTGCTGGAGCGGCAGCTCAAGCGCTTTCTCGGGCACTGGGGCGCGAACGCGGACCAGGAGTTCCTCCTGTCCACCGCCCTCAACGACCAGGTGGAGCTCGGCGCGACGCGCGTAGCCGTCCTGCACAGTCAGGACCCCTGGTTCGGGGTGACGCACGCCGCGGATCACGAGCAGGCCCGGGTGGCGCTCGCAGAGCGCATCCGCGAGGGCCAGTACCCGGAGAACCTGAGAGAGGCGCTCGGCGGCCGGTGAGCGTCGCGCGCCACGGGGGCACGCCGCGGGCGCACGCCGCGCTCCGACCCTACACGCTCGAGAAGGAGGCCCCTTCGGAGGGCCGCGCCACGAACAGTCGGTCCTCGAGGCGGCCCTCGAAGCGTCGCTCGCGGTAGTACGCGCGCTCGAGGGCTTCCACCACCCCCTCCGCGCTCCGGGCGTCCGTGAGCGCCACGATGCAGCCGCCGAAGCCGGCACCGGTCAGCCGGGCGCCGAGCGCGCCGGCAGCGCGCGCGAGATCCACGAGCCGGTCGAGCTCCGGCGAGCTGACCTCGTAGTCGGCGCGCAGGCTCTCGTGCGAGGCGTCCATCAGGGCGCCGAAGGCCGTGGCGTCGCCGGATTCGATAGCGTCCTGGGCCCGCTCGACCCTGCGCGCCTCGGTCACGACGTGTCGGAAGCGCCTCAGGAGGCGGTCGTCGAGCGCCGCCCGTCCAACCGCCAGAGCCTCGTCCCATCCGACGCGGTCGCGGAGCTCGGGGTAGCGCGCCGGGGCGGACGGGACGACTCCGCGGTGCACGAGCTCCTGGCCGACAGCCGCGAGGGCCTCCCGGCACTCGGTGGTGCGTTCGTTGTACGCCTGGCGCGCGGCGCCGGACTTCTCCGCGCGTGTGAGCGTGTCGGCCACGACGAACCTCCACCCGGAGGGCACGGCGATCGGGTGGAGGCGGAGCGGCGCGAAGTCGATGCGGCTGGCATGGCCCGCCAGGGCGGTCAACGAGATCGCCTGGTCCATCCCGCCGCCTCGCGTCCCCACGTAGCGCTCGGCCTCGGCCATCTCGTCGGCCAGGGAGAGGGTATCGAGGTCGACCTCCGCGAGGCGCGCGAGCGCGAGCCCCACGGCGCACACCAACGCGGCCGACGACGAGAGCCCGGATGCGACCGGGACGTCGGAGCCCAGGACGCCCTCGAAGCCGCGCGCGACCCCGAAGCGACGCGCCAGGTGCTGCGCGGGAGCCTTCACGTAGTTCGCCCAGTGCCCGGCGGGGCCCGGGGCGATGTCGACGCCCACCGTGAAATCGACCGGATCGAACCGGGGATTGGCGTTCACGAGCCGCACCCGGCCGTCCGCTCGCGGCCGGAGCAGGATGTGCACACGGCGCTGGAGCGCCATCGGCAGGACGGGAAGGTCGTTGTAGTCCGTGTGCTCCCCGATGAGGTTCACGCGCCCGGGAGCGCTCGAGCGATGGGTCGGCTCGGCGCCGAAGCGGACGCCGAACGCCCGGGCGAGATCCTCTGCTCCGTTCATGATCCGTCGATCCCTGCTGTGGCGGCCCCGATCGCCGGGCCCTGCGGCCGCTCCGGCAGCCCGATCCCCCGATCGTGCCTCGTCGGAGCCCCGACAACCTGGCGCTCCACCACCCGCGACTCAAGGCGCCGATTCCTTTCGCGCGTCCCTCGCCCCCCCTACCTTCAACTTGGACGACACGCCCTGCCCCTGGCGGGCCCAGGGAGGTGCGAGTTATGCGCGCGATCCTTCCCCTCGTGGCCGTGCTGGCCTGGACGGGAGCGTGCACGAGCACTCAGAGGCAGGTGGGCTCCGCCGGCGCGGACTCGGTGACGATGGCCGCAAAGGCCTTCGACTCCACGGTCTTCGACACGATGACCTGGAAGACGCGCGGGGAGCGGCTCGATCGGGGAGCCCTCGTATTCCGCGTAAGCTGCTCTCCGTGTCACGGCACCCAGGGTCGCGGCGACGGCGGCATGGTCGTGGGAGGAGACACGCTGAAGCCGCCGTCTCTCCTCACCGCGGACTGGCAGTACGCGAACGATCCCATGGGACTGCGCAAGCGGATCTCCACGGGCACGGCTCACAGGATGCCGCACTGGAGCCTGGTAGGGCTGCAGGTGCGCGACGTCGACGCCGTGGCGGCCTACATCACCGATTCGCTGCGGGTGCAGTACAAGGCCGGCTCCTGACGGCCGGCCGGACAGGGCGCGGGCGGCGCTGGGCCGCCCGCGCGCACGCGGAGGACGAGGCGCTGGACGATTCGAGGGCACACCGGAGTGCTGCGCTGCAGGAGATGCTCGACCTGGCCCGGGCGATCGTCGCCGATGGAAGAGTCAGCACGCTGGAGGCGCGCATCTTCCGGGCGTGGCTCGAGCGACATCCCGAGTTGAAGGGGATCGAGCCGGTCGACCTGCTCGTGGCCGAGATGGGCCGGATCTTCGCGGACGGCGACGTGACGGCCGCGGAGCGCGATCACCTGCGCGTGCTGCTGGAGCGCATCACCGGCACGGCCTAGCGCGTGAAGAGTTCCCGGTCGCCCCGGAGGTGGACGAGCTCGATGCGCTCGGGGGCATCCGAGGCGATGCGAAGCGCCACGCCTCCTCCGTACGGCCCGTCGATCACGGCGCGCACGCGCGCGATGCGGAGCGCGTCGAGCACCGCGAGCACCGCCCGCGCCTGGTCTCCGGCGCTGACGCCCGAGCCGTCGATCCAATGCGTGGACGCCGCCGGCCCCGTCGAGGCGCCGACCGCGCCGAGGCAGTCGACCTCCAGCCGACGCACACGGGGCGCCCCCACCCCCACGGATGTCGCAGGACTGCCGGATCCCACGGTCGACCGTCGGTGCACCGGCCCTCGCCCAGGCCGCTCGCCTTCCTCGACCCCTCCCCTCAGGACCACCAGAACCGGAGCGTCCTCGGGCCCCTGCAGGTCGAACGCCACGTGAGCCGGGTGGAGCGCCGCGCCCGACTCCAGGCGGAAGGACGCAGGCAGGTGCACCACGCCCCCGTCCCCGGGGGCTTCGATGCGGGCGGAACGCCGGACGGGTCGGCCCCCGCGGGTGCCCGCCAGGATGCGGACGTCGGCAAGCACGGCGCGCGCGGTCTCCTCCGGGCCCATCCCGGCCCCGACGTGCAGGCGCGTCCCTCCGCGCGCCAGCTCGTAGGCGTACACCGCACGGTCAGGCGGCACGGCCAGGGGACTTCCTGGAGCCAGCTCCTCGTAGCCCACCAACAGGCGGCCGTCGCGGTGCCCGCGCGCCACCAGGCGTGTGCTCCGGCCCGCACGGGCCCGGGCGCGCACCAGCGCCGGGTCCACGGCGCGGATGTCCTCGCAGGGAACGTCGTCGGGATGCACGGGGAGGCCCCACAGGGCCTGAGCCACCACCGCGAGCTTGACGGCCGCGTCCGCGCCCCGGAAGTCCAGCTCGGGATCCGTCTCGAGGAGTCCGAGCCGCTCCGCCGCGGCCACGCCGTCCTCGAAGCTGCCGCCCGCTTCCATGGCCTGCAGGATCACGGTCGTGGAGCCGTTGCCCGCGAGCGCCACGGTGACGCACTCCTCGCGCAGCTCCACCATGTCGTCCGCGAGCCAGGCTCCCGCCCCTCCCAGTGTCGCGTTGACGCCGACTCGCCGGCGGGCACCGGGCGTCATCCACGCATGGGCCCGCGACGCGGGGGCGTCCTTGGCCGCGAACGCCACCACGCCTCCACGCCCCACCACGAGATCGTCCAGGACGCCCGCCCACCGGGGGCGGTCGAACCGTGTGGAGGTCGCGTCCACGACCACGTCGGCGCCCACACGCCGGAGGCCCTCGGGAGTGGCGGCGGCCGGGATCGCCAGGGGATGCCCGGCGAGGGGATGCCCCGCGGCCTTCCAGCGCGCCAGCGCCGCCGCGTCGAGGCCGCCGGGGTCGTGGACCGTGCCGGTCGTGTCGCTCGCCGCCACGAGCAGCGCGTCCGTCGGCTCGAGCAGCGCCAGGAGCGCGCGCCCGACGTGGCCGACTCCGAGCAGGTGCAGGGTGGGACGCCCGGGAGAAGGCCCGGTGGCGCGATAGGCGTCCGGCCGCGCATCGCGCGGGTTCCCGGATCGGGTGGAAGGCAAGGTCATCGGGCTCCTCCGGAGGTTGACGAGTCGACCCACCCGAGCCCACCGGAGGAAGCGCGCGTACCGAAGGAAGGAGACGCGGCGCGCGCCGCGACCCATCTTTCGGTGAACCGTGCGGGTTCCCGCGGGAGTTGGCACCTTCGGAGCGTCGAAGCGCTCCGGGGTTGCCCCGGCGTCACTGGGCCCGTCCCTCGGCCGGTCTCGATGAGTTCGGGCAACGCTAGCGCGCGACCCCGCGCGAGGTCAAGGGCCGTTTCCGGGCCGTCCGCCCCAGGCCTCTGGTGGCTCGGGAGGACCTACACGCGCAGCACCTTCCCGTGGTTCCTGTGGTTCAGGTCCACGCCCGTGACGCGCGTGAGCGCCGAGAGAAGGCGGTTTCTCAGCCGCTCGTCCTTGTGGAGCTGCGTGCGCGTCATGCCCGGCGGATCGACGGTGCGCAATTTGTCCGCCCAATCCATTGCCGCGATCCGCTCGCGCATGACGGCGGGATGCGTACCCTCGAAGAGCGGCAGTCGACCCAGCGGCCCATAGTCGAACTCGACGGCCGCGCCGAGCTGGGCCGCGACCTCCTCGGGGCTCTTCCGCTGGAGCCAGAACTCCCGGACCTTCGCCTGCATGAAGCGGGGGTGGTGCACCCACCCGTAGTGGAAGATGCGGGCTCCCGATCGGGCCACCGCGAGCCGGCGCTGGTCGGGATAGCGGAACGACTGGGCGTCCCGCACCGAGCGGATGCCGATGCCGTTGCGGATGAGGCGGATCTCGCTCTGGTACCAGCCGTGCCCCGACTGGTAGTGATCGTAGTCACCGAAGAAATGCAGGTAGTCGAAGAGCATGCCCTCCACCCGGCCGTCGTCCAGGAGCTCTTCGCAGCGCTCGCGCAGCACCGGAACGTCGTCCTCGTGGACGACTTCGTCTGCCTGCACGTACAGGCACCAGTCGCCCGTGCAGCGCTCGAGCGCGAGGTTGCTCAGGTCCGAGTAGACCCGCGGCCCGCTGGCTCGGCTCCACTCGGCCTCCACGATCTGGATGCGGGGGTCGTCGAGCGACTCGAGCAGCCCGCGCGTGTCGTCGTCGGGATCGCCGGGAGTCAGGGTCACGATCAGCTCGTCCACGATCGGCAGGATCGAGGTGAGTGCCTCCCGCAGGGGATAGTCGAGCTTGACCGCGTTGCAGGCGAGCGAGAACCCGGAGATGCGCACGGAGCCGGCTCCTTACGAGAGGGCGGGTTCGAGATCGAGGATCCGTCGCGCGTTGCCGCCGAGGATCGCCGCTTCGTCGCCGTCGGCGAGCCCCAGCGCCCCGACGCTGTCCTTCATGCGCTCCAGGCTCCCGATCATGTGGGGGTAGTCCGAGCCCGCCAGCAGGTGGTCGGCCCCGGCGAACTCCAGGGCCAGCCGCAGCGCAGCCGGGTCGAAGTTCACCGTGTCGTAGTAGAAGCCCCTGAGCTGCTCGGACGGAAGTACCGTGCAGCGCTCGCGGCACTCCGGATACGCCTCGAAGCCACGGTCGAAGCGTTCGGCCATGTAGGGAACGGCACCGCCGAGGTGGGCCAGCACCCAGGTGATGTGCGGGTGCCGCTCGACCACGCCCGCGTAGACGAGCGACGCCGCCGCGAGCGTGGTGTCCATCAGAAAGCCGACCATCGGCATGAGCATATAGGCTTCCATGGCCTCGACGCCCACCGGGTACGTCGGGTGGATGTAGACCACCGCACGCACCTCGTCCAGGTAGGACCACAGCGGCAGGAAGCGGTCGTCCGCGAGGGGCACCCCACTCGCGTTGCTGAAGAGCATGAGCCCGGGCAGGCCCAGGTCCTCCAGCACGCGCCCGGCCTCCTCGACCGCAGCCTCCGGAGCGTTCATCGGCAGCGTGCCGAGCGCCGTGAACCGCTCCGGCCGCGCCTTGACGTCGGCAGCGAAGGCGTCGTTCACGATGCGGCAGAGCTCCACGGCCCGCTCGGGGGTCTCGATGCTCGTGCCCGGCGCCGTGAAGGACAGCACCTGCATGTCGATGCCCTCCTCGTCCATGACCTGCGTCCGGAAGCCCAGGTCGCGGTGGCCCGGCACGAGCACGTTGTAATCCCCGGGCGAGCGCAGGACGGGGTTGCCGAAATCGTCGCGCGAGACGCCGAACCGGCTCGGTCCGGTACGGATCGCCTCGAGGAATCGGGCCGGATAGTAGTGGTTGTGGAAGTCGAGGATCATCGGGGGCCCGGTGGAGGTGAGATCGCCTACGCGACCCCGAAGGGATAGAGCGGAAGGCCCGCGGGGACCAGTCCCCGCCCCGGGTCGGCCCCCGGCGGACGGGCGGGGGCCGCGCGCCTTTCCGCTGCGCGATCGCCTGCGGCAGGCCCGCGCGCGGCCGGGAGGCTGCCACCGGGATGCATCGCTAACACAGGGGTGGCGTTGCGTGTCTTCTTCGCAACGTGCGTGAGCGGAGGGTGCCCCTCCACCCACGGGCACGATGGATCTTCCAGGAGACCTACCATGATCCGAACCCTGCGTCGCGTGGCCTTCGCCGCGGCGCTGCTCGGCCTCGTCGCCCTTCCGGGCCAGGCGCAGACGAGCGGCGTCAACGTGACCGGCAAGTGGGAGTTCACGTACAACTCCGAGGGCGGGCGCGGCCCACGCAGCCAGACCTTCACCTTCAAGCAGGACGGCTCGACCGTCACGGGCTCCACCGTCTTCGGGATGGGCCGGGGCGGCCAGCAGAGACCGCCGGTCGAGATCAAGAACGGGTCGCTCAAGGGCGACTCGCTCACCTTCGTCGTCGAGATGAGCTTCGGCGAGCGGAGCTTCACGCTCAACTACGCCGCCAAGGTGGCGGGCGATACGATGACGGGCGTGCAGACCACGGAGCGCGGGGAGCGCCAGTTCACCGGAAAGCGCGTCGCGCAGTAGCTCACAGGACCGGGGTCCGGGGAGGGACGGCTCCCCGGACCCGGGCCCCCGTGCCTGGCGTCATCGCGCAGCGTGGAGGCACCCGACTCCCCACCCTTGACGGCGGCCGACCAGAGCGTCAATCTGAAATCGTGACGTTCTGCACGAATTGAGTCCACCCCCTCCCGGCACCGTCGACCCGAGCCGATTCACCGCCCTCCCCGGGCGCCGGTCAACGCGTAGGAGAGGCCGTCCATGTCCGTGGTGCTCATATCCCGCGGGACGATGTCCGGCGCCGCCAGGCTCGTGGAGGGCCTGCAGGCGCGCACGGGGTGGCGCTGCATCTCGCGGGAGGACCTGGTCGCGGTCGTGAACCGTCACGGAGAGCTGGCTCAGCGCGTCGTGGAGCGGCTCGGCAAGGCGATCAAGGACTACGACCGGTTCTGCACGCTGCGCCGCCCCTACGTCATCCTCATGCGCGCGGCGCTACTCGAGTACGCGCGCACCGGAGACCTCCTCTACCACGGCTACTCGGGTCACCTGCTGGTGCCCCCCATCGCCCACTTCCACAGGGTGCGCATCAACGCGCCGCTTCCCCTGCGCATCGAGATGACGAGAGAGCGCCTGGAGTGCTCCACCGAGGCGGCGGTGGAGTACATCGAGCAGGACGACGAGCGGCGCGCGCAGTGGGCGCGCTTCATGTACGCCACGGACATCCGCGACCCGGGGCTCTACGACCTCTGCGTCAACCTGGAGCGCGTCGGTATCGACACCGCGTGCACGGTTGTGTGCGCGCTGGCCCGGGACGCGGGGGCGCAGGCGACGCCGGCGTCCGCCCGATTGGTGGAGGAGCTGCTCGTGGCGAGCCGGGTCGAGGCCGCGCTCGTCTCGGACCCGCGCACCGCCGAGATCGAGGCAGGAGCCACGGCCTCCGGGGGACGGGTGACGGTGACGGGCCCCTATCTGGAGGACGTCCAAGTGGAGACGGTCCGCGACGTGGCGAGCCGGGTCGCCGGCGTGGACGAGGTCACGTATCGACCCGGCTTCGCGCCCGCCCTGGGCATGGGATCCTGAGCGGGGACAGTCCGGGAGATCGAGCATGACACCGACCGTCGACAGCACGGAGAACCGCACCGATCTCGATGCCATCCGTTCCCTCATGGCGAGGTCCGTGGAGCTGCAGGAGGAGGGAGCCAAGCACGGCGAGGCGCTCGCCCGGCTGGCCGAGCGCCGCACCGACAGCACCAATCGCCTCGTCGACCTGGCGTCGGTGGACAGCCGCTACGCGAAGCAGCAGACCGACATGGCCGTCGAGCGGACGTCGTTGACCCGTGAGCAGACCCGGTTGTCGACGCGGAGCGCCGAGCTGGCCGACATCCGCACCGGCTTCGCCCGGGAGCGTACCGGCCTGGCAGGCCAGCGGACCGACTTGGCGGTCCGCCGCACGGACATGGCCAGGGCGCGCACCGGCCTGGCCGAGCAGCGCACGGACCTGTCCCGAGGACGCACCGACCTCGCGCGGGAGCGTAACCACCTGGCCGAGGGCAGGAACCGCTTCGCGCAGCGGCGCACGGCCCTGTCTCACCTGCGCACCGAGCTGGCCCGCATGCGCACGTACCTGGCGTTCATCCGCACGGGCCTGGCGTTCGTAACGCTCGCCGTCGCCTTCTTCCGTTACTTCGGCCTGAACTGGTGGACGCTCTTCGACGTCACCCTCGCGCTGGCCGGGGCGGCCGCGATCGCGTGGGGCGGCCACGGATACGTGCGAACCACCCGCCACGTCAGGCTCCTCGACCACGCTCTGGAGACCGCCGTGCCGGTCGACCTGGGCGGTGGCGCGTGAGCACGAGCCGGAAGGAGGCGCTCTGATGCCGATCATCACGATATCCCGGGGATCCGGTAGCGGGGGCCGCATGCTGGCCGAGGCCGTCGCGGAGGAGCTCGGCTACGAGGTCGTGAGCCGCGAGGAGATCGTCCACGAGGCGGCGCGCTTCGGGGCCTCGGAGGAGAACCTGTACCGGGCGCTCCTGAGGCCGCCCGGACTGTGGGACCGGTTCCAGCACGAGCGTCACCGCTACCTCGCTTTCGTGCGCGCGGCCCTGTGCGAGCGGGTCCGGAGCGAGCGGGTGGTGTACCACGGGAACGCCGGCCACCTGCTGCTCCCCGGAGTGAAGCACGTCGTGTGCGTGCGCCTCATGGCGCCGCTGGACTTCCGGGTGCGCCTGCTGTGCGAGCGCTCGAGCATGAGCGAAGAGGAGGCGCTCGCGCACATCCACAAGATCGATCGCCAGAGGGAGAAGTGGACGCGGTTCCTCTACGGGGTCGACTGGCTGGACCCGCGCCTCTACGACCTGTGCATCAACCTGCGCACCCTGGACGTGCCGGATGCGGCCCAGCTCGTGGCTGCGGCGTCGAGGTCGCCCCGGTTCCAGCCGACGGACGAGAGCCGGCGCGCGATGGCGAACCTGCTGCTGGCGAGCCGCGTGCGGGCCGCTCTCGCCGTCGACGAGCGCACGGCCCCGGCCCAGGTGGGGCTGCGCGCCGAGGACGGCGTGGTCTTCCTGAGGGGCAGGCTGCGGCCGGCGTCCCTCGTCGACGCGGTGATCGACGTGGTCGGCCACGTGCAGGGTGTGGAGCGCGTCGACCGCGAGAACCTCGCGGCGCCGGACTATACCGTTTGATCCCCGCGGGCATCGGCGGGGGCGGACTCGGCCTTCCCGCTGGTGAGCTTGACGATCAGGTCGCACAGGGTGCGGATCTTGAACGGCTTGGCGATGAAGTCGGCAGCGCCGCTCTTCAGGGTCCGGGTCGCGGTCTCGACCGTGGCGAACCCCGTGATGATGATGACCTTGGTGGCCGGCGACCGCTCCTTGACGAGCCTCATCACCTCGAGCCCGTCGGGCTCCTGCATCTTGAGGTCGGTGACCAGGACGTCGAACGTCTCCTTTTCGATCCTGTCCACGGCGTTCCGGCTGCTGGTGTACGACTCGACGTAGAAGCCGATCTTCTCCAACGCCGGCTTCAGCCGGGCGCCCACGATGGGCTCGTCGTCCACCAGCAGAACCTTCTTGCGCGTCTTCATGGTGCGCCCCCGTCCGCGGGCCTGCGAGCCCTGAACCGTTCGACGTACTCGTCCACGAGCCCATCGCTGCGCAGGAAGATGTCGAGCTGCCGTGTGAAGCCGATCAGCCTCCCGACCATGCGCAGGCGCTCGACCATGACGTCGGGAGCCAGGCCCTTGACCCGTCCGATCACGAGGTCCTCGCGCCCCTCGGTCACGAAGCCGTGATCCTCCAGGATCCGCCTCAGCAGGTCGGCGCGCCGCGAACGGCGCGTCAGCTCCGTCACCCCACCCGCGAAGCGGAAGTACATGTAGTTGTCGCCGGGGACGTCGCCAAGGTAGGCGTCCACGACATTGAAGTGATAACCCACCCGCAGGCTCAGATGCAGGTAGCGCGCGGACACGATGGCCAGGTTCTGGGCCGGCCGCGCCGCCAGCGGACCCGAGAACGACCCTGCGCGGGTGGCGCTGGCCATGAAGCCGTCCAGGTCCATGTCGGCCGGCTTCGTCTCCCAGACGTCCTCCCGGGTCAGCGCCTCCAGGAGCGGAAGGAGCGGGCGCGAGGTCACGTCCGCCAGCGTCACCGTGGCGCGGCCCAGGGGAACCTCGAACCCCCCGCCGAGGTCGACGAGGACCAGGTCGAGGGGGACGGGCAGCTCCACGCGGCGCACGTAGCGCGGATCGCGTGACGTCTTCACCCAGCCGATCTCGAGAAGCTCCGCGATCGCCTTCTCGTGCGCGAAGCGGATCACGTCGTGGTAGGTGCGGCACCCGGCGGCCGCGAAGGCCGGGCTCTGCGGGTCCTGCAGCCCGAGCGGGGCGATGCGGCGGAGCACGCGGCGCAGGACGCGGAACTCGTTGGCGTCCTCGAACGAAGACCGCCTCAGGAGCTGGTAGTGCATGAGCTCCTCGACGCGCCCCTCGTAGACGACGTTCTCCTCCGCGTCGACCGTGACCTCCATGCCCTCCTCGAGCGTGCTCGCGGCGATCTCGGCTCCGACGATCGTCGGAACCCTGAAGTCCCTGGCCACGGCCGCGAAGTGCCCGGTGGCGCTGCCGAGGTCCGTGACGACCGCGCTGGCTCCGGCGAGCAGGCCCGCCAGACGTGGCGTGGCCGTCCGCGCCACGAGAACCGCTCCGGGCGGAACGCGCATGCTGGCGAGGTCCTCTTCCTCCACGCGATGCACGGGTCCGGATCCGATTCCCCTGCAGGCGACCTCCCCCCGCCCTCTCAGGAGCACGGGGTGGCGGGCCACGACGTCGGAGAGGTCGCGCTCCTCCACGACGCTTCCGGGACGGAGGCCGAGCGGCCGAGCCTGCAGCACGAAGAGTCGGCCGTCGGGGTCCACCGCCCACTCGATGTCCTGGGCCGCCTTCAGGTATCGCTCGATGCGCGCAGCGACGCCGGCCAGCTCCGACACCTCGGCGGCGCTCAGGGAGGGCTCGCGGCGCTCCTCCTCCGGAACGTCCTCGCGCACCGTGCCCCCGCCGGGGCGCGCGACCCACCGCCAGGGCTTGTCGCCTATCCGCGCGTCCGCGATCGGATAGCCGGGACGCCGCCGCACCTCGAAGCGGTCCACCGCAGCCTCGCCCTCCACCACGGCCCTCCCCAGGCCCCAGGCCGCGGTGACGAGCTGGACGTCGGCGGCCGGCGCGAGCGGGTTGAGACTGTACACCACGCCGCTGGAGCGGGCCGGGACCATGCACAAGCAGCCCACCGCCATGAGCCCGCACCCCGGGGGCAGATCGTGCTGGCGCTGGTAGCGCACCACCCGCGGCGAGTACAGGCTGGCCACGACCTGCCGATACGCGTCGACCACCCCGTCCGCCTCCACCCCCAGGACCGTCTCGTACTGCCCTGCGAACGTCAGCTCCCCATCCTCTTCGGCCGCGCTGGATCGGACCGCGAAGAGCGCCCCCGGATGAGATCCCAGGAGGCGCGCGACGCCGCTCCGGATGCCGCGCGCCAGGTGCCTGGGGACGCGCGCCGCGAGCACCCGCTCCCGGAGCTCGGCCGCCGCCGTCTCGAGCGCATCGCCGCCGTCGGCCCACAGCGAGCGCAGGGCCTCCGCGCCCTCCTCCGCGCCGGCCGCGTCCAGGAGCTCCCGGCAGGCCCTCGTCGTCACGACGAAGCCCTCCGGGACGCGGCACCCGACGCGGTTCCCGATCTCCGCCAACCGGGCGAGCTTCTCCCCCACGATCTCCGCGTCCTGGATGCCCACGTCGCGGAGAGCGAGCAGGTGCGGCGCATCGGGGATCGTGGCCCGGCAGTCCAGGGCGGCCTGCACCCCGGCGTCGATCGAGAGGAGGACCTGGTGCAGCTCCGGGTACGCGTTCTGGGTGAGCGTGCTCAGGTCCTCCACCACGGCGTGCGCCGTCGTCCTCAGCTCGCCGACGAGGTCCTGCAGGTACTTGGCGTCGAACACGTACTCGCCGCCCAGCTTCTCGCCCGCATCGGCGATGAGCTCCAGCATGCGGTCGTTGTTCTCCACGAGGTCGCGGAACGTGGCGAGCTTCTTCCGCAGCCGCTCGGCGGTCTCCTCCCCCGACCGCCGGAACAGCGACGCGATGCCCGGCGCCATCCCGCCTCTCAGTGCTTCGAGCCCAGCCCGAAGACCAGGCCCGTCAGGAGACCCACGGCCACGGCGGCGGTCGCCGCCAGAATCCCGTACAGCAGTCGGTGCCGCGTCGCGAGCCCGGAGACCAGCGCCGCCCCGCCCCCCTCCCGCACGGTGAGCTGCGCGCTGCCCGCCAGACGCCCGAGCCCGCCCGTGAACGTGTACACCTGGACGCCGTAGGTTCCCGGGCCGGCCCGGGCCGGAAGCTCGAAATCCGTCGTCGCCAGCGCGACGCCTCCGCGTGCAGGCTGCAGCCGGACGGTCCCCGGGGAGACCCGCCACACGCCGTCCCTCTCCTGGAGACGGCACAGCTCCCCGAACAGCGCCGCCTCGCCGGGCCCGAGCCCGCACCCGGCGGAGAGCGCCTCCAGCCCCACCCCCTCCTCCTCCAGGACCGGCTCCGGCGCGAGGCGCTCCACCGGGTCCGAGGTCCGCAGCAGGTAGACGCCTGGAACGCTCCGGAACTCGACCCGGCCCACGTTCATCCAGATCAGCCCCAGCACCTTGCCTTTCTTCTTCAGGACCAGGGGACGGTCCTGGCCACGGCACACGATCGCCACCTTCGCACCCCCGGGAACGACGGCGCTCACGTGGACCGTCGTCCCGGAGTAGAACAGGCCCGTGACGACCTCCGCCGGCTCCACCGCCACCCCAGCCGGCGCCCCCGGCGCCGCGTCCTGGGACGCCAGACCCCGGGCCGACACCAGGGTCCAGGCGAGCGCCGCGCCCGCCAGGAAGCGGATCGATCCGGCCTTGCCCGAATGCCAGCTTCTCACGGTTCCCGCCCTCAACGGCTCAGCAGGAGTTCCGGTCGGACGAGCAGCCCCAGCAGCATCTTGCCCGTCACGAGCAGAACGATCACGGCCATGAGGATCTTGAGCTGATCCGCGTTCAGGCGCTTGCTGGCCAGGGCGCCGAGCTGCGCTCCCACGACCGACCCCAGCAGGAGGAAGAGGGCGAGCACGAAGTCCACCGTCCCGTTCAGCGTCGCCTGCAGCACCGTGACGTTGATGCATGTGAAGAGGATCTGGAAGAGGCTCGTGCCGACCACGACGTGCATCGGCATGCGCAGCAGATACACCATCACGGGAACCATGAGGAAGCCTCCGCCGACCCCCATCACCGCCGCCAGCGCCCCCACCACGACTCCCAGCACGAGCGGCATCAGCACGGACAGGCGGACGTTGGAGCGCCGGAACCGGACCTTCCAGGGGAGCCCCTGCACGAGCCGGGCATAGAGCGACGGACGCGTCTCACCCGCCACCGCCCGCTTGCCCATGCGCATGCTGCGCAGGCTCTCGACGAACATATAGGCCCCGATGCCCCCGAGCATGACGACGTACGTCACCGTGATGACGAAGTCCGCGTTGCCGAGCGCGCGCAGCGCGCGGATCAGCACCACGCCGGCCGACCCGCCCACGATCCCTCCCAGCAGCAGCAGGATCCCCATCGGGAAGTCGACGGATCCGGCCCGTGCGTGCGCGTACGTGCCCGAGGACGAAGCCGCCACGATCTGGTTCGAATCCGAGGCGGCCGCGACCGTGGGCGGGATGCCGATCATGATCAGGAGCGGCGTCATCAGGAAGCCGCCGCCCACGCCGAAGAGGCCCGACAGGAATCCGACGAGGCCGCCCAGTCCGAGGAGGAGCGGGATACCCACGGCGCCTCCGGCTACGGGTAGGTACACGGCGAAGTGGCTCATGGCGATCCGGTGACCCCCGATCCGTGCGGCTGCGCCACGGGCAGGTGGACGGTGAACGTCGTACCCTTCCCCACCTCGCTCACCACCGACACGCTGCCGCCGTGCTTCTCGACGATGCTGCGGCTGACCGACAGGCCGAGCCCGGTCCCCTCCCCCGGCTCCTTGGTGGTGAAGAAGGGATCGAAGATCTCGCCCAGCGTCTCCGGCGCGATGCCCGATCCCTCGTCGCTCACGTCGATGCGCAGCCCGCCGTCGCTCCCGGCGCCCGCGGACACCCGCAGCATCCCGCCGCGAGGCATGGCCTGTATCGCGTTCAGAAGGAGGTTCAGGAATACCTGTTGCAGGTCGTGCGGGTTGCCGCGAACGGCGGGCAGACCGCCGTTCAGGCTCGTCTCGCACGTCACCCCGGCCAGCCTGGCCTCGTTCGCCACCAGGCGCAGCGCCGACTGCACCACGTCCGACACCGACACCTCGGCGAAGGCCGACCGGTCCCTGCGCGTGAAGTCGAGGAGGTTCCTCACGGTGGTGCTGGCGCGCTCCACCTGCGTGTAAGCCTCCCCGAGCATCTCGCGCCTCTCGTCCGGCGAGTACGCTTCGTCGTCGTCGAGCAGAGCCTCGACGGTGAGCCCGATGTTGTTCAGCGGGTTGTTCAGCTCGTGCGCGATCCCCGACGTGAGCGTGCCCACCGCGGCCATCCGCGCGGACCGCACCAGCTGCTCCTGGCGCGTGACGATCTCCCCGAGCATCCGGTTGAACGCCAGCGCCAGCGCGGTGAACTCGTCCCGATATCGCCGCACCGGCCGGATCGGCTCGTAGTTGCCGGCGCGGATGCGCTCCACGTAGGCCATGAAGCGATCCAGCGGCCCCACGACTCCCCGGATCACGAAGCTCCCGACGAGCACCATGATCAGCAGCATGAGCCCCAGCATGCCGAGCGCTCCGAGCATGGAGGTATGCAGGAGTGAGGACACCGCGGCCCTCTCGCGCGCGATCACGTCCTGCGCGTCGCTCAGGAGCTGGGCCCCCTCGGCTCGCAGCGGCACCTCGATCGCGCGCCGCCGCGCCGCGGCATCGACCGCTCCCGCCGTGTCCGCGCTCACGAGCTCCGCGAGCAGGCCCCGGTAGCGCCGCAGGCTGGCCACCATCTCCTCGTACTCCGCCGAGCCCACCACGGACCGCATCCGGTCCGCGTTGCGGTCGAGTTGGGTACCCGCCAGCGCCGCGCTCGCCATCGCCTCCGGGAGGCCCGTTCCGTACAGGAAGAAGTTCTTCTCGTTGCGCCGGGCCTCCTCGATCTCGAACGAGTAGCTGGCCGCGGTCTCGAGGAACACGATCTTGGCCCGGAACGTCGTGAGGAAGGCCACCGCGGCCGCCGTGATGGTGGAGCACAGCACGAACAGGAGCACGAAGACGACCGTGATCCGCGTCCGGATGCTCAGCTCCGGCCGCTCCATGAGCGCCTGCTCCGCCTGCAGCGCGCTTCCCTTGTCCGGGGCGCCCCCGGACGGCTCCACCCGGGTCAGGCTCCGCTCCCCCGGGCGATGCGCCTGTCTGCCGCGGTCACGTCGCGCCTCCTCGTGATCTCGCCGGACCAGCCGCGGGACAATCGTGCTAACTGTCACGATTGCATTCGGACCACCCTCCGTCAACCCCGTCGGTAAGCCGCGAGCAGGCTCCGGATCCGTGCCCGCACCGAATTCGTTATCTTTGTCACGGTTTCAGGAGCCGGCACAGAAGGCTCCCTCCACGATCACCAGCCATGGGATCCGAAGCCGCGATGCCCACGCCGCAGTCGGTGAGCAAGGGCCGGTTCTGCGAGACGGTGCTCCGTTGTGTGGCCGACGGAGTCTTCACCGTCGACGGGGAGTCGAGGATCTCCTCCTTCAACCCGGCGGCGGAGCGCATCACGGGGGTGCGGGCCGAGGCCGCGCTCCACAAGCGCTGCTCCGAGGTGCTGCACTCGGATCTGTGCGAGAGCGCCTGTCCGATCCGGGAGACGCTGGCGACCGGGCAGGAGGTCGTCGACCGGCCGGCTCGGATCCTGACCCGCAGCGGCCGAGCGATCCCGATCAGCGTGAGCAGCGCGGCGCTGCGCGCGGACGACGGGACGCTGCTCGGCGCGGTCGAGACGTTCCGGGACCTGTCGACGATCGAGCAGCTGCGCTGCGAGATCCTGAGCCGCTACACGTTCGAGGACATCATCGGCAAGAGCGAGCCGTTCCAGAAGATCTTCGCGATCCTGCCCGACATCGCCACGAGCGACAGCACGGTGCTCCTGGAGGGTCCGAGCGGCTCCGGCAAGGAGCTCCTGGCACGGGCCATCCACAACCTGAGTGGCAGACAGAAGCGCCCGTACGTCGTGGTGAACTGCGGCACCCTGCCCGCCAGCCTCTTCGAGTCGGAGCTGTTCGGCTACAAGCGCGGCGCGTTCACCGACGCGCGCTCCGACAAGCCCGGCCGCATCACGATGGCGGAGGGGGGGACGCTCTTCCTCGACGAGGTGGGGGAGCTGCCCCTGGACACGCAGGTCAAGCTCCTGAGGCTCCTCCAGGAGCGGGAATACAATCCCCTGGGCAGCGTCGACACGCGCCATGCGGACGTGCGCATCGTAGCGGCGACGAACCAGGACCTCGCCGCCCGGGTGACCCAGGGACGCTTCCGCGACGACCTCTACTTCCGTCTGGCGGTGGTGCGTCTCGTCCTCCCGCCCCTGGCGCACCGGCGGGAAGACATCCCCTACCTCGTGGACCACTTCATCCGGCGCTTCAACGCCAAGAAGGGCAGGAGCATCCAGGGGGTCACCCCTTCGGTCATGCAGATCCTCATGCGCCACGACTTCCCGGGCAACGTGCGCGAGCTCGAGAACATCATCGAGTACGGGTTCGTGCTGTGTCACAACAGCTTCATCGACGTGACGCATCTGCCGGACGACCTGCGCGCGGCCTCCGGCCTCGTCCCGACGCCCGCGCGGGACGCCGCCGCGACGCCGCTCCAGAGGAGCGAGGCGGAGGCGATCCGAGCCGCACTGGCCCGGCACGGCGGCAACCGGGGCGCCGTGGCCGCAGAGCTCCGTATCAGCCGTACCACGCTCTGGCGCAAGATGACCAAGCACGGGATCGGCCGGAGGGGCTGAGCGCGCCGGTCGCGGTGCGCCGGGGGGCGGGGAACGCGGCCCCCCTCGCTCGGCGAGGTTGCGCGAGCGCCCCCGGGAGGCCCTGGTTCCCCCGCCGGGCCGTGTCACACCGTCGAGTCGCGGGATGGCACCGTCATGCGTTCCGGATGCGAAACGGCTGTTGCAGGCCTGCGTTCCAGGACTGAAACCGGACGGCCCCCGCAGGCCCGCCCGTCGTCCTCGGGCCACCTCCCAAGTCGCTGGGCCGCAACGTAGTAGCCCCTGAGCCGTACGGGGTGCGCATGCGGCCCGATGCTTGCCGGTATCAGGGGTGCACGCAGCCTGGAGGTGCGACGTGCGCATCGCGATTCCCCGCATGGGCGAGACGGTGGCGCCCTGCTTCGAGTACTGCGCGACCATGGCCGTCTTCACGGTCGAGGGAGGACGCGTGCTCGACCAGGTGGACTTCCCGCTCCGCAGCCGGGATCCGTTCGACCGGGTGCGGCTCCTGCGGGACCAGGGAGTCGCGGTCCTCATCTGCGGAGGCATGCAGGAGAGCTACGAGGCCTCGCTGCGAGGCATCGGCCTCGAGGTGATCTCGTGGGTCTCCGGGCCGGTCGAGGACCTTCTCGCCACATACCTGCAGGGGCGGCTCGCCACGGGCACCGAGCTTCCGGAGAGAGCGGAGGCCGGAGGGCCCTGGGAACGAACGTCCGAGGGAGCATAGAGCGGTGGCCACACCGAGGAGATACAGCTACCACGTCGAGGAGCAGCCGCTGAGCCTCCCGGATCGTCCACGCCGCTTCCTGGAGGCGCTGGCCGCGATCCTGGAGCACGGAAGCTACCACGTCGCCCTCGACACCTACGCCCGCACGAGTGCGAAGTGCGGGCGGTGCGCGGCGAGCTGTCAGCTCTACCAGGCCACGCAGGACCCCGAGGACATCCCCTGCCACCGCTCCGAGCTGCTCCTGCGGATCTACCGGAGGTACTTCACTACCTCGGGCGTGCTCAGGGCACGGGTGTTCGGCGGCTTCACGCTCACCGACGAATACCTCGACCAGATGGCCGAGGCCTACTATCGCTGCACCGCCTGTCGGCGCTGCAAGGCCACGTGCCCCCTCGGTCTCGACCACGGCCTCGTCACCCACGTGGCGCGCTGGGCCCTGGCGGAGGTGGGCCTCGTCCCACGGGCACTGGTCGTGTCGGTGCGCGAGCAGCTCGAGGGCAAGACGCACAACACGTCCGCCATCCCCGTGCCGGCGCTCAAGGACACGTGCGAGTTCCTCGAGGAGGAGCTGCACGACATCTACCACGTCGACGTGAAGTACCCGTTCGACGTCGAGGGGGCGGAGTACGTCTTCTTCCCGGCCGTCTCGGACTACCTCATGGAGGCCGACACGCTCATGGGAAACGCCGCCGTCATGCACGTGACCGGTGCGTCGTGGACCATCGGCACCGGCAACTACGACGGGATCAACTACGGCCTCTTCTACAGCGACCGAATGCTCGAGCGCATCCTGAAGAACATGCTGGCGGAGGTGCGGCGGCTGAGGGGGCGGAAGATCCTGATCGGCGAGTGCGGCCACGCCACCCGATCCGCCTGGTACATGCCCGCCATCGGGGGCGCCGACGCGCCTCCCGTGGTGAACTGCCTCGAGTACGCCCACACGATGCTCGAGGCGGGCAAGATCCCTCTCAAGGCCGAGCGCATCCCGGAGCGCGTCACCTACCACGATCCGTGCAACCTGGCCCGCACCGGCCGCATCACGGAGCAGCCCAGGGAGATCCTCAAGGCGATCTGCGCTGACTACGTCGAGATGACCCCGAACCGTGCCGAGAACTACTGCTGCGGCGGCGGCGGCGGCACCGTCTCGATCGACGAGATCCGGCCGTTCCGTACGGGCTTGATGGGCCAGCGCAAGGCCCAGCAGATCCGCGAGACGGGAGCGCGGATCGTGGTCTCGCCGTGCGCCAACTGCAAGAAGCAGCTCCGGGAGCTCTGCCAGGACAACGACCTGGAGGACGTGGAGGTGGTCGGCCTGCACGACCTCCTCCTGCGCGCCATCGATTTCCCGGACGTGAGCACCGATCCCCTCGAAGCGCCGACGGAGGACTGACATGGATCTCTGGCTTCACTGGGCGCGGGGACCGATCTTCGTCGCCGCCCTCGCGTTCATGCTGCTCGGACTCGCGAGGCAGCTGGGCCTCACGCTGTGGCAGGCCATGCGCACGTATCGGGGGGCCGGGGACCAGCGGATTCCGACCGGGCAGGTCGTGCGGGCGACGCTCAGGTGGCTCGTACCCGTGGACCACCTGCGGGAACGGTGGCCCTACAGCCTGACGACGTTCCTCCTTCACGTGGCCGTCCTCCTGGTTCCCCTCTTCCTGGCGGGGCACGTCGCCCTGTGGAGGGCGGGCATGGGCCTGTCGTGGCCGGCGCTCCCCAACGCGGTCTCGACGACGCTGACGCTCGTGGCGGTGGCCGCCGCGCTCGCGGTCGTCGCGCAGCGCGCGCTGTCCAGGGCGAGCCGGCCGCTCTCGCGATTCCAGGACTACGCGATCCCCCTGCTGCTCGCCCTCGGCTTCGCCTCGGGCTTCTTCGTGATGCACCCGGCCTGGAACCCCTTCCCCGCGGACCCGACCCTGTTGGTGCACGTCCTCACCGGGGACCTGCTCCTCATCCTCGTTCCCATGACCAAGCTGAGCCACATGATCCTGCTCCCCTTCACCCAGCTCGTGTCGGAGCTGGCCTGGCACTTCCCGCCGGACGCGGGAAGCCGGGTCGGCGTGACGCTGGGCAAGGAGAACGAGCCGATATGATCCGCGCTCCGGCGATCCTCGTCGACACCACCCGGTGCACCGGGTGCGAGCAGTGCGTGTTCGCCTGCAAGGAGGCGAACCACCTCGAGATGGACGAGATGCGGCCCGGCCAGGAGACCGTGGACGGCCTCTCGGCCACCCGCTTCACCACGATCGTGAGCCGCCCGGGCGACCACTTCGTCAAGCAGCAGTGCCGCCACTGCCTGGAGCCCACGTGCGTCAGCGTCTGTCTCGTGGGCGCCATGCACAAGAGCCCGGAGGGCCCGGTCGTCTACGACTCCGACCTGTGCATCGGCTGCCGGTACTGCCTCATGGCATGCCCCTACGGGATTCCCCGCTACGAGTGGGACGACGCGGTGCCGTACGTGCGCAAATGCACGATGTGCTATCCGCGTCTGCAGAAGGGACTCGAGCCCGCGTGCGTCGAGGCCTGCCCGCACGGAGCGCTCCTCTTCGGGTCGCGGGACGACCTCCTCGCCGAGGCGCACCGCCGCATCGCGGACGAGCCCCGACGCTACCACCCCCACGTCTGGGGCGAGCACGAGGTGGGGGGCACGTCGGTGCTCTACCTGGCCGACATCTCGCTCGGGTTCCTGGCGTGGAGCCCCGACCTGGGAGACCGCCCGCTGCCCCTGTTGAGCTGGGCGTCGCTCAAGAAGGTGCCTCCGGTCGTCGTCGGCATGAGCACGCTCATGGGAGGCATCTACTGGATCATCCAGCGTCGCATGCGGCTCGCGGCCCGAGCGGCCGAGGAGGCCGAGGAGGCCGAGAGAGCCGAGGCGACCGAGGAAGGGCACCATGACTGACCGCCTCACTGCGCTCAAGACGATCCTGTGGACGCTGGTCGGCGTCCTCGTGGCCGTCACCGTCGTCCGCTTCGCCTACGGCCTGGGCGCCGTGACGCATCTCTCCGACGCCGCGCCCTGGGGGCTCTGGATCGGCTTCGACGTCATGTCGGGCGTCGCGCTGGCGGCCGGCGGGTTCGTGCTCGCCGCGACCGTGTACATCTTCGGCCTGGAGCGCTACCGCCCGTTCGTGCGTCCCGCCGTCCTGACCGCGTGGCTGGGCTATGCCGCGGTGGCCGTGGGGCTCCTCTACGACCTGGGGCTCCCCTGGCGGATCTGGCACCCCCTCGTGCACTGGCAGCACCGCTCCGTGCTCTTCGAGGTCGCCCTGTGCGTGATGCTCTACCTCACGGTCCTGACGCTGGAGTTCGCGCCGGCGTGGCTCGAGCACCCTCGCTTCTCCGCCCGTCCTTTCCGCATCGCGCTCCGGTTCTTGAAGAAGGCCACGATCCCGCTCGTCATCACCGGGATCGTGCTCTCCACGCTGCACCAGTCCTCGCTCGGCTCGCTCTTCCTGATCACGCCGTTTCGGCTCCATCCGCTCTGGTACTCCCCCATCATCTACGGGCTCTACTTCGTGTCGGCCGTCGGCCTGGGTCTGATGATGGTCGTGCTGGAGTCCCTGCTGGCCCACGTGTTCCTGGGCCACGAGGTGCACACGCGGGAGCTGGGGGGCCTCGGCGCGGCCGGCGCGGTGGTGCTGTGGATCTACGTCGCGCTGCGCGTGGGCGACCTCGCGATGCGCGGCGTGCTGCCGATGGCCGTGGGGGGGTCGTGGGCCGGCGACCTCTTCCTGTTCGAGATCGCCGTCAGCGCCGTGCTTCCCGGCCTCCTGCTCCTGTTCCCGCGGGTGCGCTCGAGCCTCGGCGGCATGGCGCTCTGCTCCGGGCTCACGGTGTCCGGGATGGTACTCTACCGCCTCGACACTTCGATCGTCGCCTTCGCGCGTCCGCCGGGCCTCGGGTACTTCCCGAGCTGGGAGGAGTTCGCCGTCAGCCTCGGCATCGTCTCGGCGTTCGCGCTCGTGTTCATCTTCTTCGCCGAGCACCTCCGGGTCTACGACGACGTCGGAGCGACGCCGGCCTTCTCCCGGCCCGCGAGCTACGACCCCGCCACCCCCCAGCGCCTCCTGGCCTCGGCGCTCGCGGCCCCGGGCCGCTATTCGGCAGTGGCGGTGGGCGGCATGGTCGTGGCGTTCGCGTTCCTCCCGGTCACCGGCGACCGGCCCGTACGCACGCCGGCCGCGGAGGCGCGCGTCGTCCAGGGCATCGTCATCGACAGCGGAGGGGCCCGCGGGCGCACGCTCCTCCTGGACACGACGCCGACGGCGTCGCTCGCGGCCGACGAGCATCCCGAGCCGCTCCTCCTGATCGACGGGAGCCGCAACGGGCGCGCCGTGCTCTTCGACCACGACGACCACATCCGCAGGCTGGGGGCGGATTCCTCGTGCGCGATCTGCCACCACCTCGACCTGCCGCTCGACCGGGCGAGCGGATGCTTCGCGTGCCACCGCGACATGTACGACAGCACGTCGGTATTCGACCACACCGCGCACGAGAAGGCTCTGGGCGGCAGGGCCGGGTGCGTCCAGTGCCACGCGGACAGCGCGAGCGTCAAGACGTACGCCACGTCGACGCCGTGCAACGCGTGCCACGTCCAGCAGGCGGAGGCGGACTCCGTCATCCCGGCCGCTCCGGCCCGATGGACCGAGGCGCCGGGCTACATGGAGGCCATGCACGGCCTGTGCAGGAAGTGCCACGAGCAGGAGGTGCGGGCGCACCCGGACCGCTATCCGCCAGATCTCGCCGAGTGCCGCACCTGCCACGATCCCGATCTGGCCGGCGAGCTGAAGAGGCTCGAGCCGGCGAGAACCGAGCGTGAGGGTACGTCGAAGCCCTAGGACCTTCGCAAGCTCTTGGTCAGCGTGAGTTGGACCATCACTCCGTGTGCAGTAGCACCGTCGGATCCACGCGACTGGCGCGCCGTGCAGGCAGATAGGTCGCCAGAACGGCTGTCACGAGCACCAGCACCGACGTGCCGGTGAGTAGACTCATGTCCGCCCACGAAACGCCGACCAGCAGTGCTCCCAATGTGTGTCCGAGCACCACGGCGCCGAGCAGTCCTACACCAATGCCGATCAGGCTGGCGCGGGCTCCCTCGCCGACGACGAGCCGAACGATGTGGGCCGGGCGGGCGCCCAAGGCTATGCGAACCCCCATCTCCGGGCGTCGCCGCTCGACCATGTACGAGAATGCGCCGTAGAGTCCGGACAACGCGAGCGCAAGGGCAATGCCGGCAAACAACGCGAACATCGTCGTGGCGAGTCTCCACGGTCGCAGCTGTGGCTCAATGACCTGCGCCATAGTCCGGACGTCCGCATATGGCAAATCGGGACCGGAGGTCTGCATCGTCCGACGGATCGTCCGCACGAGCGCGCGTGGATCGCCATGCGTTCGAACGAGGAGCACCGGGGTCAAAGACAGACTTCCCGTGGCGAGCGGTGCGAAGTACTGCCATCGCGGGCGCTCGCGCAGAGATTCGAGGTGCGTGCCTTGCACGACGCCGACGATCTCGCTGCAGGGTGCCGTGCTTGCCGGCATCCGCGGTTCGCCGACGTGGATGCACTTGCCGATCGCGCTCCCTCCAGGCCACAGCGCTTCGGCCATTGCCTCGTTGATCACGCCGACCGGCCGCCCGCTGCGCTCGTCCTCCGTCGTGAAGGTGCGTCCGCGAATCACAGGGGTGCCAACGGTTCTGAAGAACCCCGGCGACACATCGTTGATGTACAGGAGGGGAAGGGGTCCCTCGCCGGGAGATGGGATATCTCTTCCCGGTATCAGGAAGTCCGGCCACGAGAAGCTGCCAAGAAAGGGAGCCGTCGATGCGAGGCTGACTTCCCGAACACCCGGAAGCTCTCGAACGCGGTCCGCCATGCGCCGCATGATGGCCTGAGCTTCTCCTTCCGGATAGCCGGCCTGCGCCAGAGCCACGCGGCCGACCACGAGGTGGTCGACGTCCATCCCGAGATCGAGTGAACGCAGCGCGCTCAAGCTCCGCGCAAAGAGCCCGCCACCTACCAACAACACCGTTGTCAGAGCCACTTGCCCGACGAGCAGTCCGACGCGCAGGCGCGATCGCGCGCGGCCTCCGTCCGGGGGCGCACCCATCAGCGGCTGATCGGCCCGCATCCCGTACCGTAAAGGCGCAACGACCGAGAGCAAGGCTGTCAGACCGGCAGTGAGCGCCGCGAACGCGAGGATACGCACGTCGACGATCCCGCCTGCCGCTCGGAGAGCGGGAAATGCATACAGCGCCAGGCCCCTGCTTCCTAACCACGCGATGGTCAGCCCCAGCGCACCGCCGACGACGGCCAGCAGGAGGCTCTCGGTGAGAAGCTGCTGCCAGAGCCGAGCTCGACTGATTCCGAGCGCCACTCGGATCGCTACATCGCGCCCGCGCGTAGCGGCCCGCGCCATCAGCAGGTTGGCGATGTTCGCAATCGCGATGAGCAGTACGATGATCGACATGCCGGCGAGCCACAGTGACACCTGGTCGTCTTTCGTCAGCTCATTCCCGTAGCCAGCGATAATGGGATCCAGGGTGGCCACCATGACGCCGCGGAATCCGGGAGCGAATCGACTCGCGTACGCCACCTGAAAGGTCCGGGACGCATCTGCTCTCGCTTGTGCCTCGGAAACCCCCGGCCGCGGCCGAACGATCGTGTGAAGCCATTGCGCCACGCGGAAGTCGGTGACGTCGTTATGATAGATCTCATGCAACGCCGCGCCGCTCGGCAACCAGAGCCCGACTCGCTTGAGGTCGGTCCCCCGGAATCCCTCCGGTGCGACTCCGACGATCGTGTACGCGCCCGTCCCGACCCGAACCGTGCGCCCCAGTACACCAGAAACCCCCCCGAAGCGCTCCTGCCAGAGTCCATAGCTCAGGACGGCGACAGCACCAGTGCTGATACCGTTCTCGTCGTGGGCCAGGAAGCGACCGAGCGCCGGCCTGACGCCGAGCAGGTGGAAATACGAGGGCGTAACGAACATCACCGATACCGCTCGCGCTCCGGCCCCGTGGCCGATGGTCATCTCATGCGTTGCATAGGCAGCGACGTCGAGCGTACGAGCCCCCGCTTGGAGGGCATCATAGTCGAAGGCGGTCAGATTGCCGTCGCCGAGCTCGGGGAACTGTGGAGCGCCGGGAGCGACGTACTTGAGGTGGAGGCGAAACACTCTGTTGGCATCCTGGACGCCCGGCGGCGCGCGGAACAAGAGCGCGTTGACGAGGCCGAACATCATCGCATTGACGCCGACGCCGATCGCGAAACAGAGGATCACTGTCGTCGTGAAGAGCGGCATCCTGGTCAACGAGCGCGCTGCATCGCGCACGTCCCGCAGCACTGCTTCCGCTTGTCCTACCATCCAGGCCAGTTCCCGTCTGCTCTGTTCAGGCGCTTGCCCTCCGGCTCGGTAGACCTGCGTAGCTGCCAATCCTGAGGTCGAACGGGCGCCCCCGAATCAGGCCATCGTATGGGCTACCATGCCTGGGCCCAACCGGCAAACGACTCTTTCCGAGGTTTCACGCACCGCAACGCTGGAAGTCCGGCGGTCCATATCGCCGAGCGAGCGGCAAGACAAGATTCAGCCAGTCGGTGTGGACGTCGACGCTCTCCCGCCTGCCGCGATGCTCCGGAGGGCAGCTGCGTAACTGCTATCTACCCTCGCCTCCGGCAACACCGAGAACATATCTAGCACCTTCGCGACCGCAAACAGCGATCCGTGTGCGACGGAGAGGACTCTCCGATCGCTACCAAGAACCACCAGCGATGGCACATGCTCCACATATCTGTTCCGCGTTGATGCATTCTGCAGCCACGCGTAATGGTTCGGCAATCTCTCTGCCACAGCGTTCCGCCCCGGATCAAACGCGACAAATGCGATGCTATCCTTCTTTGGGCTCCCGGCCCGCAGCCAAGTAGAGTCGAGTAAGCGGCAAGGCGGGCAGTCAGCACGGTAGAAGTAGATATAGCGCAACCGCCGCGGCAACTGTGGCAACTGGACGATCCCACCGTTGGATTGAGTCAGGGTAACATCTGGTAGCGAGTCCCCGGCGGCCAATAGACTATGCGCTATGACTGTCTCCTTGGTAAATTGCGCGACAAGAGAGTCGCGGTTCGCCTCAATGGTAGATAGGACGGCTCGGTCTCTAGTCGCAGAGAATACAAGCGCCGCAAAGAGAATGACCGCTGTCGCGAGTGGTATGGTGGACCGGAACATCGGTGCCTCGTGGATGATACGTTCAGAGTTGACTGACTTCGCTACAGCACGGATGGGACCACTAGCACCCAACCACGAAGAGCGTGCAACCGCACGTAGTACCGTCGCAGCACCACCTCATAGCCCACGAGCCACCGGTGGTTTGACAGTAGTCACCGGTACAATTGCAGGCGTACGGATCCAACGGCGTGCTCGCCTGCGCCTGTGCAGGAGTGACAGCAAGCGGCACCGCCGCCAGCATGGCACCGCAGAGCAAAGCAGTTAGCCATGCAGCTGCAGTGTGTTGACGCGCCTTTCTCATTTGCCACCTCCCTTCTTTGTGTGTTACTGACCGTACCAGCCACGAGGCCACCATCGGAGCGGGCATAAAAGACCGACCGCCTCACGACCCCCCTTTATGCCCGTCAGGGTCCGGCCATCCCGTGTCATCTGATGTGCGAGACGGCGATGTGAGGTAGACCCACTCGGCTATGGGCCGATGGGGATGATCGTAGGCCGCGACCAAGAGCCGATCAGCATAGCCGCCGAGGATCCGCACGGATCCAGGGAGCTCGGTCCAGCCAAGCCAAGCCCCAGACGGCTTGAATACGTCCCAGCGAACCGAATCGGCAGCATGGCCACTTCCTTCTCGCAGCCATATCGTTCCATCATCGAGCACTCGGACAGCGGAGAAGAGAGGGAGCGTCTCCGACGCAAGCGCGGCAGCCCGCTTCACGAAAGGCAGCGTCCTCTCACGCCACGACCCGGTGAACTGCTGCAAGGTCCACCGCTCCTCGGCGGAGACTTCCGCCGCCGTGACACGGTGGGCGGGTACGCCCGTGCCGAGCAGTAGCTGCGGACGGCCCAGCGAGTCATAACGTTCGACGCGGGGTCCCGCACCGCTGCTATAGGTGACACCACCGTCCGGATCCACGGCCCAACTCGCTCGCGGGAGAAAGAAGGGAAGCATGCCCTGGAGCTTCGAGCCGCGCAGTTCGATTGCGGGCGCCCGCACAGTTGCCATCGGATCCCATCGACCTGACGAGTCGAGGGACTCGAATGTCGCAGTTACTGCCTGCCCATATGCTGTGCCGGCCGACTGCTTGAAGAACACAGCCCCGTGCGGGCGCGCCATCGCACTCGTGAACGACGAATATAGGAGGATCTGCGTCGCGCTCATGAGGGTCCCCACCGAGTCATAGGCTAGCAGGCGGAAGTTGCCGAGATCCAACACAGTGATCGCTCCGTTACGGGCGCCCACCGTGACATCGGCGACCGTCTCGTAGTCGCCGTTTGCGGATCCCTGCTGGCCGATCCACCGGACGAACGTGCCCGCCGAATCGAACATCGCAAGCCTTCCGTCAGGCTGATACAAGATCGCTCTGAAGGCCGCTCCGACTGCACCGACCGGCGGGTCGCGAAGCGGACAGCGCCCATCGGCGCCGGGACAGGCGGGTCGCCGATCCTCCAGAGTCAGACGAGGAGCGGCCAGATACTCGGTGCGGCTATGTGCAACAACGCGCGCAAACGCGGTGCGGTCGAGATTGCTCGTGATACTATGCCCGCACGCCGTCGCGGAAAGCAGCACCACGCAGATGGCCGACGAGATTTGCAAAGAATGATGGATCGACCAGGGGTGGCGGCCAGAATGCGGGCAGCACCTGCCTGCTGCCACTCGGCCCAGGGGCCCACCGTCTTCCTTCACGGCTCGCCACTCGTCCGCAGTGCCGAACGAAGCAGGGAATCGAGGATTTGCTCCGACACGTTTCCGTCGATCTGCACGCTGTCTACGAGCAACGTAGGCGTTCCCGATACTCCGAGTCTCAAGCCCGCATCAATATCGGCCTTCACCCGTGCTTGAGGCTCTCGACTGTCGAGACAGCGCTTGAATCTCACAGTGTCTGGGACGCCCGATAGGCTTGCGAATCGCATCCACGAGGTCGTACCGATCGAATCCTGCATGCCATAGACACGATCATAGAAGGCCTTGAAGCGAGATTGGTCGGCGGCACACTCGGCCGCCTCTGCAGCCGCTACGGCGTATGGATGCAGTCGAGCGAGCGGGAACTGTCTCACCAAGATCGCCACCGACTTCGGGTAGCGCCTCCGAATGTCTTCGAGGTCTATGGCCATCCGGCGGCAGAACGGGCATTGAAAGTCGGCGAACTCGATGATCGTTGCCGGGGCGGCTTTGGGTCCGATCCGGTTTCCGTCTTGCGCGTAGGTGCGCCAATTCTTGACGATGCTGATCGCCGCGGATGGTGCTGGAGGGCTTGGTGTCGCACGGTGGGTGAAGAGAAAGGCGAGGAGACCCAAGACGCACATCCCTAGCATGCCTTGCGCCACATTCGAAACCGTGTCGTTACTCATGCACCACCGTCTGCGACGTCTCCATCTCCGGAGTTCGTGGTCCTTAGGTTCACACTTGGGAGAGAGTCTCCTCCGGTGACCCCCGATCGCCTTCCTCGTCATCGGTAGCGCCTCGTCCCCGACGTGCTGTCCGGCCGGCTGATTCAAGCTTCAAGATAGGCTGCCGGGGGGGGGGAGCAGCAAGGCGATTGCGGCCATATCCGGGACGATTTCGGACAGATGAGTGACCGATCTGGTCATCCCTCGCGGGAACATCGCTCGTCGATCGACGGTCGTAGCCTGGTACGCGCGGCCATCGTGGTGGGCCGACAGGCCCGAAAGGCGGGCGGGTGCCTCAGCTCCGGATCCATCTCCTTCTTGACGACCCGTGGATGCGTCTGGCCGTCGAGTATGCATTGAGGCCGGCGCTGCAGGCGGGGCGTGGGCTCGAGTTGCGCAGCGGTGAGTCCTGGAGCGACGTGGTGTCCCAGGGCGACATCGGCTGGTCGATCTTCGTGGTGGATCCGGCGGCGGCCCGCGGCGACACCGAGCGTTGGACCGTGCTGGGGCGTCTGGTGGAGCAATACGGAGCCGAGCGCCTCGTCCTCTACGTCACTTCCCAGGATCGGGAGTCCCCGGATCTGGCCTGGCTGCGGCACGCCGGCGCATCGATCTCCCTCGTGCGACGGATGGACGAGGACCCGGGCTCGATCCTCACGGCCCTGGCCGTCGCGGCCGTCGGAGCCCTCGTGGCGGACGTCGCGAGCCCGGTGGCGCGGCAGCTCGGGCCGAGGGCCGAGGCATTGATGCGGTCGATCTTCACGCGGAAGTACAGGGGGTGGACGGTGCTCGAAGCCGCCGCCGCGATCCACGAGAGCCCGCGCACGCTGCGCCGGGAGTG
>JBJKSF010000094.1:0-34126 GCA_046704285.1 Longimicrobiales bacterium | reverse complement strand
ATACGCAAACACCCCAAACCCGCACCAACCGCCGGCGGCCCCCGGCGCGCGCGCCCCCCCCCCCCCCCCCAACGGCAAGGCCACGTCCGCGCTGGACTACGCGGGGCTGGCGGCCTTTCCCGGCACCCTCGTGTTCTACATGGGCGTCGGGCGCGTCGCGGAATGGAGCGCGGCCCTCGTCGCGCACGGAAAGAGCGCCGAGACGCCGGTGGCCATCGTGCGGTGGTGCACCCGCGCGCGGCAGGAGATGGTGCGCTGCACGCTCTCCACCGTGGTCGAGGAGGTGCAGGCCCGCGCCCTGCGACCGCCCGCGGTGTTCGTCGTGGGACCCGTCGTGGACCGCGCACCCGAGCACTCTTGGTTCGCCTCCCGCCCACTCTTCGGCACCCGCGTCCTGGTGCCGGGCTCACCGGCCGCCTCGCGACGACTCGTGCGCCGGCTGGTCGATCTCGGCGCAGAAGTGCTGTCGAGCCCGGCCGTACGGGTCACGGATCCGTGTGACTGGCGGGAGGTCGACGCCGCCCTGGAGGAGCTGGCCGGCTACGACTGGATGGTCTTCTCGAGCGCGTACGGAGTGGACGGCTTCTTCGGGCGCCTCTTCCGGCGCGGCTTCGACGCCCGCGACCTGGGCGGGACGAAGCTCGCGGCACTCGGCTCCGGCACCGCGGAGGCGCTGGCTCGCCACGGCGTGCACGCGGACCTCATGCCCGGGGAGTTCGTTCCGGAGTCGCTGGTGCGGATCCTTCACGGCTGCCCCGGCCGGCGCTTCCTGCTGGTCCGTCCGAGCCGCTGCCGCGGCGCATTGGGAGACGCGTTGGCCGCTGCCGGCGCGGCCGTGACGCACGTCGTCGCGCACCAGAGCGTCGCGGTCCAGGAGGCCGACCCCGAGATCCGGGCCGCGCTCGCGGCCGGCGACATCGACTGGATCGCGATCACGAGCGGGCTGACCGCACGCGCGCTCGCGCACCTGTACGGACCCCTGCTCGGGAACGCGCGTTTCGCCTCCGTGGGCCCCGTCGCCTCGCGGGCCCTCCGCGAGCTGGGCTACGAGCCCTCCGTGGAAGCGGAGCCCCACGCCGCCGCGGCTCTCGCCGACGCGGTCCTGGCGGCCGAGCAGGCGGATGACGACGTGCCCGTGCTCGAACCTCCCCCGGCGAGCGCGCTCTCGTACAGCGAGCCCACCGTGCTCGCGCCGACCTCACCGTCCTCGTAGACCTCGACGCGGCCCCCGTCCTGCCCGAGCCCGGGCCACCGGGAGAGCACGTCCCGGTGGCCCAGCCGCCCCAACCCCCAGACGGCCATACCGCGCACCTGCGGGTCCGCGTGGCCGAGCGCCGCGGTCACCGCGGAGAGCACGTCGAGAGCGTCTCCGGACGCGAGAGGGCCCAGGCGCCCGATCGCCCACAGCATGCCCGCCCGGAAGTGTTGCAGGTCCTCCTCGGCAGTTTCCACGACCAGGTGGGCGATCACCGGGACCCAGTCGCCGAACAGGTCCGGCCGGCGCGCCACGATCTCCGCCATCGCCTCGGGCGCGCGCCAGCAGATCCCGCCCGACTCCTCGCTCAGGAGCCAGAGGAGCCGACGCAGGTGCTCCCGCACACGGTCGGGGTCGCGCGCGGCGATGCGCTCGGCCGCCGCGCCCATGGCTTCGACGGCGCGCCACGCGGTGCGCGCGTCGGGATCGTACGTGAGCGCGAGAAGCACGTCGAGCACCCTCGCCCTCGCCGCGGCCAGCGCCGCGATCCCGTCGAGGCGACCTTCCTCCAGGAGGACGCGCACGGTCCTCTTCAGGGGCGGAGCGGCCACCATCCGATCCTCAGCCCGGCTCCGCGTGGATCGTCACGCGGCGGAGCTGCCCGAACTCCCGGTAGAGGGCGCTCTCCACTTCGGCCACGATGCGGTGGACGTCGTCCAGCCGGCGGGACCGCTCGAGCTGACAGGTGATCGACACGTTGTAGCTGCCACCGCCCGCCAGGAGCGTGACGTCGCTGCAGCCGAGCACCCGCCGGTCGCGGAGTGCCCTCGCCCGGATGGCGTCGCACAGGGCCCGCTCCCCACCGGTCACCTCCCGCAGCTCCTCCGCCACGGGCTGGTATTCCTCCAGGTGGATCGTCACCTTCTCCACCCGCTCGAAGCCGTCGCGGATCTCCTGCTCGATCTCCCCGGCCAGCGCGTGCGCCTCGACGAACGACAAGCCTCTCGGGTACTCCAGGTCGAAATCGATGAAGTGCTTCTCTTCCGTGCGGTGCACCTCCAGGTTGTGCGGCGCTCGGAGGCCCTTCTCCAGGGCGATCATGCGCACTTTGTCCGCTATCGTCTCGTCACGGGTCTCGACGGGCTCCCCGTGCACGATGACGTCCGCGTCCGGATGGGACGAGCGCACCGCCCGCTCCACCTCGTCCATCACGGCATGGGCACGCTCGAACGGCGTCGTGCGCCGTATGCCCACGGTGGTGTCCACGAAGACCTTCGGCCCGGACGTGCGGAGCCGGATGGCACGGACCTCCTCGACACCCTCGACCCCGCGCACCGCGGAGAGCATCCTGTCGTACAGGCCGGCCGGGACGCGGTCGACCAGCGCGTCCAACGTCCTGCGGCCCAGGCGGTAGCTGACGAAGAGGACGAGGAGGGCGACGCCGATGGCCGCCACCGAGTCCAGCGCAGGCAGCCCGAACGACGCGGCGACCAACCCGAAGATCACGACCAGCGAACTCCACACGTCGCTCGAGAAGTGCAGCGCGTCCGCCTCCAGCGCCTGGCTCCCGTGCCGGCGCGCGACTTCGGCGAGGTGTCTGGAGCGGCCCACGTCCACCGCGATCGCCACCCCCATGACGATGAACGCCCACACGTCCGGGTGGACCGCGGTGCGATGCGTGCTCAGTCGCTCGACCGCCTCCCAGATGATCCAGGAGCACGTCACGAACAGCAGGAGCGTCTCCAGGAGCGCGGATAGGTTCTCGATCTTGCCGTGCCCGTACTGGTGCTCGGCGTCCGGAGGTCGAGCCGCCAGGACGATCGCCACGTACGTGATCACCGCGGCGATCAGGTCGAGCGCCGAATGGGCCGCCTCGGAGAGGATGCCCAGGCTGTTCGTCTGGAGCCCGACGATCAGCTTGAAGCCCGCGAGGAACACGGCCGCCACCACGGAGCCGAGGGCGGCCATCCTCTTCTCGCGCAGAACGCCCGCATCCGTTCCGCGCGCCTCTCTCGGCGCAGCCTGCGCGGAGGCCCTTCCGGTGGACGAGCGCCCGCTCATCTCGGCGTGGCCCATGGCGGCTCCGACTTCGGAGCGAAGGGCAGGCGTCGCAATCTCACGGTGCGTTCCTCGGATCCCGGGCACGAAGGTCGGCTGCCGACCAGATCGGGCGGTCAACATAGCACCGGCAGCGTCGTGGGGCTCGCGCGCCACGTCGCTTCCCCACCCACATCCTCGCCCGGCCTGGAGGCTCGCGCCGCCTGTTACAGGACCGCCTTGTGGCCCAGCGAGAGTGCCGCCTTGTTGATGACCGCCCTCAGATCCCGCGCCTTGAACGGCTTCGAGATGAAGTCGAACGCTCCCTTGACGAGGGCTTCGCGGGCCACCTCGACCGTGGCGTATCCCGTGATGAGCACGACCCGCGTGCGCGGGCAGCGCGCCATCACGTGCTCCAGGATCTGGATGCCGTCCATTCCCTCCATGCGCAGGTCGGTCACCACCACGTCGAATTCCCTCTCTTCGAGACGCGCCACCGCCGCGACGGGGTCCTGGAAGCTCTCCACCGTGAACCCCGACTTCTCCAGGACCGGCGTGAGCCGCTTCGCCACGATCGGCTCGTCGTCGAGGATCATGACCCTCAACTCGCCGGAGGGCAGCTCCTCCGCTTCCGGCGAGCGCTTCGCGTCGGCCTCCCCGGTCCGGTCCGGACCCCGTTCGCTGCGCACGATCCGGAGCCTGTCCAGGGCGAGCTGCGTCTTGCGGTCCAGATCGACGCCGGTGAGCTCGAAGCCGTGGTCGTCCGCACCGGCCTCGGCGAACGAGACGCGCACCATCCAGTCCTCGATCTTCTTCTTCAGGTCGGCCATGAGACGTCTCCCTTCGACGGTGTTCGCCGCCCGCCGCGGCTCACGTCGCGGCCCGCGGCTGCGCGAGCCGGTCCCGAACCCGCATGCGTTTGCGGTACGAGCGCACCACGTGACAAAGGACCAGCGAGCATCCAGCGACGCCACCCGCGAGCAGTACGCTCTCGCCGGCGCGCGCGCAGATGCGATCCCACCCCGGGTCGAGGTCCACCCACCCGAGCCGCCGCAGGAGGACCGGGACGGCCGCCGCGCGGCTCGCGGCGCACAGCAGGATCACGACTCCCCCGACGGTGCGGATCACGCCTGCCTTCACCACGGCGGCCCCGTACGCTCCCAGCCGGACCCCCACGAGCGAGCCCACGTAGAGCAGCAGCGTGAGCCGGAGGTCCACGAGACCATGAAACGCATAGTCGAGCGCTCCCCACGCGCCGATGAACACCGCCAGGTAGAGCGTAGAGCCCTCGGCGACGGCCGTCGGAATCCCCAGAAGGCCTACCATGCAGGGCACCGCGACGATCCCCACCGTGCCGATCGTCCCCGCAAGATAGCCGGTGGCCAGCCCGGCGGCCGCGACCAGCCAGAGCGAGACCCGGACGCCGGAAACGCGCAGAGCGACGTAGGGGGACAGGCGCGCGTCGGCCAGCCGTCGGGCGACGCGGCGGAGCAGGCCCGGCTCGTCGCTCTCGACGCTCCCGGGCCGCAGCGGATCGCGGAGCATCGAGATCGCGACCGCGCACAGCGTGCACACGAAGACGACGCTCACGTACAGGTCGGCCGCCGGCGACGGCCCCGCGGACGGACCTCCACCTCCGCGCGCCGACAAGGCGTCGTTGATCCCGACGGCGACGCACAGGCCGATGAGGGATGCGACCATGAAGAAGACGGTGAGCCTGCGGTCCAGCGTGGCGGAGCCCCGCCGCCCGCGCAGGGCCACCGCCGCCTCGCCGAACCCGCGTGTCATCTCGCTCGCCACCGCGACCGCCCCCGGAACGCCGAGGCTCATCATCCCGGGCATGGTGAAGAAGGCTCCTCCGCTGCCCGTGGACCCGGCCAGGATGCCTCCCATGACGCCGAGCGCGACGACCTGGAGGGCCATCCACGCATCGAGGCGAATGAAGTGGTGGAGGAGCAAGGGCTCCATGGGGCTCACTCCATCCGGATCAGCTTCATGAACGAGCGCGCCACGCTCCCGTACGAGAGCGCGACGACGGGCACGACCACGAACAGCGCCACCGCCGCCACGAGCCTGGCGAGCGCTCCGCCCCCGGACCAATCCCCCTGGGAGAACCCGAGCACCTCGTCCTGGTGGGTCAGCACGAGCACGTACACGACCACGACCAGGGAGAGCGATGCAACGAGACGCACGAGGTCCCGCCTGCCGAAGAAGTACCGGCTGCTCAGCTCGGCGGCGGCCACGACCGGGGCCCGCCGGCGCTCCGCGAGCGCCTCCCGCAGGTCCGCGGTCATGCGGAGCCTCACGTCCGGCGTGCTCGCGCCGAAGACCTCGCCGAGCACCACCAGGGCGTGATCCCCGGTCTCGCGACAGGCCACGACGAGTCGGGCGGGGTCACCGTGCACGGAACGCCCGCCCCCCGACCTCCCGACCCTGGCCAGCTCCTCCAGGGCAGCTCGCAGGCCTCCGTCGTCGCCGGCCCCGTCCGGCTCGTAGCGCACCAGCTCGACCGCGGCGTTCCACTTGACTGCCACCTCCACGACCTCGCGAAATGCGTCGGACGCCGGATCGAACGACTCCTGCACCCAAAGGATCCTGGTGGAGGCCATCGTCACGCGGACGTCCGACGCATCCAGGTCGCTCAGGGCACGCCGGACTTCGCTCTCCGCAACGGCGTCGCGCGGCGCCACCAGCACCGTCAGCGCTCGGGCGTGCGCGACCGCAGTGAACCGGGCGCCGGCCGTGCGCGCGTCCCTGGCCAGGCGCAGCCGCGCGCGCGCCGCGAGGAGCAGGTCCTCCATCGCGAGCGTGGACTCCTCCGTCATCCTGAACTCGGGCAGATGCGTCATGGCCACGAGCGCCGAGGCGGCGTGATCGACGTCCAGGCGCTCGACGTTCACGGTCACGTCGTATTGGACGGCGTCGTCCCACTCGGTGCCGTACATGGAGCGCACCCAGTTGCGGCGCTCTTCCTCCACGGAGGCGACGTACCGTCGGGCGGCCGCCCGGTCGACGCCGAGGCTCCGCATGGCCGCGCCGACGCGGTACCGCTCGTCGGCGACCACCCGGATGCGCAGCACATGCCCGACGTCGCGCAGCAGCAGGTGGCCGGTCCGCCCATGGTAGACCAGCGGCCCCTCGCGGAAGCGCTCGCACAGGTACGCAGTGCTGAACGCGAGGTAGTGGTCGCGCTCCCGCGCGAACCGCTCGGTGAGCGTACGCGCGTTCATCATGCTCCTCTCGAGCCGGCCCACCTCGATGCCTTCGCGCGTCGCGGCCTCGATGAGGTCCTCACGGCCGAGCGCCGCGTAGCCGAGCTTCTGGGCCAGGGCCACCGCCAGCTCCCTGCCGCGCGACAGCGAGCCTCGGGATACACAGACGATCTCGCTCACGAATCAATCCTCCGTTCGCGGCTCCTTCGTCCCGGTCCCGCCGTCCTCGGAGAGCAGCCGCGAGATCCGGTCGCGGGCGCGGCGCGCCCTCCCGGGATCCCGCCCGTCGCTGAAGGTGGCGATCGTCAGGTCGTCCCGTTCGAGGAGCGCCCCGAAGATGACCTTGGAGTCGCGCGCCGAAGAGGCGTCGCACGCCAGCGCGCGCAGATCGCCCGCGATCTGCGCCCCGGCCGCGTTGATGACCGGGTCGTCCGTCGCCATGACGACCAGATAGGCACCCTCCAGGTGCTCGCTCCGCATGGTCTCCCGAAGCCAGCGCACGCGGCCCCCGTCGATCTCGTCGGCCAGCTCCGCCGTCACGCTCGGAGAGACCACCGTCACGGCAGCCCCCGCGCGCAGGAGCGTGCGGACCTTCCGGGTTCCCACCGATCCACCGCCGACCACCACGCACGGCCGACCCGACACCTCGATCCCGATCGGAAGAAAGCGCATCGCTACCCCTCGGATATGACGAGGATGCCGCTCGCGGCCAGCAGCAGGATCACGACCTCCGTGACCGCGATGGCCGCGTAGATCCAGTCGCGCTGTCGGGCCAGCGTGGGCACGATTCCGGCGAAGCACACCGGCGTGACCATCGCGAGCAGCGCGATGCCCACGAAGTTCAGGTAGTCGCCGTGGGCGACTGCCGAGACCCACCACCATCCGTGGAGCACGTGGTCCCGATGGAGGTACTGCGCGTTGATCGCCTCGAGGTACCGCTCGGCGCTCATGCTCCAGTAGCCCGGCAGATCCCGGATCGGCACGGCCGCCTCCAGGACTCCCGACGTGTACAGCGCGAACGTGACCAGCAGGATCGTGAGGCCTACGTACATCCCCGCAGCCAGGATCCTGGCGTACAGGAGCTGCTCCCGGCTCGGCTCCGGAGCCTGCTGCGAGCGCGGCACGTCGGACGGGCGGCTCATGGGTCCCCTACACGATGAACGGGAGGCCGAGTCCCTTCGTGAGGGCCTTTCCCCCCGAGAAGAGCAGGAGCGCGATGACCAGCCAGCGCACGAAGCCCGGGCGGGCCACCCGCAGGATGCGCACGCCGACGAACGACCCCAGCATGATGCCCACGAGCGACGGCACGACCATCAAGGGAATCACGCAACCCTGGTTCATGTACACCCAGGCGGCCGACGTGTCGGTGATCGAGAGCAGGAACTTGCTGGTCGCCACGCTCACCTTGAGCGGTGCGCCCATGACCAGGTTCAGCACGGGCACGTTCGCCCAGCCGGCCCCCAGCCCGAACATCCCCGCCATGAACCCGATGCCCACGAAGAGCAGGAGACCCGGCACGGTCCGGTGGATCTCCCAGTCGATGCGCTGGTCCAGGCTGGCCTCGAGGTAGACCCCGTGGATGCCCAGCGCCTGGGAGAGCGGGTCGGCGCGACGCACGACCGGAAACGTGGACCTCCTGGCCCGGATCATGAGGCCGGCGATGGCCAGGATGACCGCTCCCAGTCCCGTCTGCACCACGTTCGTCGGCAGCGCCAGCCCCACCATCGCCCCCGCGACGGCACAGGTCGACGCGATCAGGGCCACGGGCATGGCCAGACGCAGGCTGGCGAGGTTCATCCGCAGGAAACCGGGTCCGGCGGCCAGCGCCCCGCACAGGGCCACGAGCAGCCCCGTACACCGCACGAAGTCGAGGTGGAACGGGAAGAACCCGCTGACGATCGGAACGAACAGCACCCCACCACCCACCCCGCCCACGGCCGCCAGTACGCCCATCACGACCGTGATCGCGAAGAGCACGAGAGGCCACACCCACCATGCCGTCGGTTCCGGGAGCGGAGCGGGCGAGCCGCCCTGTCCGCACAGCGGACTCGCGAGCGCGAGAAGAAGGGCGACCACGACGACCGGGAGGAGGCCGCCGGGCGGGAGCCGGTGCACACGCGGATCCGGATGGCTCATGACGGGGAAGAGCGCTCACGGGTAGGGATCGAACCACTCGACGTTCAGGAACACTTCCTCCACCTCGGGCACGGAGCGGGCGAGCTCGACGATGCGGCTTCCGGCGCGGCCGGTCCCGTGGAGGGGCGCCGAGCCCGTGATCGTCAGCCGACCCCCCTCCGCCCGCGCCTCGAGCTCCAGGGGCCGCAGCTCGGCGTCCGCGGCCAGGGCCAGCTCGACCCGGCATCCCGTACCGAAGTCCCGCAGGCGGCGCGCCATCTCCTCGGTGACGGCGAGCTCCGGCGCGTCGAGCACGCGCGCCACGACGGCACAGGCCTCCTCTATGCCGAGGCTTTCCAGGTTGACCACCAGGTCGTAGAGCGAGGGATCCATGATGTCCTCGCCGTACATCACCTTGACCCACCGGGCGCGCGCCTCGTCCTGATCGCGGATGTACTGCTCGGCCGTCGCGGCATCCATGTCCGACTCGCTCATGACGGCCTGCACGCGACGCTCCATGGGCGCGATGAGCCGGACGCACAGGACACCGGGAAGCCCCCGCAGCAGCAGCCCGCCGGCGAGGCCGTGGTACACGAGGTTGCCCGACGCGCCGTGCTCGGCGAGGGCGGCGCGCACCGCCACGACGTACGTCCTTCTCAGCGACGAGAACCTGCCCCAGAGCGACGGGCGATCGTCCATCCTGGCCTCCAGGAGGTCCGCCGGGACCCCGAGGCGGGCTGCCGCCTCCTGCGCGATCTCACGTCCGAGGAGCGGGTAGTCCAGACGGCGGGCCAGACACTCCGCCACCGCCCGCCCGCCGCTTCGGGTGCCGCGCCCGATGCAGACGATCGCCACGGCTCACCCCTCCCCCGCCAGCACGGCGTCCAGGCGGGCCCGGGAGGCCGCGGCGAACGCCTCCAGCTCCGCGCGCACCGCGGGAGTGATGGAGAACCGCTCGCCACCCGTCGCCTCCACGACGGCGGCGCAGGCGACGTCCAGGGAGAGCGTGCGCAGGTTCACCGTGAGGTCGTACAGGGAGGGATCCTCGACGTCGGCGTGATACATGAACCGCACCCGGCGGCGCCGCTCCTGGTCCACGTTGCGGATGAACTCCTCCGCCGCCTTCCGGTCCAGCGCCGTGTCCGCCGCCATCACGGCGCGCACGCGGGCCTCCAGAGGCGCGATGAGACGTACCCGCAGGACGCCCCGCAACCCACGCAGGAGGAACTGGCCCGCCAAGCCGTGATAGACCAGCCTGCCTTCCTCGGCTGCCTCGGCCAGCGCGGCGCGCACGGCGACCACGTAGCGCTCGCGCTCGCGCCTCAGGCGCGCCCACAGACCCGGCGCCGTCTCGAACCCCCCCCTCACCACCTCCCGAGGAACCCCCAGGCGTGCGGCCGCCGCCCGGAGCACCTCGTCTCCGAGGCGCGGATAACCCAGGGCATCCGCGATCCGTTCGGCGAGGGCACGGCCCCCGCTCGAAGACCCTCGTGAGATCGTGATGATGGCCACGCCTCGCACCCCTCACGGCGCTGGGCCGGACCGTGATCTGCGTCAGGGAGGACTCGGGCAGGGCCTCGTCGCTCCCGGACAACCGCAGTCTCCGGAAGCAACTGAGATTTTTGTCACGATATCATTCTACCGGCGGAAAGCCCTGGCGTCAAGGCTGTTTCAGGTCGCGACCCCGACCCGTTCCGTAAGGCGCTCCGCCTTGTCCATGCGGCTCAGGTGGTAGGCGATCTCCGCGAGGCCCGCGGTGAGCCGCTCGTTGCGCGCAAGGACGTCTTCCGGCACGGAGAGCCTCACCGGCGTGAAGTTCCAGACGGCCCGGATGCCCAGCGCCACCAGGAAGTCGGCCATCGCCTGGGTCGCGGTCGCCGGGGTCGCGAGAATGGCCATCCGGATCTCCTGCTCCCGCACGAAGTCCGGCAGGTCGTCCATGGGCAGGATCGTATGTCCGTTGATGCGGCGTCCCACCTTGAAGGCGTCGATGTCGAACGCCCCGACGATGCGCAGGCCGTATCGCTCGAAGTCGGGGTGTGAGAGGATGGCCGTCCCGAGCTTCCCGGCCCCGACCAGCACCGCCTCGTAGGTCCGGTCGAAGCCCACGGTCTGGCGGATCACCCGACAGACCTCGCACACGTCGTAGCCCACGCGGCTCATCCCCGTGAGCCCGACGGCCGCGAAGTCCTTGCGCACCTGGCTGGCGTCGACGGCGAGGGCAGCCCCGAGGCGCGCGCTGGTGATCGTGGTGACCTCGCGGACGGCGGAGAGGTCGACGAGGTAACGGTAGTAGCGGATCAGCCGATCGAGCACCACCCGCTTCAAGCGTTCCACGGCGCGGCCTCCTGCAAGAAGCTCCGTGCGGGCAGGTGCCATATGAACTTACAAGGATCGCCAGGCCGGCGTAACATCCCCGCTGCCCGGCCGCGTCCTCCGGTGCCGCGTCCGGGATGCGCGCCGGATCGGTTCTCCACTGCCCTGTCCACGCGACGACGCCGGCCGTAACATTCTCCTCGTCCCACCCGTACATTGGTGCAAGGAGCCACCACGACCCTCTCGCTCCGGCTCGCCATCCCGGGGGGCGCCTCCATGGCAGTGCACGCTTTGCGAGCCATCCTCGTCCTCGCGCTCGTCGCGACGGTTCCGCGCCCCGCACGTGCGCAGACCCGGAAGCAGGACTCCCACCGCGACACGACCTCCGACGTCTCCGCGGTGCTCAGCGATCACGGCACGGGGGAGCCCATCGCGGGGGCGCTCGTGCACCTCTTCACGGGCGTCGGACGCCAGGAGACGTTCAGGACCCGTGTCACGAACGCTTACGGGCGCTTCTTCTTCACCGGCATTCCGGCGGGCCGCTACCTGTTGACGGTCTCCCGACTGGGCTACCAGGACCTGACCGACAGCGTCTCCTTCCCCGGCGGCCGCGTGGACATGCGCCTGCAGCTATCCTCCGCGCCGGTGCAGATCGCGCCCATAATCGTGAGAGCCGAGCCCCGCCGCATGGCCCCGGGGCCCGTCCCCGGCCTGGAGGAGCGCGAGCGCCGGGGCCTCGGCACGATCCTCACGCGCAAGCAGATCGAGAACGACCACGCCTTCAGCGTCTCGGGCCTGCTCAGGATGGTCCCCGGCGTGCGCCTCGTGCCCAACGACGAGTACGGGTACGACATCCGGCTCAGAGGGGGGTGCAAGCCGGCCATCTGGGTGGATGGTAGCCGCGAGGGAGACGTCCAGGATCTCGACCTCATGCTACGGCCCTCGGACCTCCAGGCGGTCGAGGTCTACCAGGCTTCCGAGGTCCCGGTCCAGTTCGCCGGCAGCAACTCGTGCGGCGCCGTGCTCTTCTGGACGCGTCCCGCCGAGGGAGGGCTGAAGATCGGCTCCTGGTGGAAGAAGCTGATCATCCCGGCGGCCATCCTCATCGGGGCGATCATCAAGCTGCATTGACGGAGGGCGGACCCGGATCGGCTCCGCCCTCCACCGTGCAGGCTCCTCACCCTCCGTGCGGCCTGCGTGCGATCACGAGGTCGGTCGGCCCAGGCAGTGGCTCGATGCGCGGCTCCTCGAAGCCCGCGGCGCGCAGCCAACCCGTATACTCCTCGCCGCTGTAGGTGCCGCCGGCCGGAGTCCCCACCAGCATGTTCAGGGCGAACAAGGCGCCCGTCCGCGGCCGGGTCTTGTCCGGCTCGAGGATGAAGTCCTGGATCACGACCCGCCCTCCCGGCGACAGCGCCCGCAGCGCCTTGCCCAGCATGGAAAGGTTCTCCTCGGGGCTGTTCATGTGGCAGATGGCCGAGATGAACACCAGATCGTAGCCGCTCCCGTAGGCGTCGTCGTGCAGGTCGCCGACGCGGGTGTGCACCCGGGCGGACAGGCCCGCCGCGCGGATGTGACGCTGGGCGATGGGCACGACCGTCTCCAGGTCGAGGACGTCGGCGGTGACGCCTTCTCCGGCGCGCGCGAACGCGATCGCGTACGCGCCCGACCCGCCGCCCAGATCGAGCACGCGGTGGACGCCCTCCACTCCGACGGTGCGCACCACCAGGGGCGCCCGGAACGACGCGTTCTTGTGCATGGCGGCGATGAACGCCTCGGTCCACTCCTGCTCGCGTCTCCCTTCCGCGCCCCCGTGCGCCACCGACGTACCGGTTCGCACGCACTCGGTGAGTGTGGACCATCTGGGCCACAGATGCACGGTGTGCAGGATCGCGGCCCGGGAGTCGTGCTCCGCGCCCGCGGCCAGGTATCGTGCGGCATCCGGACCGTTCCGGAAGGTTCCGTCCTTCTTGTCGAGCACTCCGATCGCCACGAGCGCGTTGAGCAGCGATTCGGTCGCATGCGGATCGGAGCCGACCCGGGTCGCGACGGCCGTGGCGTCCGCGCCCTCACGCACGGCTGAGAAGAGGTCGAGCTCGACCGCGGTCAGCAGGACCCGGCTCGCCCGGAAGCCGTTGAGCGCTTCGCCCAGGTCGTCGGGGAGCATGCCGGCCTCCTCCCGCGTCTTCAATGCGGCCAGCATCCTCTTCCGGTTCGCGTCGATCTCCATGCGCACCGAGGGAGCGTCGCCGCTCACCAGGCGCTCCACCACGCGTCCGCCCTCGAGGTGCTCGTGCACGATCTCCACGACATCGGCGGGCTTCACGCCGGAGTACCAGACCCCTTCGGGGTACACCACCATGTTCGGTCCGCGCGTGCACAGGCCCAGGGATCCGCACGACGTGACCTGCACCTCGCCCGAGAGGCCGCGGCGGGCGAGCTCCCGGCGCAGGGCCTCGATCACGAGGGCCGACCCGTTCGCCGAGCAGGACGGCGCACCTTCGGCCTTCTTCTGGTCGCACGCGTAGACGTGGTGACGAAACGGCTCCATCCAACCACCCTCCTCTCTATGAGATCCGGCGCTCGAAGACTCCGTTCACGGTCGAGCGCCTCCCTTTTTCCATCTCCACCACGACGGTCTCGCACGGCGCCAGAGCGACGAGCCCGTGCCGGGCCAGAGCCTCCTCGAGCTCGGAGGCATGGAGGAGCACGGCGCGGCCGCTGTGGAGGCCGGTGAACACGTGGGCTTGCCCGGGGACCGGCTTCACCCCCTCGCCCGTCGGGTCGAGGTCCGGGGTGAAGTGCGCCAGCAGCAGGCGCCCGCCCGGACGTAGCACGCGCGCGCTCTCCGCGATCGCGCGGTCCCATTCCTCCATGCTCTCCGCGTTCTGGTAGATGCCCAGCCCGAGGACGAGATCGTAGCTCGCGTCCGCATGGCCGGAGAGGTCGTCCATGCGCGCCTGCTGGACGCGCGCGCGGGCTTCCTCCTCACCGATCACTTCGGCCAGACGGCGACGCGTCTCCTCCACCATGGCCGCCGACGAGTCCACGGCGGCGACGTGGATGCCCCTGCGAGCCAGGAAGACCGTGTTGCGCCCACCGGCGCAGCCGACGTCGAGCACGTGCGTCCGCCCCGGCTCGAGCGTCGCGGCGAGGTCCCCCAGTCGCCGGTCGGGGTCGCGCTCCGCGAAGCGCCGGGCGACTTCCGGACTCTCCCAGAAGCTCTCCCGTCCCTCCGCGCCCACATCGACCGGGCCCACCCAGAAGCTCCTCTCCCGATGCATCCCTCTCGCCCCTTTCCCTGTGCGATCGCGACATTCGTCGGGGACTCCCCTCCGCACGAATCCGGCGTCACGGGAGCCCACACTCCATGCCTCGAAAGGTAGCGTGGGAACAGGAGAAACGCGGGCGCGGGCCCACGTCGCGAGGGAGCTGTCGCTCGCGAGGGACCACGGGCCCACCGCGGAGAGAAGCCGGCCGAGCCCGAGCGGGGCTCAGGTCTTCTTCAGCACCCTCCAGTACGTCACGTAGCGCTCGTCGAAGAGCGTGTAGAGCGGAACCAGCTCCATGCCCAGCCCCTGCCCGTACGTGCGGAACACGAGCGGCTTGCCCGGCACGCGCTCCACCCAGCTGGTCGGATCCATCGGCGCGTCGGTATGGATGACAGGCGTGGGGGGTGGGTCCGCGTCCACGTATTCGGGCACCTTGAAGGGCGGTGTGCGGATCGCCCTCAGGTTCGACTTCGTCAGCCCCTCCGTCCCCATGCGACCGACCAGCACGAGCGGGCCGTACATCACGGTCTGGGACGTGTCGTCGTCGGGCATGGGATCGACGTGCAGGGTCATCGGCAGCGCGACCTCGAGCCGGTCGCCGTCGCGCCAGGTGCGCTCGATCACGAACCAGCTGCTCGGGCCCGCGAACGTGTCGAGCTCCTTGCCGTTGAGCCGGGCCGAGCCACCGCGCTGCAGCCACCACGGGACGTGGACGCGCAAGGCCAGCTTCACCGGGCGGTCCGCGTGCACCGTGAACGTGGTGCGCTCCTCCTCGGGGAACGTCGTGTTCTGCACGAGGCGCACGCCCTTCTCCGGCCAGCGCACCTCGGAGGGCACGAACAGGTTCACCCAGATGCCGTCGTCGTCGTGGAAGTAGACGCTGTCGCCGAGCTTGGAGAAGTTCTCCGACCCCGTGCCCGTGCAGCACCAGAAGTCGTAGCCGATCTGACCGAACAGCTTCCAGTACCCGGACGCCAGCGGCGTGTAGTAGAGCTTGTCCCCGTGGACCGGGTGCTGGGTCGGGAGGATGCCGTTGAAGTACGCCCGCTCGTAGTAGTCGGCGATGTGCGCGTCGGCCAGCCACGTGAAGAGGTGGCGCGTGAGCTTGAGCATGTTGTACGTCGGGCACGTCTCTTCCGTGTAGCCGTTCAGCGTATGCGCCAGGTGGCCCGGCTCGCCCATCCAGTCCTCGTTGCTCGTGGTCCCGCCCGTGGAGTAGGCGCGGCGCTTCGTGATCTCGTCCCAGAAATACGTCGAGATCCGACGGTAGCGCGGCTCCCCCATGAGCTCGTAACGACGAGCGGCCCCGATGACCTTGGGGATGTTCGTGTTGCCGTGCACGCCCGTGAGCGTGTCCTTGGCGTCGGCGAGCGGATCGAAAAGCCACTTGTGGTCGAAGCGGTGGGCCAGCCACTCGTAGCGCTGCTCGTTCGTGAGCGTGTACAGGTTGTAGAGCACCTCGTTCATCCCGCCGAACTCGGTCATCAGCATCTTCTGCCAGCGCTCGTCCGGGATGGGCTCCGCGTAGTCGACCGCCCAGTCGGCCATCCTCCTGGCCACGTCCAGCGCCTGCCGGTTGCCGTGCAGGTCGTAGTTGTCCAGCATGCCGGCCATGATCTTGTGGTACGTGTAGAAAGGCGCCCACACCGGCTGGAGACGGCGCAGGCGGACGAAGAACGACTCCGGGAACGCGCTCAGGTAGCCGTTGCCGTGCGCGCTCTGGATCTTCGCGAGTTGCGCGATCATCCCCGCCGCTCGGTCCTTCAGGGCGTCCTCGCCGGTCTGCGCGGAGATGAGCGCGCAGGCCGACAGGTAGTGACCCGTGTAGTGGCCCCTCAACTCGTTGTCGGGAGCCTCCCATCCACCGTACGGCTTCGCGCTCGAGGGGAGCCCGGCGGTGACGTAGAACATGTGCAGGAGCCGGTCGGGCTCGATGTTCGTCAGGAAGCCACGGTTCACGTTCAGGCGGTCCAGCTCCATCCCGGGAAGCAACCGGACGAGGTGGAGATCGAAGGGATGGGCGCGGATCGCGATCGCGTCGCCGGCGGCGGGCACGACGAAGCCGGTCTCGTGTCCCGCCGAGGGCAACGGCCAGGACCCGGGTGGGAGCGGAAGGTCGCCGAGGCGGAAGAACGGGACAGCCGCCGCGGCGGCGGCGGTGGACGCGAGGAAGTCGCGACGGGAGACGGGGCAGGTCATCGGATCCTCCCGGCTTCGGCTGGGCGCCGAGCTATGTGCGGAACGCGGGTGTGCCCTGCCCTACACGTGAGGCGACGAAAAGGTCTTCCGCGCCGGCGAGCGCCGCGGTCCCGGGGGCCCCCGCCAGCGGTTCCGCGCCCCCCGGGTCCTCCGGAGCGGTCAGTCCTCGAGGAGCGGCGGCCCCTTGGTGTCCTTCACCCCGAGCGCCACCCCGGTCCCCACGCCGAGACCCGCCACGATCGCCGTGCCGGCGCCGACGATGGGGAGCAGCGCGACCAGGGGCGCGCAGACGAGCGTCGTGGCCAGGCCGGCCCACAGCCCCAACAGGGGCTTCTCCACGATGTTGGTGTAGCGCAGCCGCCGGCCCACGAACTGCCGTGCCTTGATGTGGCCGGCCACGCCCGCGACCGCAGCGATGCCCGCAGCGATGAGCCCCACCATGCGTCCCCCCGCGTCGAAGGGTCCTCTCTCGTCACTCCTTACGGAGCGCGGCCGCCTTCTGTTCCGCCGGCGCCCCGGTCGTCCTCGTGTTCGCGTCCGATCCCGTGCTTGTGCATGCGGTAGCGGAGCGTCTGGCGCGTCACGCCCAGGTCCCGGGCCGCTGCCGTGACGTTCCCGTCCCTGCGCGACAGCGCCGCCCGGATCAGCTCGGCCTCCACGTCCCCGAGGCTCGCCGGCCCGTCCAGGGCCGCACGGGTGATCTCGCGGACCCCCGACGCCGCCTCCTCCGCCGGCGCGGGCCTCTCCCCCTCCGCAGGCTCGACGCGCGCGCCGGCGTCCGGGAGCTGGAGCCACCGCTCCGGAAAGACCTCGGAGTCGGCCAGCAGGATGCACCGCTCGACGACGTTGCGCAGCTCGCGGACGTTGCCGGGCCACGAGTATGCGCGCATGCGCCGCCACACGGCCTCGGGGATCTTCTTCACGCGCTTGCCCGTGCGCGCGTTCAGCTCCGAGACGAACCTCCACGCGAGCAGCTCCAGATCGTCCAGGCGCTCGCGCAGGGGGGGCAGCTCCACCGTCACCACGGCGAGCCGGTGATAGAGGTCCTGACGGAACTCGCCCCGGGCGACCAGGCCGGGCAGATCCCGGTTGCTGGCCGCGAACACGCACACGTCCACCTCGGTCTCCCGCTCCCCACCGAGCCTGCGCACCCGTCCGTCCTCGATCGCCTTCAGGAGCCGCGCCTGCAGCGGGGCGCCCATGTCCGCGATCTCGTCGAGGAACAAGGTGCCCCGGTGAGCCTGCTCGAAGAGGCCGCGATGCCGCCCGGACGCCCCCGTGAACGCGCCGGCCTCGTGGCCGAAGAGCTCGGACTCCAGCAGCTCGGCGGGGATGGCGGCGCAGTTGACCTCCACGAGCGGGCCCTGGGCACGCACGCCGCCGTGATGGAGGATGCGCGCGACCAGGCCCTTGCCCGTGCCGGTCTCGCCGGAGATGACGAGGGCGCCGACGGGTGCGCCCATGAGCCGGGCGAGCAAGTCGCGCACCCCCTTTGCCGCCGCGCTCTCCCCGACGAACGCCTCGAGTGAGAAGCGTCGATTGCCGCGCGCCGCCTGGTCACGGAGGGCCCGTTGGGCCTCGGCGCTCCGCCGGGCTCCGGCGACGACGACATCGAGCCGGTCCAGGCTGCAGGGCTTCTCGAGGAAGTCGTAGGCGCCCAGGTGGATCGCCCGGACGGACTCGGGCACCGTCCCGAAGCCGGTCAGGAAGACCCACTCGGAGACCGAGGCAGCCACCTGCGTCCTGCGCTCCTCCAGCAGGTCGAGCGCGTTCCCGTCGGGCAGGCTCATGTCCGAGATCACCACCAGCGGATCCGCCTCCGCCAGACGTCGACGCGCCTCGGCGAGCGTCGCGGCGCGCTCCGCGTCCCAGCCCTGGTCGGCATAGTGGCGGACCAGCTCGCGGCCGAGCAGGTCCTCGTCCTCGACGACCAGCAGACGCCCGCTCATCAGCGGCACGGGAACGTGATTCTCACCAGGGCGCCCCCCTGCTCCGCATTCCCGAGCGACACCCTGCCGCCCAGGTCCGACGCCGTGCGCTCGACCATGGCCAGCCCGAGGCCGGTCCCCACCGGCTTGCCGGTCACGAAGGCACGGACGCCGTGCGCCAGCATGTCCTCCGAGAAGCCGGGGCCGTCGTCCGCCACCGCGATCTCGACCTGCCCGTCGGTGCTGCAGGCGCGTACCCACACGTGCCCGGGGTGCGGCCCCAGTGCCTCGATCGAGTTCAGGACCAGGTTCAGGAGCATCTGGCGGATGCGGTCGCGCGGCACGTCGCAGACGAGACCCCCGGGGATGTCCGCAGCGAGCTCCACGCTCTCGGCCACCTGATAGCGCAGGAGCGCGATGAGGTCGTCCGCCAGCTCTCGCAGGTCCGTGGGAACCGCCTCCTCGGGCTCGTGGCGGGTCTCGGCCAGATACTGGTTCAGGAGCCGGGTGACGCGCTGAACCTCCCGGATCACCGGGCCGATCCGCTCGCCCAGGGGAGCATCCACGATGTCGCGGCGGAGGTTCTCCAGCGCCATCAGCACGCCCGCCAGAGGATTGCGCAACTCGTGGGCCACGGCCGACGCGGTCACGCCGGCGGCCGCCAACCGCTCCGCGGCGGCCAGGCTACGGTGCTGCTCCAGGAGCGTCCGGGTCGCCGTGTAGACGTCGCGCTCCAGCGTCCGGGCATGGGTGCGATGCTCCTCCTCGAGCGCGGCCAGGCGCGTCACGAGATCGTTGTAATTGACGAACAGAGGCTCGAGCAGAGGATCGACGCCGCTCATCTCGATGCGGGCGAAGTCCCGATCGCCCAGGCGGGACAGCAGCGCGCGCAACTCCTCGATGGGCTTGAGGACGCGCGTGCGCGCGAGCCACGCCCCCACGAGAGCGAGCATGAGGAGGCCCACGAACGCCCCCAGGACCGCGGACTCCTCCCGGCGCCCGTCCCGGCGGATCTGCTCGAGGAGGGTCTGCTGCGCCGCGACCTCCCCATCGTGGATCTCCTGGAGCAGGCTGACGGCCACGAGCAGCGTCGAGCCCGGCACCGCGCCCGTGCTCCCGAGGAGGATGGAAAGGTCGTCGAGGCGCGCGTTCGTCTGCGGATCGAGCAGGCCCCGGAGGTTCTCCGCCTCGGCGAGCTGGTCACGCACGTCCTCCACGAGGTAGGAGTGCGTGGAGACGACACCTCCGACCTCCTCCAGGAGATCCTGCTGAAGCCGGATGCGGAGGGCCTGGAACCTGGCCGTTACGGCGAGCCGTTGCCGGATCAGCTCTGCCCGCTCCTCGTTCCGCCGCACGCTCGACCAGAGGACGGCGCCGACACCGCCCACCAGGACGATCGCGGCCGTGGGCACGATCCACCGCGCCTGATCCAGAAGCCAGAGCCTGAACGGCCGACGCGTCATCCCTTGACGTGACATCCCTGAATGAGAGTGGCCCGACCTACCCTCGTCAACCGGATCCAGCCCCCCTCCACGGTGACGGCTGTGGTGGCCCATATCAACCACCCGGACCGACCGCCCACCAGAATCGGCCCAAATCAGCCACTCCGCCGAAGACCATAAGATATTGCAAAATAACGACTTCCGTGTTGGCACGGTGCATGCTTGACTCCTGCGGTCGGAAACGGCGCGGGGCATACGCCGCAGGTTGGGCACCCGTACCGGGATGAGCCAGGAGGGGAACGAAGGATGTCGAGGACGCTCGTGGGCAGGGTCGGACGCTGGTCGGTCGTCGCCGTCGCGGCGACGCTCGGCGGCTGCGGCTTCGGCGCCCCGAAGCAGGTCCACGATCCATCGACGTACTCCGCCGCCCAGGCCAGCGAGTCCGGCACGCCGGCTCGCCGCATCAGCGAGGGAGTCTGGGTCGCCCTCTCGAGCCTGCCTCGCAGGCACCTCATGCGCGCCCGCGAGATGTTCATGGTGCACCAGACGGCCGAGGCCGCCCGGGACTTCGAGGCGGCGGGGGCCCTCGTTCGACTGGAGGGAGCCCACACGGACGACGCGGTGCTGCACCGTCGCCTGGAGAGGGCCGGCATCGAGCTACGCGAGCTCGGCCGCAGTCTGCAGCGCCAGGACAGCATGCCGATCCAGGAGATCGACGACGTCATGACGCGCGCCTACCTCGCGCTCGCCGAAGAGCAGGGTCAGCAGGCGGCCCGGGCGTTCCGCGACGGGCTCCCGAGCCCGGCGGGCACGTACATGGAGCAGACCGCCGCCGAGATGGAGCGGGCGTACGAGCGCGCGAACATGACGCTCACGCCGCGAACGAGGTCCACGCTCCTCGCAGCGGAGCAGGCCGCGCAGAGGCTGGCCAACGACGAATCGCAGAAAGCGATCAAAGCAGCAAGGGCAGCCCTCGGCGCCCTCCGGAAGGACTCGACCCGACTGGAGAGTGCCCTGGGGGCTCGCGGACGATAGACGCGCTACGAGACGAGAGAGGAGAATCGGCCATGTTGAGCAGACTCGAGACGAAGCGATTGTTGCAGGGCGCGTTCATCGCCCTGCTCCTGACCGCGGTGGCAGGCTGGGCTTGGAGGTCCGGACCACGCACCGCCCCGCAGCAGCCGGCGGACACGGCGGAGGCCGTGAGCACCCGGTCCGGGCCGCAGACGCCGGTACCCGGCCCTGAAACCGTGAGCATGTCGTTCGCGCGCCTGGCGAAGGAAGTGACGCCGGCAGTCGTGAACATCACGGTGCAGAAGAAGGCGGACACCTCCGGCGAGGGGTTCCAGCAGATCCCCGCGCCGTTCCGTCAGTTCTTCGGCAACCCGCAGCCGCAGCAGCAGGCTCCGGAAGAGGCGGGCGGCAGCGGCTTCATCGTGACGCCTGACGGCTACATCGTCACGAACGGTCACGTGGTGGAAGGCGCCGACAAGGTCACCGTGACGCTCCGGAACGGGACCCAGTACACGGGTAAGGTGCGCGGCGTGGATCCCACGACGGACATCGCGGTCGTCAAGATCGACGCGCACAACCTGCCCACGCTGTCGTTCGGGAGCTCGCACGACCTGCAGGTCGGCGAGTGGGTGTTGTGCGTGGGCAATCCGGGCATCGGCGGCGGGAGCCAGCTGAACTTCACGGTCACCGCGGGGATCGTGAGCGCCAAAGGCCGCCTCGTCGGCAACATCACGGAGGAGCACCTCGCCCAGAACCCGAAGTACGGGAAGGCCCTCGCCCCGTATGCGATCGACAACTTCATCCAGACGGACGCGGTCATCAATCCGGGCAACTCGGGCGGGCCGATGGTGGACATGAACGGCCACGTCGTGGGCGTGAACTCCGCCATCGAGAGCACGGACGGCTTCTACCAGGGGTACGGGTTCGCGATCCCGTCCGACCTGGTCAAGCAGGTCTCCGACGAGCTCATCCAGACCGGTCACGTCGAGCGCCCGCTGCTGGGCGTGTTGGTGAGCCCGGTCGGTCCGCCGGATGCCAAGCTCTACGGGCTGCCGTCCGTTTCGGGCGTGCTCGTCCAGCAGGTGACCGCAGGCGGCCCGGCCAAGAAGGCCGGCCTCAAGCAGGGTGACGTGATCTGGGCGGTGAACGGGGAGCACGTAGCCCAGGGCGGAGACCTCCAGCAGATCGTCGCGGAGCACAAGCCCGGCGAGGTCGTCAAGGTCACGTACTACCGAGACCAGAAGCCCCACACCGTAGACATCAAGCTGGGCAAGGCGAAGCTGCCCGCGAACGGCACGCCCGTCGCCACGTCGACCACGATGTCGGTGCAGCGGCTGGGCATGGACGTCCAGGACCTGACCAGCCAGCTCGCCGCCAACTATGGCTTCGACCACGCGGGCGGAGCGGTCGTCACGAGCGTGCAGCCGTGGGGCGCGGCCTACGAGGGCGGCATGGTGCCCGGCTCGAAGATCATCGACCTGAACGGCCACCCGATCCACAGCGCGTCCCAGTTCAAGGACGAGCTCTCCAGGGTCAAGGCCAACTCGGTGGTGTCCTTGAAGACCGAGGACAACCAGGGCAACACGCGCATCGTGAACCTGGAGGTGGGCCCGTGATCTGAGCCCCACCTCCCGCTCGGGCCGGCCCACTGGGGGGCCGGCGCGGGTGACCCCGTCCGGGGCTTCGGCCCCGGGCGGGGGCTTCTTTTTCCGGGCTGATGGGACCTGCGCCGCGCCGGACGTCCGCGGAGCGAGCGGCGCGCTCGCGGCGCCTCGTCTACTCGAGGAGCACGGTGCGATGGTCCTCCGCGACCCTGACCGCCACGTCCAGCTCGTGCTCCATCGCGTGGCGCAGCGCGTCCGCCTGGGCGGGCTCCCCGTGCACCAGCCACACCTTGCTGGGCTTGCCCGCCATCGCCCCGAGCCAGTGCAGCAGCTCGCTCTGGTCGGCATGCGCGGACAGGCCGTCCATCGTGGCGAGCTCGGAGCGGATCGGCACCTCCTGACCGTGGATCTTCACGTGCTTCGCCCCCGCGAGCAGCGCCGCACCGCGGGTGCCCTCGGCCTGGTGTCCGGTGAGGAGGAGCGTGTTGCGCCGGTCGGGGCCGTAGGCCTTCAGGTGGTGGATGATCCTGCCGCCCGTGAGCATGCCCGCGCCGGCGATGAGCACCATGGGTCCCACGCGGGCGTTCAGCGCCTTGGACTCCTCGACCGTGCGCGTGTAGCGCGCCACGCTGAACGCCTCCGCGACGGCCTGGTTCGAGAGGCGGTGGAACGAGGGGAACCTCAGGTACAGGTCGGTGACGTCGATCGCCATCGGGCTGTTGAGGAACACGGGCACGCGCGGCACGGCCCCGGAGGCGAAGATGCGCGACAGGGTGAGCAGCACTACCTGCGCGCGGCCCACCGCGAAGGCGGGGATCATGAGCACGCCGCCCCGTCGCAGCGTGCGCCGGAGCACGAGCGCGAGCGCCGCCTCCGGGTGCAGGAGCGGGTGCTCACGGCCTCCGTACGTCGACTCCATCACCACGAAGTCGGAGCGCGGCGGCGGCTTGGGCGCCGGAATCAGGAGGTCGTCCGGCCGGCCGAGGTCGCCGCTGAACAGCACCGAGCCGGCAGACGTCTCCACCCGGACCGAGGCCGCGCCGAGGATGTGCCCGGCCGTCGCGAAGGTGAGGCCGAGGCCGTCGAGCTGGACGGTACGGTCCAGCGGAACGGGGCGAAGCAGGGGCGACACCAGGCGTGCCTCCTCCTCCGTGTACAGGGGCTGCGCCGGCCTGTGGCGCGTGTGCCCCTTCTTGTTCGCGTAGCGCGCGTCCTCTTCCTGGAGGTGCCCGGAGTCGGCGAGCAGGATCCGGGTGAGGTCTTCCGTGGGCTCCGTGCAGTAGATGGGACCGGCGTAGCCCTCCCGCACCAGCACGGGCAGGAAGCCCGAATGGTCGAGGTGCGCATGGGTCAGGACGACGGCGTCCAGCGACTTCACGTCGAACGGCAGGGGCTCACGGTTCCGGAGCCGCAGCGCCTTGAGCCCCTGGAACAGCCCGCAGTCGACGAGCACGCGCTTGGAGCCGGAGCTGAGCAGGTGGCGGGACCCCGTCACGGTCCCGGCAGCCCCGAAGAAGGAGAGTTCCATCCCGGGAACCTACGCGGCGTCCAGCACCCTCGACAACCGCGGCTGCCGCGCGTTCGGCCCTCCCCACGAAACGTGCGCGTTTCGTGGGGACCCTCAGTCGATGCTGGTTCCGAGGCTCCTCAACCCCGTCTCGAGCCACATGGGCACGCGTACCTTGGCGCCCTCGGCCGTGACCTGGCCGTTCTGCAGCGGCCTCATGGCCGAGAGGACCCGGTCCAGAGCGGCTCCCAGGCGGATCCGTGCGCCTCCGTCGGTCCCCACGGCCTCGATGACCGGATCCGTGGACACCCGCGGTCCGCGGACGGGCTCATAGGCCACCCGGCCCTTCAGCGCGAACAAGGTCCGGTCGAGGGAGATGGCCGCCGTCGCCAGGGACCAGACGCGTGCGTAGAGCGAGTCCCGCTCGGGCTGAAGGGCCGCGAAGTCCCCTGCCGCGCCCGCCATTCGAAGGCTCAGGGTCGGCCCGCTCATCCCCGAACGCTCGGCCGCAGCCAGGTAGGAGTCGCGGTACAGGACCGACTCGCGCTCCCGCACGGTCTGCACGAACACGGCCATGCGATCCCAGTAGTCCCGTACCTGCGGATAGGCCGATGGATCGGCCAAGTAGTGCCCCTGCAGCCACGCATCCGGCACGGGCCCGATCCCCAGGCTCTGGCGGATGCTGTCCACCGCATGCATGAACCCCTCGTAGGCACCCGCGCGCACCGGCGCCTCGGCGGGCACGATCGGACGTGGAGCCGTCCGCGCCACGACGACGGCGGCGGACTCCCATGGCAGGGAGCCGTCTCCACGCAGGGCGGCCCAGGCCGCGGTCGCCGTTCCGGCCAGCCCCAGGCACAGCAGGGCCGAAAAGGCCACCCACGACCCTCGGTGGCGTGGAGGAGCCGAGGCCCTCGGGGCCCGGTGCCCGATCCGCGGAGCCGCTGTCGCCGTGCCCGACGGCAGCACGAGAACCCCTTCGTTCCGGGTGGCCGTGATCTCGCTCACCATACCGGCGCGCGGGTCCACGAGCGTCACCTCCTCCTCCAGCGGCGCGCGGTCCGGATCGAGACGGCGCTCCTCCTCCATGTGCGCGATGAACGCCTGCTTCTCGTGCTCCGGAGACGGCGCGTCGAGCTCGACCAGCTCCATCGTCGGCACCTGGGCGGGCGACGGCAGAACGGCCTGCCCCGAGCCCTCGGCCTCCACGGCCTCGATCCCGTCAACGCGCGGCCCATCCGCGGCGTCCGCTGCGTCTATGTCTTCCTCGAGCCGGGCGCCCCCCTCCGGGGCCGCTACGAGCGGGTCCACGCTCAACAGGTATGCCGGATGACTCCGGGCCGGCGCCCATTCTCCCGCGAGGGCGTCGAAGACCAGATCGTAGGGGCTGATGTCGCCGGCGTGCACCCCACGCACGAAGGCGTCCAGGGTGCTCAGGGTGAACTCGCGTCCCCCTGCCGCCCGGATCTGGAACCGTGCCTTCATGGTTCCTCACCCCCCTCTCCCCACCCAGGCACCGCGCGACGGCGCACGAACGGACCCGGACTCAGCCGTGACCGCTCTTCAGAGATGTCGGAGAAGGCCGCTCAGGTCGGTTACCGGCCAGGAAGACGCTCTTCCCTACGCAACCCCGACGATGCCGTCGGTCGGGCCGGCGCGCCCTCCTCGAGGGAGGGTCGGCGGACCCCGGAGCGGACGGGGGCCCACCATGTCAAAGCTAGATACGCCGGATCGGGCGAAGCAAGGGAAATCGCAAGATGTCCCGCAGAACGCCAGACGACCCGAGCGGGCACGGCGGGGCTCCTCAGGGGGCTCGCGCGCGTGCTTCCCACCGCACCGCCCCCTGGAATTCCGGGGCCCTTCCCGCGAGGTTGCCGCGGCGCGGAAGGCGGCGCGTCTCTACCACCTCACCGGCCACACATGCCGAGACACACGGCTTCCCTTCTCCACGCGCCCCTCGCGCTCGTCGTCTTCGGCATCGGCATGCTGGCAGGTGTCGCACCCGCGGCCGCCCAGAGCCAACCGGCCGGCCCGATCCAGTTCGAGGAGCAGAGCCCGCTGCAGCGTCTGTCCTACACGCCCATGACCGAGGGTGCGGATCCCGTCGCGCCCGGACGCGTGCAGGCCGGCCTCGTCCTCGAGTACTCCAACATCTTCGAGCACGACTCGACATCGACCGAGACGCTGTTCCTCGACATGGAGAGCCTGCTGACGACGGCGACCGTGCGGTACGGGCTGCGCGGCGGGTGGGAGGTAGGGGGGCGGGTCACCCTCCAGACCAGCGGCGGAGGCTTCCTCGATCCCTTCCTGATCTGGTACCACCGCACGCTGGGACTGCCCGACGACGGCCGCGCCTCGTACCCTCAGAACGCCTATCGGGCGCAGCTCAAGGACGCGTCGGGGAGGGTCCGCCTGCAGGTCCCGCAGCGCCGACTCTCCGTGGACGACGTCCGTCTCTTCGCCAAGTGGCGAGCGTACCGGTCGGCGGACGGACGCCGGGTGCTGAGCCTGAGAGCGGTCGGTGAGGTTCCAGGGGACCAGAACACCATCGGGGGGAAGCGGGCGAACCTCGCCTTGATGGCGCTCGGCAGGGTCTCCTGGACGCGCTACGCCATGTACGGGACGCTCGGCGCGGCGACCACGCGCGTGGGCCCGGAGATAGCGCCGCTGGTCCGCCCCTATTCCTGGTTCCTCATGGTGGGAGGCGAGCGCTCGCTCGACCGTGCGGTCTCCGCCGTCGTGGAGGTGACCGCGGAGGCGGCACGCATGCGCGGCTTCCACGACCCCCAGGTGGACGGCACGCCCGTCAACGTCGTGTTCGGGTTCGCCGGTCGGGAGGGAAGCGGGTGGCGGTGGAACGCTGGTCTCCAGGAGGACGTGCCTGCGGATCGGCCCTCCGTCGACTTCACGTTTTGCGCGGGTGCATCCCGGAGTTGGTGAGTGCCGCCGGCGCTCCCGAAACGTGACTGTTGACCGGAACGCGCGTCACGCGCATCTTTCGCCGCAGTGAATACCGTAGCGAGCGGCACCAGTTGGACGTAAGACCCAGGCAGATACACGGGGAGCCGTCATAGGCGGCTGCCTCTTTTTTTGTGGCAAGGTGCCACGCCCCGACGTGGGGGGAACGCCACGTGGGTCAGTCGGCAGGTACGGACCATCCGGACTCCGACGAAGCCTAAACAACAGTGGAGCAGGATGATGCGTACCGTAGGAACCGTGAAGTGGTTCAACGACCAGAAGGGGTTCGGCTTCATCACTCCGGACGACGGGGGCAAGGATTGCTTCGTCCACCACTCGGCCATCCAGGCCGATGGTTTCCGGAGCCTGAGCGAGGGTGACAAGGTGGAGTTCACCATCACCCAGGGAGCCAAGGGCCCGGCGGCGGAGAACGTCGTCAAGCTCTGAGAGCCGCTTCGGCGGAGACAAAGGGCCGTGCCGGACCTCCGGCACGGCCCTTTGCCGTTCCGGCCGTCGCCGGCCGCGGCGGAGACCCTACCGTCCCGTGGTCGGGCTCCGTAGTTTGGCATTCTGCGGTGGGCCCCCTATCCCCCCTAACGCACGTGCACCATGACCGCGTTCTCCCGGTGGTTCCGGCTGCAACCCTCGGCGCCGGACGGCGGGACGTCCAGAGGCTGGAGGCGCCAGCTAGAGGATCTCGAGGCGGCAGTGAAGACGGCTGCGCCCGGCTACCAGGGCACGCCGCTCAACCGTGCCGGCGACGTGTGCCTGAAGGCAGGTGACCACGCGCGGGCCCTGGAGTACTACGGCCGGGCGATCGACACCTTCCTCGAGGACGGCCAACCCGAAGCGGCCCGGGGGGTGGCGAACAAGATCATCCGCATACACCCCGAGGCCGTGCGCACGCTGTGCACGCTCACGTGGCTGGATCTCGCGGCAGGGCACACGGCGACCGCGCTGATCCACCTCGGGGAGTACAAGGAGGCGGCGCTGCGCGCCCACAGAGAACGCCTCTCGGCCGACCAGATCCTCGAGATGGCGAGGCTGTCGGCGCAGCGGGAGTTCATCGACGCCGCAGCGGACGCGCTCGACCAGCTCGGCTTCTCCAGGGACGCTGCCCGGGCGCGCAAGTGGGCCAAGGCGGGGGGCTCGTCACACGCGATCGTGGATCCGGACGAGCTCGGAGACCGCTGCATCGAGGCGGCGGTCAGCTCCAACTCGTCGCATTGACGGCCCGCTCGGCGCTCACGGCGTAGTCTCCTCCCTGAGGGCCGCCGCATCTCCCAGGCCTTGTGCCACCTCCGGGAGGATCCCGCGCTCCTGGTAGATGGGGCGCATGAGCTCGCGCAGGACGGGGAGCTTGCGGCCGAAGGCGACGGCGCCCAGCACACACACGACGCCTCCCGCAGCCACCGTGTGTGGCGCCCCCACATGTGCGGCCACGGCCCCCGCCAGGAGGCTCCCGAACGGCGCCATCCCCATGAACGACATCGAGTAGAACGCCATCACGCGGCCGCGCATCTCGTCACGGACGAGCGTCTGGATCACCGTGTTGCTCGCCGCCATCTGCACCATGAAGCCGATCCCCGTCACCACGAGCAGCGCCAGGGACACGGGCAGCCAGCGCGAGAACCCGAAGAGGACGAGGCTCCCGCCGAAGGTGGCGGACGCGAGAGGGATCAACCGCTCCAGCCCGACCACAGTCGTGCGCGACGCCAGATAGAGCGCGCCGAGCAAGGCTCCGACGCCCGCGGCGCCCATGAGGAACCCGAGCGTGTGCGCCCCTCCGTGGAGCGTCCGCGTCGCGATGACGGGAAGCAGCACGGTGTACGGCATGCCGACGAGGCTGGCGAGCGCCAGCAGCATGAGGATCGACCGGATCGGGACGAGCCGATAGGCATAGCCGAACCCTTCGCGCAGGTCGGAGAGAACCTTCTTGCCTGCGTGCCCGCGGCGCCGACCCGCCACGTGCATCAGCAACAGGGACGCGATGACGGCCATGTAGCTCACGCCGTCGGTCATGAAGCACCAGCCCTCGCCCACCCACGCGATGAGCAGGCCGGCGATGGACGGCCCCAGCATGCGGGCCCCGTTCACCATCGAGGAGTTGAGCGCGATGGCGTTGGAGAGGTCCGCCGGGTCCTCGATCATGTCGATGAGGAACGACTGCCTCGCGGGGCTGTCGAACGCGTTGACCGTCCCCTGGAAGGCCTGCAGGAGCAGGATGTGCCAGACCTGGATGACGCCGGTGAGGGCCAGGGCGGCGAGCGCGAAGGACTGCAGCATGGCCAGGGTCTGCGTCACGACGAGTACCTTGTATCGGTCCAGGCGGTCGATCCACACCCCCGCGAAGGGCCCCAGCAGGAACGTGGGCACCTGACCCGTGAAGCCGACGATGCCGAGCATCACCGCGGAATGGGTGAGCTGCCACACGAGCCAGCTCGTGGCGACCCGGGTGATCCACGTACCCACGAGAGAGACGCTCTGGCCCGTGAAGTACAGGCGGTAGTTGCGGTGTCGCAGAGCCCGGAGGAGGGTCGAGGTGCGCCGCCGGGAGCGGCCTTTGCGTCCTCGCATATCGAACGGTCGTGCCTGGAAGGCGTCGCGCGGGCCGGAGCGCACGCGTAGGTTCGCCCCGGGCAACAAGCATTGAATCTAGAACGAGGTGGCTCCATGACCCACGGCACCGGCCTGCGCGCTCCCCGCTTCCGGGACAAGGTCGTTCTCGTGACGGGAGGCAACCGCGGCATCGGCCTGGCAGCGGCTCGCGGGTTCGCCGCCGAGGGAGCGTCGGTGCTCCTGGCGGCCCGCGATGCGAAGATCGGCTCGGCCGCGGCCTCATCCGTGCCGAGAGCCTCGTTCGTAACGGCCGACGTCCGCGCAGCGGTGGATTGTGCGCAGGCGGTGGAGGAAGCCGTGGCAAGGCACGGTCGGCTGGACGTGCTCGTGAACTCGGCCGGCGTGATCTACCGCAACCGGACGATCGCGGAGCATACGGAGGATGAGTGGGACGCGACGTTCGACACGAACGTCAAGGGGACGTTCCTGATGTGCCGCGCCGCCCTGCCTCACCTGCGAGCGTCGCGCGGTGCCATCGTGAACGTGGCGTCGTACGTCGGGCTGGTCGGCTTTCCCGGCTCCTGCGCCTATGCAGCGTCCAAGGCTGCGGTCATCAACCTCACCCGGACGATGGCTCTCGACCACGCGGCCGATGGCTTGCGCGCGAACTGCGTCTGCCCCGGAAGCGTGGACACGGACATGATCCACGAGGCGTGGGCTCTCACGGGCGATCCGGGAACCGCCGCGGAAGCCTGGGCCGCCAAGCACCCCATGGGGAGGATCGCCACGGCCGACGAGGTCGCCGACGCGATCCTGTTCCTCGCATCCGACGAGGCGAGCTTCGTGACCGGCGTGGCGCTGCCGGTGGACGGGGGGATCACGGCCGGGTAGCAACCCGGGAACGGATCGGCACGAAGGCGGGCCGACCTCCCAGGCCGACGGCGAACGGCAGGGGCTACCCCTTGCACTTCTACAGGTGCTGCCCTATCGTTCTCTTGTAGAAGCACAAGGGGGCACACGTGAACACCGATGAACGACTCGACCTCCCGCAGGGCACTCTCGACCTGCTGATCCTGAAGTCCCTGTCGTTGGGCGCGCAGCACGGCTGGGCGATCTCGGAGCGCATCCACGAGGTCTCGCGCGCCACGCTCCAGGTCCCGCAAGGCTCGCTCTACCCGGCCCTGCACCGCCTCGAGAGGCGCGGCTTCATCGCCGCCTCCTGGGGCGTGTCCGACAACAACCGGCGAGCCAAGTTCTACGAGCTGACGCGGAGCGGCCGAAAGGAGCTCGAGGCGGAGGCCGATTCGTGGCGCCGGCTCGCCAAGGCGGTGTCGCTCGTGCTGCGGATGGCTTAGGGCGACTCGGATGCTGAGCCGCTGGGTGAGCGAGGTGCGCTACCGCCTGCGCGCCATCTTCCAGCGGAGCCGCGTCGAGCGCGAGCTCGATGACGAGCTCCGCTTCCACCTCGAGCGCGAAGCGCAGAAGTACGTGCGCGAAGGAGCCTCCGAGCGCGAAGCGATGCGGCGCGCCCGTCTCGCCTTCGGCGGCGTCGAGCAGATCAAGGAGGAGGCGCGGGACGCTCGCGGCGTCTCGCTCCTCGATGTCGTCGCCCGCGACGTCCGCCACGCGCTTCGCGCCCTCTGGGCGAGCCCCGGCTACAGCTCGGCGGTCGTCCTCACGCTCGCCCTCGGCATCGGCGGCACCACGGCGGTCTTCAGCGCCGTGGACGCCGTGCTGTTGAAACCGCTGCCCTATCCGTCGCCGGGCCAGCTCGTGCGGGTCTACGAGTCCTGGGTGAAGGATCCCGACGCGGAGAACTTCGTCTCACCGGTGCAGTTCCTCGCGTACCGGGCGTCGACGTCATCGCTGCAGTCCATCGCGGCGCTCAACACGTACGATGCCACCGGCGGAGACATCGGCACGGCGGGCGACGTCACCCGGATCCGCACCCTGCAGGTGAGCGCCGACTACTTCGACGTGCTGCGCGTGCATCCGGTCATCGGCCGGAGCTTCGACCGGGACGAGGAGAACGGTCCGCCGATCGACGAAGGCGTGGGCGCGTACGTCGTCATCCTGAGCCATCACCTGTGGAAGGAGCGCTTCGGCGGCGACCCGAGCGCGGTCGGCCGGACGCTGACGATGAACGGGAGATCCTACACCGTGATCGGCGTGATGCCCGAGGGCTTCACCGATCCGATCGTGGGTCGCGGGGTGGACGCGTGGATCCCGGTGGACCTCACGACCGGCCGGGACATGTCGAACCTCGAGAACCACTGGCTCACCGTGATCGGAAGGCTCAGGCCCGGCGTCTCTCCCGAGCGGGCGCAGGCCGATCTCGACGTGCTGACCGCGCGCCTCACCGCACCCTATCCCGAAAGCCACGACGATCGCACGCACGTGGTGCCGCTCAAGGTCGACGTGGTGGGCTCGGCGAGCAGGTCGCTCTGGCTGATGCTCGGCGCCGTCGGGCTGGTCCTGCTCCTGGTCTGCGTCAACGTGGCCAACCTCCAGCTGGTGCGTGCCACGGAGCGCTCCGGCGAGTTCGCGACGCGCGCGGCGCTCGGCGGAGGTTCGGGACGGTTGGCCGGGCAGCTCCTCACGGAGAGTCTGGTGCTCGCTGCCATGGGCGCCGCAGGCGGACTCGTCGTCGCACGCCTGGCGATGTCGGGCCTCGAGGCCCTCGGTGCCTCGTCCATTCCGCGCCTCGGTGGAGCCACGCTCGACTTCCGCACGCTTCTGTTCGCGGTCGCGGTCGCCACGGCGAGCGCCGTGCTCTTCGGCATGGTTCCCGCTTGGCATGCGGCGCGGACGGACCCCGCGGACGTCCTGCGCGGAAGCGGCCGCGCGAACACCCTCGACAAGGATCGGGGGCGGCTCCGCTCGGCGCTGGTCGTCGGCCAGGTGGCGCTCGCCTTCGTGCTCCTGGCCGGCGCCGGGATCCTGCTCGCGAGCTTCCGCGCGCTCGAGGAGATCCCGCTGGGCTTCACGTCCGACCACGTCCTGTCGTTCCGGATCCACCTGCCGGAGGCGCGCTACGACTCTACGGCGCGCGCCGCGTTCTACGAGCGGTTCAACCAGGACGTCGAGGCGCTCCCCGGTGTCGCCGCCGCGGCGGGCGTCTCGTGGCTCCCCGCGACGGGCGACTACCACAGTTGGGGTGCCGAGGCGTTGACCGGGCCCCTCGCAGGCACGCGCCGCGCGCATATCGAGGCAGACAACCGCATCATCACTCCGGACTATTTCCGCGCGCTTCACATCCCGATCCTCTCGGGGCGCGCCTTCGACACCCGTGATCGTGCGGGCGCGCCCGATCGGGTCATCGTGAGCAGAGATCTGGCCGATCAGCTCTACCCGGGTGTGGATCCGCTGGGGCAGAAGATCCGCACGGGCGGTCGGACCGGTACGATCATCGGCGTGGTGGGCAACGTCGCCATCGACCCCGAAGGGCGCCCCATGCCGTACATCTACCACGTGCACGCCCAGTGGGCCGGCGACCGCAACTGGGCGCTCTTCGAAGTCGTGGCGACCGACCTGCCGCCGACGCAGGTCGTGCCGAGCGTCCGGCGTACACTTCACGCACTCGATCCGCTGCTGGTGATGGAGCAGCCGACCCCGCTCGGGGACGTGATCGGCCGCGGGACGGCCGAGCGGGAGTTCACGCTGACTCTTCTGCTCGCCTTTGCGGGGACGGCGCTGGCGCTGGCCGTGCTCGGGATCTTCGGGGTGTTCTCCTACGTCGTGCGGCTGCGAGCGCCGGAGTTCGGCATCCGGATCGCGCTGGGCGCGACACCGGGCACCGTCCTGGGAGGGGTGCTGCGGCAGGGGGCGTGGGTGATCGGCACGGGTCTCGCGCTGGGCCTGCTGGGTGCCGCGGCGACGTCGAGGGTGCTCGCCTCGATGGTCTTCCACGTGAGCCCGCTCGACCCGCGCGCGCTCCTGATCGCGGGTCTCGTGCTCGCAGCCTCCGGCGGCATCGCCGCCTACCTTCCGGCCCGCCGCGCCTCCATGATGGATCCACGCGGCGCGCTGGACTGACGGGCAGGCGTCCGGCCGCCCAAGATCCACTCCTTCCCGGCCTTGCCGACGCCCCGGCACGGCGAGAGCGGCCGGCGACAGGCGTGTCCTGCCAAGTGGAGCCAGCCGGGATCGAACCGGCGACCTCCTGCTTGCAAAGCAACGTTCATGCCACCACTCCGAGATCACTGTACGTCACTGAAACCATTGTGCTCATTGGTATATCGACGCTACGTTCGTCACTGGAGATCATGTGCACGCATGCCCGAATCACGCCCGTGCGTGCACGGACTGTGCACGCGGCGCTCCCCCTGCTGGAGACGACAGTGGCCGAGAAACTCACCAAACGAATCGTGGAAGCCGCCCCCCTGCCCCGGGACGATCCGAAGAAGTGGACGTGGCTCGGAGACGTCGAGGTGCCGGGCTTCGGTGTGAAGCTCTACGGGAACGGTCGAAGGGTCTACGCACTCCGCTACCGGAGCCGGAACGGCCGGCAGCGCATGCTCCTTCTCGGCCAGCACGGTGAGCTCACGGTGCAGCAGGCGCGGGACATGGCGCGTGAGGAAAAGGTGCGCGTGCTCCAGGGCGCGGATCCACAGGCCGAGCGCCAACGGAAGGCCGTCGGGCTCACGACGGTGAAGGAGCTCATGGACAAGTGGATCGCAGAGTACGCGAAGGCCCACCGCCGCGGGTGGAAGGAGGACAGGCGGCGGGTTCAGGGACGGATCTTGCCGAGGCTGGGCCGCCTCAGGCT
>JBJKSF010000093.1:0-17073 GCA_046704285.1 Longimicrobiales bacterium | reverse complement strand
GTCCGGTGCCGGGACCGGCCCCGCGCCTCGCCGGCCACGCCGGCCCACGCGGGAGAGGTCGACCCCGTGATGCGCCGGCGCATCGCCCATTCCGTCCCCGGCGCGCAGGTGGATCGCCTGGCGAATCGACTTGACGAGGCCGGCGGCACCCGGACGATCCGCCTTGTTGACCACGAAGATGTCGGCGATCTCCATGAGCCCCGCCTTCATGGCCTGGATCGCGTCCCCGGACTCGGGCGTGAGCACCACGACGACCGTGTCCGTCGCGCCCGTGACTTCCAGCTCGGTCTGGCCGACGCCGACGGTCTCGACCAGCACGCGCTCGAAGCCGAACGCGTCCATGAGGTCGATGACCTCCTTCGTCGTCACGGCCAGCCCACCCAGCGAGCCGCGCGTCGCCATCGAGCGGATGAAGATCCCCGGGTCGGTCGCGAGGTCGTTCATGCGGATGCGGTCGCCCAGCAGCGCGCCGCCGGAGTACGGCGACGTCGGATCGACCGCGACGACCCCGACCCGCTCGCCGCGCGCCCGGTAGGAGAGCACCGAGGCCGCCACGAGCGTCGACTTTCCCGCGCCGGGCGGGCCCGTGAAGCCCACGCGCACGGCCCGCGGTCCGCCGGAGAGCACCGCGTGCAGCAGGCCCTGGAAGCCGGCCCGGCCGTCCTCGACCACGGAGATGGCACGCGCCAGAGCCGCCGCCCTGCCCGCCCGGAACCCCTCCAGGACGCCGGCGAGCACGGGCGTCAGCCGGGGCGCGCCCTCCGCGGCGAGGCCGCGCGCCTCAGCGCCACTCATCGGGCCGGATCCCCCGCGCATGTCGCAGCGGGTTCTCGAGGAGATGGGTCGGCAGCACGAGGACGACCAGGAACAGCACGAGCGACGCCAGCAGCCCGACACCGAGGAGCCACCAATTGTGGAGCGCCACGAACAGGATGGACGTGATCACCGCCGTGACGCCCGCGAACAAGCTGAGCAGCAGGCGTCGGGCCTGCAGGTGGAGGAAGCGCTCCTGGGCCTGGATGTCGCGCGGATGGATCCGAACGCGGAGCTCCTCGCGCTCGGTCCGGGTCACCAGATCGCGGACGGAGCGTACCGTGCTCTGCACCTCCTCCACGAAGCCGAGGGCGATCTGCGCCGGCTGCTGCTTCGTCACCCGCTGCAGCTCCGCCTCGTGCTGGTGCACGACGCCGCGGATGAACGCGAGGCCGTTGAAGTTCTGGTCGTAGTGGAACCCGAGGCCCTCGATCAGCGCCGCGGAGCGAAGGAAGTAGACGAGCTCCTGGGGGAGCAGGAGGGGCCAGGTGTAGAACGTGTCCAGCACCTGCCCGACGAGCTCCTCGATGATGCGCTGGCGGTTCGTCGTCTTGGCGCGCTCCACGATCCGGAGGATCTCGGTGGCGGCCTCCCGGATTTCGCCCCTGGACACCTCGGGGCTGATCATGCCGAGCCGGTACATCTCGTTGATGACGCCGTCGATGTCCTCGCGGCCCAGGGCCAGCGAGAGGCTCAGGATCGACTCGCGCGTCCAACGCGGCACCTCCAGCACCGCTCCCCAATCCAGCACCACGAGGGTGCCGTCGTCCTGCACGAGGAGGTTGCCCGGGTGCGGATCGGCATGCATGAAGCCGTCGACCATGACCATGCGCATGTAGGCGGCCGTGAGCGTGCCCATCACCTGCTGGAACGAGAGGCGCCCGGCCCGGAAGCGGTCGTGGAGATGGTCGATCTTCGTGCCCTCGCAGTACTCCATGACCAGCACGCGCCGGCGCGTGTACTCCCCCAGGACCGCGGGGGCGTGCACCTTGCGGTCCTTGCGAAAGGTGCGCTGGAAGCGGGCGACGTTCTCCGCCTCCTGGCGGAAGTCCATCTCCTGGCGCACGCGCACCGAGAACTCGCGCACGACGTTGGTGAGGCCGCGCACGTGGTGGTTCGGGAAGAGCACGTTGAGCCAGAAGAGGAGCCGGAACGAGATGTCCAGATCGAGCGCCACCGCCTGCTCCACTCCGGGACGCAGGACCTTCACGACCACCCGCCGGCCCCCGACCGTGGCACCGTGCACCTGGCCGAGGCTCGCGGCCGCCATGGGCTCGCGCTCGAAGTCCTCGAACAGCTCGCCCACGGGCTTGCCCAGCTCATCCTCGATGACACGCATGATCTCCGCCGGAGGATGCGGCGGGACCTGATCCTGCAGCTTCCCGATCTCGCTCAGGTACGGTTCCGGAAGGAGGTCCGCCCTGGCGCTGAAGAGCTGGGCGAGCTTGATGAACGTGGGGCCGAGCCCGGCGAGACGCCTCGACAGGCGGGCCGCCCGGCGCGCATGGTGCTCCTGCGTGCGGCGCGCGGGACGGCCGAAGAGGATCCAGCCCCTGCGGTCGCGCAGGAACGCCACGACGAACGGCGCGAGGCTGACGAGCACCGACAGGGTGCGGCCGACGCGCCTCATCGCGGCACCGGAGCCCGCGCGGTGCCGGGCCGAGGGAAGAGGCCCGCGGTCACGGAGCCTCCTCGGCCAGGACGCGGCGCACCAGATCCTCCTGACGCCGGAACATGGGGCTCTCGGCGCGCTGCGCACCCTCGGGGTGATCGTAGCCCAGCACGTGCAGCGTCCCGTGGACGGCGAGGCGAACCAGCTCCTCGTCCAGCGGCACGCCGTGGGCCTCGGCCTGCCGCCGCGCCTCGCGCACCCCCACGTAGACGTCTCCGAGCGGGTGGCCCTCGTCGTCTCCGAGCGAGAACGCCAGGACGTCCGTGGGTCGGTCCCTCCCGAGGTAGTCCCGGTTCATCTTCCGGATCGCGTCGTCGTCCACCAGGGTCAGCGACACCTCCGCCTCCGTCGCGCCTTCCTGCTCGAGAGTCCGCCGCACGGCGCGCCTCAGACGGGCGCGTGGAGCGTCGCAGGCGTCCTCCACGTTGACGTGGATCCGGATCACGTGCCGGGCGCTCCGGCGCCTTCCCCCCGCTCGTCCGGCGCCCCGGACTCGGGGGTGCCCACGCCGCCCTCCGCGTTGCTCGGGGGGGCCTCGGTGAGGTGCTTCGTCGCCGGGTAGTCGATCCGACGGTGCACGACGCCGGAGAGGATCTTCACGAACTGCTCCTTCACCTCCGCGACCTCGGCGAGCGTCAGCGGGGCCTCGTCGAGCTGCCCGTCGTGGATCTTGCCGTCGACGATGTTGCCGATGAGGTCGCGCACGCGCTCCGGACTCGGGTCCTTGAGAGCCCGCGCGGCCGACTCGCACGAGTCGGCGAGCATGACGATGGCGGTCTCGCGCGACTGGGGCTTCGGGCCGGGATAGGAGAAGCGCTCCAGGTCCACCTCACCCTCCGACTCTTCCAGGGCCTTCTCGAAGAAGAAGCCGATGCGCTGCGTGCCGTGGTGCTCCAGGATGAACCGGGTCACGACCTCCGGGACCTTGGCGTCGCGCGCGAGGCGCACCCCCTCCGTCACGTGCTCGCGCACGATGGCCGCAGAGGTCTCGGGCTTGAGCTTGTCGTGGGGGTTCCGCCCGTCGGGCTGGTTCTCCACGAAGTAGTGCGGCTTGAGCATCTTGCCGACGTCGTGGTAGTACACCCCCACGCGGCAGAGGAGGCCGTTGGCGCCGATGGCGTTGGCCGCCGACTCCGCGAGATTCGCCACGTTGATCGAGTGCGCGTAGGTGCCGGGCGCCTCGAGCGACAGACGCTTGAGGAGCGGCCGGGTCGGATCGGCCCACTCGAGGAGCGTCTGGTCGGTCGTGATCCCCGTGAACAGCTCGAAGACCCAGAGGAACCCCATGGCCAGCAGCGCCGAGGCGGTCGCGTTCCCTGCCGCGTAGAGCGTCCCGCGGCCCACCTCGGTCAGGTTCCCGGCCGTCGCGAGGCCGTGGGCCAGCAGCGCGAGAGCGGTCGCGGCCGTGATGATGGCGATCGAGACCCACGTCTCGGACCGGCGGCGGACGGCACGCACGCTCAGAGCGGCTGCGGCGCCTCCGGTCATGACCGCGAGCGGGACGCCATAGCTCGCGAACGCGGGCAGCGATCCCGTGACCGCCGCGAGCACCAGCACGAGCACGAGCGCCAGACGGCCGTCCCAGAGGATCCCGACCGGCAGCGCCACGAACGCGATCGGCAGCCACTCGGGCGGAACGTGGTTGCGCGCGATGGCCGCCGCGGCGGCGAAGTACACGAGGACGAGCACCGCGATGAGGGCCAGCCAACGGAGGTTCGCGTACACGTCCGGGCGAAAGAAGAACACCAGCAGCCAGAAGATCGAGAGCAGCAGCACGTAGAGGAGGCCGGCCCCGACGAGCGGCCCGACGAGGGGACCGTGCGACTCCAGCAAGCCCAGCCGGCGCAGCTCGTTCTGGTAGGCGTTCAGGCGTGCGAGCTGCTCCGGCCCGATCGGGTCGGCCGCCCGGACGATCGCCTCCCCCTTGAGCACGTTGTCCCGCGTCGTCGGCACGGACCGGGCCGCCGCGTCCCGATCCAGCTCCGTGGCCACCACATTGGGCTGATAGCTGTACTCGATGTTGCGGATCAGGACGAGCCGCAGCAGATCCGCCACATCGGGCGGCGTGGAGCCGGGAAGCAGCGCGAGGGCCGCGTCGAAGAACTGACGCGAGGTGAGCACGCGGGACATCGGCACGGAGTGCTCCACCTGCCCCTGCCTCACCGTGATCGTGCTCGTGCTGATGTCCGAGGCCTGGCCGGCGTCGAGGACGCCCTGCGGCACGAGCTGCTGCGTCGCCCGGAGCGCCGTGCGCCTGAGCAGGCGGCGTGTGGCCGCATCCATCAGGTGCGAGACCTGCGACGGCGTCGCGAGGATCGAGCTGGCGTCCAGCACCTGCTGGAGCCGCGTCTTGTCGCCCGTCGCCGCCGCGGAGTCGACCTGGTCGAAGAAGGCACGCAGGTGGACGGCCATCGTGTCGGCCGCGCTCGGCACGTAGTCGAACGTGGGCGGCACGGACTGCATCGCGAGCGCCCTGTCCTTCTTCAGCTCCTCCGGGCTCTTCGGGACGCTGAAGGGCACCTGGGCGATCACGTCCTCGGGTGCGACCATGCCCACCCGGTACTGCCCCACCGTCATGCGCGCGCTCGGAGGGAAGAGCGCGGTGATGACCGCCGCGACCAGGAGGAGCAGGCCCACCCTCAGCCCATGGTACGCCAGGGCCTGCCCGAACGTGCGCTCGGGGCCGGCCGGCGCGGACGGCTGGGGGTTCGAGCCCGCAGCGGAGCGCTCGCGGCGGCTCACCGGACGGCGCCGACGCGCGGGGAGCGCCGGGCGCCCCTGCGCCGGCTCAAAGCTCCCCCTCCGTTCCGCTTCCACCGTCCTCCCCGTCGGCCCGCGCGTACGCCCGGATGATGTCCTTCACGAGCCGATGGCGGATGACGTCCCCGGCGTCGAGGTAGACGAGGTCGATCCCGTCGATGTCCGCCAGGATGCGCTCCACCTCCAGGAGTCCCGAGTCCGCCCGGTTGGCGAGGTCGATCTGGGTCTTGTCGCCGGTGATCACGACCCGGGAGTTCAACCCCAGCCGCGTCAGGAACATCTTCATCTGAGCCGTCGTCGTGTTCTGCGCCTCGTCCAGGATCACGAAGGCGTCCGACAGCGTGCGCCCACGCATGTACGCCAGCGGAGCGATCTCGATCGTGGTGTCCTCCAGAGCGCGTCGCACCCGGTCGTGCGGCATCATGTCCTCGAGGGCATCGTACAGCGGGCGCAGGTACGGGTCCACCTTCTCCTGCAGGTCGCCGGGAAGGAAGCCGAGGTTCTCGCCCGCCTCCACGGCCGGCCGCGCCAGGACGATCCTCTTGACCCGCTTCTTGTACAGGGCATCCACGGCACACGCCACCGCCAGGTACGTCTTGCCCGTGCCGGCGGGGCCGATCCCGATCACGATGTCGTTGCTCAGGACCGACTGCACGTAGCGCCGTTGGCCGTCCGACTTCGGGACGATCACGCGCCTGGAGCCCGGCAGCGCGAGGCGGAGCTCGTCCGTGGGCGGCAGGAGGCCGTGGGCGCCCAGGGCCTCGATGCCCTCGGAGAACCGCGCGATGTCGGAGACGTCGAAGGAGACCCGGAGACGCGCCAGCTCGATCAGGTGCTGGCATACGGGGACGGCGCGCTCCACCGCCTCCAGGGGACCGGACAGGATCAGGTGGTCCCTGCGCAGCACGAGCCGAATCCCGAAGAGCCTGACGAGCTCCTGCATGTTGCCGTCGTTCACGCCGGTCAGCATGAGCGGATCGGCGCCTTCGGCGTCCAGTCGGTGCTCGACGATGGTCTCTCCGTTCGTCACGTGCGCTCCTGAGCGACCCCGGAGCCCGCCCGGCGGGCGGCCCCCGGTCGCTTCGTTCGAGTCTACCCCGCCGGCTCCGCCTTGGGGGCCAGCCGCAGGCCGAGCTCCCGGATGTCCCGGTCGTCCATGGGTGTCGGCGCTCCCTCGAAGAGCGCCCGGGCCGCGGTCGTCTTCGGGAAGGCGATGACGTCGCGTAAACTACCGGCTCCCACGAAGCGCTGCACGATGCGGTCCACGCCCAGGGCGATGCCCCCGTGGGGCGGCGCTCCCGCGGCCAGCGCCTCGAGCAGGAAGCCGAACTTGCGGTCGATCTCGTCGTCGGACATGCCCAGGATCGACAGGATCCTGCGCTGCAGCGGTGGCTCGTGCACGCGGATGCTCCCCGAGCCGAACTCCGAGCCGTTGTACACCAGATCGTACGCGAGGCCCCGCACCCGCAGGGGCTCGCGCTCCAGGAGGTCCAGGTCGTCCGGGTGCGGCATGACGAACGGGTGATGGCCGGGAGCGAGCCCGCCGCCCTCGGCCTCCTCGAACAGCGGGAACTCCGTGACCCACAGCCACGCGTGGTCGCGCACGGGGGGAAGCCCCAACGCGCGGATCGCGGCCAGGCGTACGGCCGCCAGCGCCTGCGACGTGACGCGGTCCGGCCCGGCCGCGACGAGCACCAGGTCGCCCGCGCCCACCCCCATCGCCTGGAGGTGCCCACCGTCGAGCTGCTTGGAGAGCGGACCCGACGCGTCCCCCTCCGACCGCTTCGCCCACAGGAGCCCGGGGGCGCCCGCCGCCTTCGCCTCCGCCTCGATCGCCTCGATCTGCTTGCGCGACAGTCGCGCGCCGCCCTCCAGGCGCAGCCCCCGGACTCGCCCACCCGCCGCCACCGCGTCGCGCAGGATGCGGGAGTCCGCGTCGACGGTCGTCCCGGTCCAGTCCGAGATCTCGAGATCCCAGCGCAGGTCGGGCCGGTCGGAGCCGAACCGGTCCATCGCCTGGGCCCACGTCATACGCGGGAACGGCAGCGGCGCCTGAACCCCGGCCACCTCCGCCACCGCGGCCATGAGGCCCTCCATCCATCGCAGGATGTCGTCCGGGGCGATGAACGAGGCCTCCACGTCGATCTGCGTGAACTCCGGCTGCCGGTCGGCGCGCAGGTCCTCGTCGCGGAAGCAGCGCGCGATCTGGAAGTAGCGGTCGTAGCCCGCGACCATGAGGATCTGCTTGTAGAGCTGCGGACTCTGAGGGAGCGCGTAGAACTCACCGGGGTGCACCCGGCTCGGCACGAGGTAGTCGCGGGCCCCCTCCGGGGTGGGCTTGGTCAGCATGGGCGTCTCGACCTCCAGGAAGCCCAGGCCGTCCATGTAGTTGCGCACCGCCAGGATCATGCGGTGGCGAAGCGCCAGCGCCCGGTGCAGCTCCGTGCGGCGCAGGTCGAGAACGCGGTGGCGGAGGCGGAGCTCCTCCGAAGGCAGCTCTTCCTCCGGGGCGCGGTAGACGGGGATGGCCGGCGTGCGGGCCGCCGACAGGCGCCGGACGCTCCTCGCCTTCACTTCCACCTCGCCGGTGGCCATGTCCACATTGCGCGCGCCCTGGGGTCGCAGCTCCACCGTCCCCTCCACGGCGACCACGTCCTCGGAGCCGAGAGCGCGCGCGACCTCGAGCGAGGCCGCCTCCGTCCAGTCGGGGCCGACCGAGACCTGCACGATCCCGCTCCGGTCGCGCAGGTCCACGAAGAGGAGCCCGCCCAGGTCACGCCGCCGGTGCACCCAACCCGTGAGCTTCGCGGCGGAGCCCGCATCGGCGGCCGTCAGGCCGCCCACCATGCGGCTCCGCAGAGCCGTGCCTTCGCTCGATAGGTCCGACATTGAGGTCCTGTTCCGGTCGACTCCGTGAGCTCCCGCCGGGAAGCGGGGCCCGCGCCACGCAACACGGCAGGGAGAAGAGAACATACCCCGGCAGCACGCCCACGTGCTCGGCGGCCCCGATCCACGCGCTGGGGGGCACCCGGCAACGGGGCCTGGAGGGGGAGCCACGAGGGCTCGGGCGCGCTTCAGCGGCTTCCGGTTCGCGGCTAACTTAAACGGCCCCCCCGACCCGGTTCAAGAAACCGGCGGGTCCTCAAGCGCTTCGCGATCGTGCCGCAATGACCGACTCCTCCCGACCCGATCTCCTCTCGCTCACCCCGGGCGAGCTCGACGCGGCGCTCGCGGAGCATTTCAGGAGCCGGGGTCAGCCGGCGTACCGCGCGGCCCAGACCCGGCGTTGGGTCTACGACGGCGCGGCCGCCTCGCTCGACGCCATGACGGATCTCCCGGCCCCCGAGCGTCGAGCCCTGGCCGACGCCTTCAGCCTCGCGGAGCCATCGGTCGAGCGCGTGTCGATCAGCCGGGACGGCACGGTCAAGCACCTGTGGCGGCTCGCCGACGGCGAGATGGTGGAGTCCGTGCTCATCCCGGCCGGGCGGCGCCTGACGCTGTGCATCTCCTCCCAGGTCGGATGCGCCATGGGGTGCACGTTCTGCGCCACCGGATGGGGGGGCTTCGACCGGCAGCTCGGAGCGGGAGAGATCGTCGCCCAGTACCGGGCGTCGAGACGCTGGGCCGCGGAGCGGGATCTCGGAGCGATCACGAACGTCGTCTACATGGGCATGGGAGAGCCACTGTCCAACCGGGGGGCGGTGCATGCCTCCCTCACGATCCTGAACCAGGGCTACGGTCTGGGCGCGCGCAGGATCACGGTGTCGACCGTGGGCGTCGTGCCCGGGATCCTGGAGCTCGCCGAGCGGCCCGAGCAGTTCCGGCTGGCGCTCTCGCTGCACGCCCCGAACTCCGAGCTGCGCCGCGAGCTCATTCCTCTGGAGAAGCGCCATCCCCTCCCGGAGATCGTGCAGGCGCTCTCCCGCTTCGACGCGGCCGGCGGCAAGCGCATCACGTTCGAGTACACGATGATCCGCGACGTCAACGACGACCTCGCGCTCGCCCCGCAGCTCGCGGAGCTGGCGGCCGGAGTGCGCGCGTTCGTGAACCTCATCCCGTACAACCCCATCCCCTACCGGCCGTGGCTGCCGTCTCCGTACGAGCGCATCCGGGCGTTCGAGCGGATCCTGGCGGAGCGTGGCGTCTCCGCGGCCGTGCGCGAGACGCGAGGCCGGGACATCGACGCCGCGTGCGGCCAGCTCCGTGCGCAGACGCTCGTCCAGATGGGCACGGCCCGCCGCCCGCGCGGAGCCCGCTCCTCCCCCGACCTCACCGCGCAGGGCCCGGACTCCGAAGGCTGAGGCCCCGGCGACGTTCGCCGCGTCTCCAGGGGTCGCGAGCGGGGCGATCCTCGCCGGAAGGAGGCCCGTCCTTCCCTCAGCGCCCGAGCCAGCGCCGCAGGTCCCAGAGCGGCAGTCGGCCCGCGGGCGCCGAGTCGGCGGCCATCCCGGGCAGGAGCCAGCGCTTGCCCAGGATCACCGACACGTCCAGGTAGAGCGTGGTGTCCGGCTCGCTGCGCACGTCGTGGATCCCCAGGGCCTGCGCTACCGCCCGCGCGTTCGCCAGGTCTCCGACCCGGTCCAGCACGAGCGAGGAGTCCCGTCCGAACTTGCCCGCGTTGCCGAAGTAGACCACGTCGAACCCGTCCCGCCTGAGCAGCTGGGTGGCGTCGCGGGCCGCTCCCGGCCTTCCACCCGCGTTCAGGACCTCGACGGTCACCCGCCTCCCCGGCGCCGGCACCGAGGCCGCCCGCGTCTGCTCCGGCGGAGGCGTCCCGGCACCGTGCCACAGCGCCAGGGCCGCCGCCGACGCGCCCGCGACGACGAGCAGGGCCAGCCCCGCGCGCGCCACCCCTCTCATGGGCCCTTCCGGCACAGCGCGTTCCAGAATCCGACCGTCTCGGGCCGGATCGCCATGCGCCGATCCACCAGATGGGTGACGCGGGCGCCGGCCACCTCCCGGGCGACCGCGTCCAGCTCGGACGGCATCCTCGCTCTCAGCGCGTCGCGCCACGCGTTCCGGAAGTCTCGCCCCGGATCGAGGAAGTCCGCCACGTAGAGCGCGCGACCGAGGGCACCGAACGCGGGGTGGCCGATCGTGTGGAAGCCGACCGCGAGGAGGAGCTCCTCGTCGTCGATCCCGCCGGAGCGCAGCCGCTCCGCCACCGCGGGGCCGTGGAGCACCTTCGCCGGCAGGTCGGCCAGCCCCGGCGGCACCCGGCGGCGCAGCACCTCGGGATCGGCGTCCTTGAGGGCGTCGTGCAGGTGGCCCGCCGCCGCCCAGCGCGCGCGGTCGTCCGCCGGCAGGCCGGCGGTCGCGGCCCACTCGGAGAGCAGGGCCGACACCCGCGCCATGTGCTCGCGGCGCTCGGAGCTCACCTCGGCCCACGACGGCAACTCGCCCGAGCCCGCTCGGACCAGGAGGCCCGGGAGGCTCACCACCGGCCCTCCCCGAGCGCCGTGTTGTCGATGAGCCGCGTCCGCCCGCAGAAGGCCGCCAGCGCGACGACGGCCCCGTCGAACGCCGGATCCACCGGCTCGAGCGACTCCGGATGCACCAGCTCGGCATACTGCAGGCGCAGAAGGGGACGGGCCTCGATCTCCCGCACGACCGCTCTCAGGAGGGCCTCCGCGCTCCGCTCGCCCCCGGCGAAGGCGGCGGCCGCGGCCGAGAGCCCGGCGCGCAGCCCCGGGGCCTGGGCCCTCTCGGCCGGCGACAGGTAGACGTTGCGCGAGCTGAGCGCGAGACCGTCCGGCTCGCGGACGATGGGCGCGGTCTCCACCCGCACCCGCAGATCGAGGTCGCGCACCATGCGGCGGATCAGCACCGCCTGCTGGAAGTCCTTGCGACCGAAGACCGCCACGTCGGGGCGCACGAGGCCGAACAGCTTCGCCACCACGGTCAACACGCCCCGGAAATGCCCCGGGCGGTACGCGCCGCACAAGCGCTCCGCGAGCGCGCCCGGGCTCACCGTCACCCTGGGCTCCCCCGCCGGATACATCTCGTCCACCGCGGGCACGAAGACCAGGGCGGCGCCCCGCCCCTCCAGGAGCCGGAGGTCGCGCTCCTCGTCACGCGGATAGGACGCGAGATCCTCGCCCGGCCCGAACTGCAGCGGATTCACGAAGACGGACACGGCCACGACGTCGGCCAGCTCCCCCGCGCGATCCACGAGCGACAGGTGGCCCTCGTGCAGGAACCCCATGGTCGGCACGAGCGCCAGCGTCCGGCCGTTCCCACGCAGGCGGTCGAGCGCCTCGGAAAGCTCCCGTCGGGTGTGCGCGACGATCACGGGCGTGCGACGGGCAGCTCAGGCGTCCTCGAAGGAGTGCTCGCGGTCCGGGTACGTGCCCGTGCGCACCTCCTCGGCGTACCGCTTGAGTCCCGCGAGCGCCTCGCCGTGCAGGTCGGCGAAGCGCTTCAGGAACCTGGGCGTGAACCCCGGGTTGAGACCCAGCGCGTCGTAGAGCACGAGCACCTGGCCGTCGCAGCCGGGCCCCGCGCCGATGCCGATCGTCGGGACCGCGAGCGACCGCGAGATCTCCCCCGCGAGGCCGGCCGGGAGCAGCTCCAGCACGATGGCGAACACGCCGGCGCTCTCCAGCGCGCGAGCCTCCGAGCGCAGCCGCGTGGCCGTCTCCGCGTCGCGCCCCTGCACGCGGTAGCCCCCGAGCGCGTGCACGGACTGGGGCGTCAGGCCCAGGTGGCCCACGACCGGAATCCCGGCAGCCACGAGCGCGGCCACCCGGTCGCACGCGGCCGGGCCGCCGCCCTCGAGCTTCACCGCCTCGGCACCCGTCTCCTTGAGCACGCGACCCGCGCTGCGCAACGCCTCCCGGGCGCTCACCTGGTAGCTCATGAAGGGGAGGTCCACGACGACGAAGGACGTCGGGGCGCCCCTGCGCACGGCACGGGCGTGGTGGATCATGTCGTCGAGCGTCACCGGGATCGTGGTGGGATGGCCCAGCACGACCTGACCGAGCGAGTCGCCGACGAGGATCATGTCGACGTCCGCTTCCTCCAGCAGGGCGGCGAAGAGGAAATCGTAGGCCGTCATGACGACGATGCGCTGTCCCTCCCGCTTCATCTCGAGGAACCGGCGCACCGACGCGCGGGCCTTCCGGGAACTGCTCTCGCTCGTCATCGGATCCGCCTTTCGGGACACCCTGGACACGGCCGCCCCAAACATGGGGCCCAGGCGCCCTTCGCCGGAAGGGGACGCGCGCCTGGGCGCCTCGAGGCGAGCCCGCCCGCCGCCCGGTCGGGTCGGGCTGGGCAGGCGTCGCCCCTCCCTCGAGCCCCGACGAGCCTCCGCGCGCACGCACGCCCCTCCGCTCTCCCCTGGATCTGCATAGCTTGGAGTCCATGTCCGTCCGCTGGGATCCGGTCCTGGTCCGGCACGTGGCCGCAGAGCTCGACGAGCTCCTCGCGGGCGGCCGTGTGCGCGGCCTGCGCCTCGACGGCACCACGCGCGACGTCGTGCTGATCCTCCGCGAGCGTACTCTCCTCTGGCGGCTCCACCCCGAGCGTGGCCACATCCTGCTCTATCCGCCGCGGGAGCCATCCGCGGACACCCTGAGGGTCGCCGGAAGCGTGCGCGGGGTGCGCGCCTCCGACGACGAGCGGATCCTGCACCTGCGGATCGTGCCGGCCCGCGGCAAGCGCCCCGATCTCGTAGTGCACGTCGAGCTGCTGGGCAACCAGTGGAACCTGGTCGTCTGTGAGGATCCGGGTGACCGGATCCGCCACGTTCTCGTCAGCAGGACGGGCTCCCGACCGCTTCGGGTCGGGGAGACGTACGCGGCTCCCAGGCCTCTCGTGCGCGAGGGACGGTCGGAGTCCCTCGGGCTCGGACGCTGGATGGAGATCCTGGAGCCGCTCGCTCCGGAGGCGCGCGCCCGCGCGCTCGTCGGGTCGATCGCCTACACGTCGCCGCTCAACGCGCCGGCACTGCTCGGCAAGGCGGCCCTGGTGTCCGGGCCGGAGGCGCGGGCGGCGCTCGAGGAGGGTTGGGCCGCGTGGAAGCGCATGGCCGAAGCGGCCGCGCCGCCCGATCCCGCAGTCCTCGAGAGCGAGCACGGACCTCAGCCCTATCCCTTCCCGCTGCCGGGAATGCCCTCGCGGCACGCGGACAGCCTGCTCGACGCGTTCGCCCTGTCCGCCGAGCGGACCGAGGAGGCGCGTGGCGCGAGCCCCCTCGCCCTCCTCCCCGGCGGCCTCCTCGCCGAGCTCGACGCCGCCGTGGACGCCGCTCTGAGGCGCGTCACCCGGATCGAGGCCGAGCTCGCCGCGCTCGAGGACCCTGACGAGCTGCGCACGCTCGGTAACGTCCTGCTCGCCCACTACGCCGACGTCCCGAGAGGCGCGTCGCAGGTGACCCTGCCGGGCTTCTCCGGCGAGACGGTCGTGGTCCCGCTGGATCCCGGGCTCGAGCCGCACGAGAATGCGTCCAAGCTGTACGCTCGGGCGGGGCGGGTGGAGCGCGCCCGAGAGCGGCTCCCGGACCTGCTCGCCCGAGCCCGGGCGCGCGCCGCCCGTCTGGAAGAGGTGCTCGAGCGGGCGCGGCTGGGACAGGCGTCGGAAGCCGAGATCCGCGCGCTCGCGCCCGCCCGCGAACAGGGCGAACAGGGACGCAGGGGGCGCCGCACCGTCCTGGCGGCGCTGCCGTACCGGTCCTACAGGAGCTCGGGGGGGCTGGAGATCCGCGTGGGCAAGGGCGCCCGCCAGAACGACGACCTCACCTTCCACCACGCGGCGCCGGGCGACGTCTGGCTCCACGCGCGCCACGCCGCCGGCGCCCACGTGGTCCTGCGCTGGAGCGGACCCGGCAGCCCTCCCGGGCGGGACCTCACCGAGGCGGCCGTCCTGGCGGCGCTGCGCTCGGAGGCGCGCACGTCGGCGAGCGTCCCGGTGGACTGGACCTTCAGGAAGTACGTGCGCAAGCCCCGCGGAGCCGCTCCCGGCCAGGTGGTCATGGAGCGTGCCCACACCGTGTTCGTGGCGCCCGATCCCGCGTTGGCGGAGCGCCTCGCGACCGACGCGGGCGAAGAGGGCTGACGATCGAGGCGTCCCGGGGATCCGGAGGCCGTCAGACCCGTCCGTCGTCCATGCCCGCGCGCAGGGACGCGAGGAACGTCGCAGCCGCCCCGATCCCGTGGCGCTCGAGCGTCTCCACGAGCGCGCTCCCTACCACGACGCCGTCCGCCGCGGCCGCCACGAGGGCCGCCTGCTCCGGGGTCGAGATCCCGAACCCCACCGCCACCGGGAGCGACACGGCCTCCTTGATGTGGCGCACCTCGCCCTGGAGCCCCTCTCGCAGGCGCTCCCGCGCCCCGGTGACGCCGGTGCGCGAGATGTAGTAGAGGAAGCCGGAGGCGCCGGAGGCGATCGTCTGCACCCGCTCGGACGTCGTGGTCGGGGCGACCAGGCGGATCAGGTCGAGCCCCGACGCCCGCACGCGGTCCTCGAGCGGCGGATCGGCACCGGCCGGCAGGTCCGTCAGCAAGAGCCCCTGCGCCCCCGCCCGCGCCGCGTCCGCCAGGAAGGCGTCCACGCCGTATCGGATCACCGGGTTCAGGTAGGTGAACAGGACCACGGGACAGTCGGAGGCGGACCTGAACGTGCGCAGATCCTCCAGCACCGTGGCCACCGACGTCCCCTGGCCGAGCGACGCGTGCGACGACCGCTGGATCGTGGGCCCGTCCGCCAGCGGATCCGAGAAGGGGATCCCCAGCTCGATCACGTCGCCCCCCGCTTCCGCCAGCGCGACCAGCGCCTCGACGGTGGACCCGGCGCGCGGAAAGCCCGCCGTGAGGTAGGGAACCAGGGCGGCCTGGCCCCGGGCCCGGCGCGCAGCGAAGACGTCGGAGATGGAACGGCCGGTCATGGCGATCGTGTCGGGGGGATCAAGCCGTCAGGTAGTCGCTGACGCGGATCCCGTACTTCTGCGGATCCGTCGTCTTGATGATCGTGTGCAGGGGCTCGCCGGTCACGGGGTCGTCCTTGGAGAGGTCCAGGGTGACGACCTCGCTGAGGGGAACGCCCATCGAGTCGGAGATGACCTTCACCCGGGGACGGTGCAGGAAGTCCGGGTTGGCGTTCACCTGCGCCACGACGGCCAGCTCGTGGGTGTCCAGGATGCAGAGCGTGCCCACGGGGTACACGCCGGTCGCGGTAATGAGGGCCTTCACAAGGATCGGATCGAAGCCCCGCTTCGGGTTGTCCCGCATCTCCTTGAGCACCACGTCGGGAGGCCAGGGCTTGTATTGGTAGCTCCGCACCGAGGTCCCGGCGTCGAACGCGTCGGCCACGGCCACGATCCTGCAGAAGAGCGTGGGGGAGCGGGGCCGACTGTTCCGGGGGTAGCCGCTCAGGTCGAACTTCATGTGGTGCTCGTACGCGATCAGCATCTGGCGATACGGCACGTCGGCGAAGCCGTGCATCTTGAAGAGGACCAGCAGCCCCTCCGTCGTGTGCTCCTTGAGCTGGCTCCATTCGTCCTCGGTGAGCCCGCCCGGCTTGTTGATGATCTCGTAGTCCACGCGCTGCTTGCCGATGTCGTGGAAGAGCGCTCCGAGTCCGAGGTCGTAGAGCTGGAGCTTGTCGAGGCCGAGGCGCTGGCCGATGATGACGCTGAAGATGCACACGTTCACGCTGTGCGTGAACGTGTACTCGTCGAAGTCGCGCAGCGTGGTCATCGTGACGATCGACGATTCGTTGGCCAGCACCTGGTCCACGATGCCCTGCACCGCCCGCTTCACCTTGCGGACGTTCACGGCCTTGCCCAGGCGCACGTCGCCGAGCACGTCGTGCGCGACCTTCACCGACTCGGCGTACGTGCGCTTGGCAGCCTTGAGGGACTCCTCGTTCTGCTCGGGCTCCTGGACCTCGCGCTCGGGCCGCAGCGCGATGTGCTCGACGGGAGCCCCCTCGAGGCGGTCCATGAACGCCTGGAACGGGTCTCCCTGGCCGGCCTTGCGCAGGAGCATCGACAGGAACGGAGCCCACTCGCTGCGCTCGATGCCCGGCAGCACCTCCACCGCGCCGATCCCGTGGTCCTGGAGGGAGCGCGCGAACGAACCGAAGGTCGCGAAGTTCGAGAGATCGAGGCGGAGTCGGGTCTCGTTGAGGAAGAAGAAGTCGCCGACCACCCGCACCTCCGCCGAGCCCTCCACGGTGACGATGTCGGCGACGAGCCCGTGCAGGTCGCCCAGGGCCTGCTGTACTGCCTCGTTCTCCAGGGGATAGAGCTTCAGGGCGCTGAGCGCGCCGTAGAAGGCGATGAGGATCCGGCGCCCCTCCTCCTGCATGTTCAGGTTGGACGCGGTCGTCACAGCCTCACTCCTCGGCCCGCAGGGCGCGGCCCACGGCGCTCCGCACGACCGCGTCCTCGTCCTGGGCGGCCTTGCCCAGGGCGGTGCGGGCCGCGGCGCCGGCGACCTTGCCGAGGGCGAGGGCGGCCGCCGCGCGGATCTCGCCCGGCTCGCGCTTGCCCAGGAACCCCTTGCCGTTCAGCAGCTTGTCCATCAGGTCGACGGCGCGCTCCTCCGCCACGAGCCCGTAGGCCTCGAAGAACGCCACCTTCTCCGAGATGTCGGCGGCCCTCATCTCCTTGCCCGAGACGATCTCGGCGAGGCGGCGCGCCGCGGGACGGTACCTGAGCTCCCCGAGCGCGCGGGCCGCGGCGATGCGGACCACCCGCTCCGGGTCGTCCAGCGTGTCCTGGAGCGCCCCGGCGGCCGTGGAGGCCTTGAGGCTCACCGCAGCCTCCACGGCGGCGAAGCGCACTGCGGCGTCGCGATGCGCGAGCAGCCCGGCGAGCGCCGGGC
>JBJKSF010000092.1:0-12960 GCA_046704285.1 Longimicrobiales bacterium | reverse complement strand
GGCCGGAACACCCACTGGGCCGCCTCCCGCTTGAGGCGCTTGTTGAAGCCGGAGTCCTTGGTGGGTGGCTGGAGCCGCGTGGAGTCGGGCACGACGTTGCCCCTCGCGTCCACGAACACCCACACCTCGACCGTCGTGCCCTTGAGGCTCTTGTCGGCCGGCGGGATGATCATGCCGCGCGGCGTGGGTGGGTCCAGCCGGTAGCGTCCGGACGCGGCCGTGCCTCCGTCCCCCCTGCCCGTGCCCCCGGCGAGGCCCCCTCCGCCCGGGCCGCCGCCGATGCCCGGCGCGAGCATGCTGTCCGGCGGCGTGGCGGAGCCCGCCTCGATGCTCTCGGTGAAGTGGACGGGCTTCACGTCCACCTTGGCGACGATCGGAACGGGGGCGCGCGGAACCGTGCGCTCGACCTTCGGCGCCGTCATGCTCACGATCCTGTAGTACACGATCTGCGTCCCGCCGGGCGCCGCTCGGCTCCCGCCGGCGCGCGGGCCCGCCGCGGCGAAGGGCGACTGCGGAGGCTTGGGGATGGGCGCCCCGAGCCACAGCAGGGCGAGAACGAGCAACAGGTGGACGAGCAGAGAGACCAGCATCGAGCCGCGCCAGACGCTGCGCTCCTGGCGACGCCGGTCGCGGGCTTCGAGCTCGTGCGCCTGGTACTTCATGGATCCTCGGTCCGCGAGGGAGGGCGGCCCCGGGCAGGCGACCCGCCACCGTCTAGTACTGGGTCCGAAGGCGCCGTGTTTCCCCGCCGCTTGATCGGCGCGCCCCGGAGCCTCAACTTCGGCGGTCCATGGATCAGCCTCCGCCCGCCGCACCCGCCTCAGGCTTCGCCCGCGTCCGCGCCTTCTACGAGCTGACCAAGCCGGGGATCGCCGCCTACGTCATGATCACGGCGGGCGTGAGCGCCTGGGTGGCGTCCCGGGGACACGCGTCGCCCGTCCTGCTGCTGCACACCGTGCTCGGCACCGGGATGGCGAGCGGCGGCGCCCTGGCGCTCAACCAGTACGTGGAGCGCGACGAGGACTCGCGCATGGTCCGGACGCGCAACCGGCCGATCCCGTCGGGCCGGCTGGAGTCGGCCTGGGCCGCGGTCTTCGGCGCGCTGCTGCTCGCCGGCGGGCTCACCTGGCTGGGGTTCCTCGTCGGGTGGGAGCCGGCCGTGGTCGCCGGCGCCTCGGCCCTCATGTACCACGCGGTCTACACGCCGCTCAAGTCCCGCTCCTACCTCGCGACCCTGGCCGGGGGCGTGCCGGGCGCGCTGCCCACCCTCATCGGCTGGACGGCGGCACGGGGATCGCTCGAGCTCGGGGGCTTCGCGCTCTTCGCGATCGCCTACCTCTGGCAGCTCCCGCACGTGCTCGGACTCTCCTGGATGCTGCGCGACGACTACGCCCGGGTCGGCTTCAAGCTCAGCCCTCCCCACGACGACTCGGGCAAGATCATCGGGCTCCACATGGTGCTGGCGGCGTCGGCGCTGGTGCCGGTGAGCCTCACGCCCGCGCTCCTGGGCTACACGGGCACGTGGTACTTCGGGGGTGCCCTGATCCTGAGCGGGCTGTTCGCGGGGGTGAGCGTCAACGCAGCGCGCCGGCTCACGGACGTCACCGCGCGCAGCGTCTTCTTCGGCTCCCTCCTCTATCATCCGCTGCTGCTCGGGCTCATGCTCCTCAACACCGTGCGAGGCTGATCCGAGACTCCGACCTGGAGGTTCCATGCTGCGCCGTGCCGTCGTCCTCGCGCTGTTCCTCTTCGTGCCGGCTCCGCTCCTCGGCCAGCGATCGCCGGCTCCCCGGGCGGGGGAGCGCACGCGCTCGCGCGACATCGGCCTCATCGTCGGCATCTTCCAGCCCGGCCCCCTCGACGCGATCACCGACGTGAAGGGCGTGCTCGTCGGCCAGAAGACCGTGATCTCGGGCGACAGCATCCGCACCGGCGTCACCGCGATCCTGCCCACGGGCACCGAGAACCCGTTCTTCAGCCGGGTCCCCGCCGCCATCTACGTGGGCAACGGCTTCGGCAAGCTCGTCGGCGTCACCCAGGTCGACGAGCTCGGCGAGATCGAGACGCCCATCCTGCTCACGTGCACGCTGTGCGTGTGGAAGGCGGCCGACGCGATGGTGGCGTGGATGCTCGCGCGCCCGGGCATGCAGGACGTGCGCTCCATCAACCCGGTCGTGGGCGAGACGAACGACGGTTGGCTGAACGACATCCGCGCCCGACCCATCCGCCCCTCCGACGTCGTGTCCGCCCTGGAGTCGGCGAAGGCGGGCCCCGTGCAGGAGGGCGCCGTCGGCGCGGGGGCCGGGACGATGGCATTCGGCTGGAAGGGCGGCATCGGCACGAGCTCGCGGGTCCTGCCCGCGAGCCTGGGCGGCTACACGGTCGGCGTGCTCGTGCAGACCAACTTCGGCGGGATGCTCACGATGAACGGCGCGCCGGTGGGGCGCGCGCTGGGACAGTACTCGTTCTCCCGGGTGGTGGGCCGCTCCGGCGCCGGCCGGCACGGGCCGCTCTCGTACGATCCGGCCGCGGACCCGCAGCAGTGGGGCTCGTGCATGATCGTCGTGGCGACCGACGCCCCGCTCTCCGACCGCAACCTGCGCCGGGTGGCGAAGCGCGCCATCATGGGCCTCGCGCGCACCGGCTCGTACTCGGCGGACGGCTCGGGAGACTACGTGATCGCCTTCTCCAGCGCGCCGAGCGTGCGGCGCGCTCAGGGCCCGGCGGTGCGCACGATCCAGGACCTCGACAACGAGCACATGAACGGGATCTTCGAGGCCACCGTCGAGGCCACGCAGGAGGCGATCTACAACTCGCTGCTCGAGGCCGTCACGGTGACGAGCAACGGGCATACGGTCCACGCGCTGCCGCTCGACTCGACGCTGGCGATCCTGCGGGAGTACAAGGCCGTGCGCTGAGGCGGGCGGCCGCGCCCGCCCGCCCGGCCGCGCCGAGCCCTCAGCCGAGCACCTCCGCCAGGGCCTCCAGCAGCTCGTCCAGCTCGTCCACCGTGTGGTCGCCCATGTGGCCGATGCGGATCGTGCTCTCGCGGAGCGCGCCGAGGCCGCTCCCGACGGCCCAGCCGCGCGCCGCCAGGGCGTCCACGACGGCCGGCCCCTCCTTGCCGTCCGGCAGCCGGATGCACGTCACGGCCGGCGAGCGGTAGCCCTCGGCGGCGAGGACGCTCACCTGCACGCCCTTTCCGTCCCGCATCTCGTCGACCCACGCCCAGCAGCGCTCCGCCATGTCGCGGTGGCGGCTCCAGCGCGCCGCGAGCGTCTCCCGCTCGATCCTGCGGAGCTGCTCCTGCAGGGCGTACAGGAGCGACACGGCGGGGGTGGTCGGCGGCTCCAGGTCGGCGAGCCGGGCCGCCGCCCCCACGAGGTCGAAGTAGAGGCCCCGGGCGGGGATCGCGGCGGCCCGGCGCATCATGGCCTCCGACGCCGCCGCGAACGAGAGCCCCGGAGGGAGGGCGAGCGCCTTCTGCGAGCCCGCGAAGACGAACCCGAGCTTCCAGGCGTCGGCGCACAGCTCGACCGCCGCGGCGCTGGAGACGGCGTCGACCAGGAGGATCACCTCCGCGTGCTCGGCGACGACCGCCGCGAGATCCTTCAGGGGGTTCAGCACCCCCGTGGACGTCTCGGAGTGCACGACGGTGACCGCGTCGTAGGGCCGCTTGAGCAGCTCGTAGCGCACGCTCTCGGGCTCGTGGTGGCCGCCCCACGGCACCGCGATCTCGTCCACCTCGACGCCGCGCAGCGCCGCGATGCGCGCGAAGCGCTCCGAGAACGCCCCGTTGACGAGGCTGAGGACGCGGCTCGACGAGCCGTTGCGCACGGCCGCCTCCATCATCCCCGTGGCCGACGACGTGAAGACGAAGACGGGCCGCTCGGTCCCGAACACCCGGCGCAGCCCGGTCTGCACCTCGCCCATGAGCTCGTGCATGGCGGGGCCGCGGTGCCCGATCATCGCGCGGGTCTGGGCCGCGAGCACCTCGGGTCGGATCTCCGTGGGACCGGGCAGGAAGAACCGCCCGGACGGAGGCTCATCTCCAGGCATCTTTCCAACGCGTGTAGTGCACGGCCACGACCCCTCCCCGCTCCAGCACGTCGAGCCCCGCCGGATCGCGGTACGCCTCACGGAAGTAGACGTGCGAGACGTTCGCCTGGATCATGAGCTTGGCGCACATCACGCACGGGCTCGCCGTGAGGAAGGCGACCTTGCCCGGCACCTCGCCGGGCGCCTTCACGAGCGCGTTCATCTCCGAGTGGATGCAGCCGCACTTGCCCGGCTCGCTCGAGTCGCACCGGTTCGGGAAGCCGCGCGCGTTGCCGTTGTAGCCGATCGCGAGCACGTGCTCGAGTCGCGCGTCGGTGAGCACCGTGCCCACCTGCAGGCGCTGGCACGTGCTCCGCTTGGCCAGCTCCTCGGCCATGCGCATGTACACCTCGTACAGCGGGGGCCGCGAGACCGGGTCCACCGCCGCGACGAAGTCCTCCGGCACCTCCACGACGTTCAGGGGATGCGTGTTCTCGGGGACTCCGTCCTTGAAGATCAGCGGCATCGTCCGTCGCTCACGAGCTCATCTCGGCCCGGGCACGCGCCGCCTTGCGGCGCCGGTTCATGTCGAGGACGCGCTTGCGCAGCCGGATGCCGCCGGGCGTCACCTCGATGAGCTCGTCGTCCTGGATGAACTCCAGGGAGAGCTCGAGCGTGAGCTGGCGCGGCGGCTCCAGCCGGATGTTCTCGTCCGAGGCGGTGGTGCGCATGTTCGTGAGCTTCTTCTCCTTGCTCACGTTCACGTCGATGTCGTCCGTGCGCGCGTTCTCGCCCACGATCATCCCGCCGTAGACGTCGTCGCCGGGACTCACGAACATCGTGCCCCGCTCCTGCAGGTTGAAGAGCGCGAAGCCCACGGCCGTGCCCTCGCGGTCGGCCACCAGCACGCCGCGCGAGCGGCCCCGCAGGTTGCCGGCCCACGGTCCCCAGGAGTGGAAGTTGTGGTGCAGGATGCCTTCGCCGCGCGTGTCGGTGAGGAACTCGGAGCGGTACCCGAACAGGCCCCGGGCGGGGATCCGGAAGCGCAGCCGGGTGGCGCCGGAGTCCATGGGCCTCATCTCGACCATCTCCCCGCGGCGCGGCCCCATCTTCTCGATGACCGTGCCGACCATCGGCGTCGGCACCTCGATGACCGCCTCCTCGTACGGCTCCAGCGCGCGGCCCGCGTCGTCCTTGCGGGTGATCACGCGCGGGCGCGACACCTGGAACTCGTAGCCCTCGCGGCGCATGGTCTCCATGAGGATCGTCAGGTGCAGCTCCCCGCGCCCGCTCACCGTGAACGTGTCCGGCTGGTCCGTCTCCTCGACGCGGAGCGCGACGTTGCGCTCCAGCTCGCGGAACAGGCGCTCGCGCACCTGGCGCGTGGTGACGAACCTGCCGGACCTGCCCGCGAACGGCGAGTTGTTGACCGTGAAGTCCACCGAGAGCGTGGGCTCCTCCACGGCGATCCCCTTCAGGCGCTCCCGGCGCTCGGGGTCCGTGACGGTCTTGCCGATCTCGACGCCGTCGAGCCCCGCCAGCGCGACGATGTCGCCGGCCGAGGCCTCCTCGACCTCGAGCCGCTCCAGGCCGCTGAACGTGTAGAGCTTGAGCACGCGCGAGTCCTCGGCGCCGACGTCGTCGTCCACCAGCCCGGGCGGCCCGAGCTCGAGCAGCGCGACCCGGTCGCCCACCCCCACCCGGCCCCGCTCGATCCGCCCGATCGCGATGCGGCCGACGTAGGACGAGTAGTCGAGCGTCGAGATCAGCATCTGGAAGGGTCCGTCCGGATCGACGGAGGGGGCCGGGAAGTACGAGAGGATCGTCTCGAAGAGCGGCACGAGGTCGCCGCTGCGGGCCTCGGCGTCGCGCGACGCCCAGCCCTCCCGGCCCGAGGCGTACAGGAACGGCGCGTCGAGCTGCGCCTCGGTGGCCTCCAGGTCCAGGAAGAGCTCGAGGACCTCGTCGTGGACCTGGCGCACGCGCGCGTCGTGGCGGTCGACCTTGTTGATGACGACCAGGGGCGGCAGGCCCAGGTCCAGCGCCTTGCGCGTGACGAAGCGCGTCTGGGGCATGGGCCCCTCCGCGGCGTCCACGAGGAGCACGACGCCGTCGACCATGCGCAGGATCCGCTCCACCTCGCCGCCGAAGTCGGCGTGGCCGGGGGTGTCGACGATGTTGATCTTCACGTCGTGCCACGTCACGGCGGTGTTCTTGGCGAGGATCGTGATGCCGCGCTCGCGCTCCAGGGGATTGGAGTCCAGCACGCGCTCCGCGACGGCCTGGTTCTCCCGGAAGACCCCGGCCTGACGGAACATCTGGTCGACCAGGGTCGTCTTGCCGTGGTCGACGTGCGCGATGATGGCGATGTTGCGGATGCTTCCCATGGACCTCGTGGCGTCGTCTCGCGGACGCGGCGGATGGAGCTTGCCTAGCCCAATAAGTTAACGGTAGCGCGGCTCCGTGTTGAGAGAGCGACGGGGCCGGGAAGGGGCGCGCCACCGTAGCCGCTGCGCGGGCGCCGCCCTATCATGGGCGCTCGTTCCCGAGCGGGGCCACGGGGGGCCGATGCCTTCCGCGCGCCCGCGCTCCGATCCAGTGCACGAGCCATGCCCGGGACTCCGACGCGACGTTGGCGGATCGCCACCCTCATCGCCGCCGCGATCGTGCTCAGCTACATGGACCGGCTCACGCTGCCGTGGACGCTGACGCAGATCCAGCGCGACTACCCGTTCTCGGCGGAGGTCAAGGCCGCGTTCGACTCGGCGTTCCTCCTCTCGTACGGGCTCATGTACCTGGGAGGCGGCCGGCTCCTCGACCACCTGGGCACGCGCCGCGGCTTCCTCGTGGTGATGCTGTTCTGGTCGCTGGCCAGCGCCAGCCAGGGGCTCGCCGGCAACTACGGGCTGGGCGCGGTCCACGGCATCGCCTTCGCGCTCCTCATGCTCGTCGGGAGCCGCTTCCTGCTGGGGATGGGCGAGGGAGGCGGCTTTCCGGCCGCCACGCTCGCGGTCGCCGAGTGGTTCCCCGTGCGCGAGCGCGCCACGGCGATGGGCGTCATCAACGCGGGCACCGCCGTCGGCGCCGTCATCGCCCCGTGGGTGATCTGGGTGGTGCTCACCTACACCGGCTGGTTCGGGCTCTCTCCCTGGCGGTGGGTGTTCTTCGTGACGGGCGCGGCCGGCCTGGTCTGGACTGCCTGGTGGTGGCGGAGCTACCAGCCGCCCGAGCGGGACCCGAGGCTCGGTGAGGAGGAGCGCACGCTCCTCCTCTCCGGACGCGACGGAGCCGGCCTGCACGGAGCCGACCGGGCGGGCCGCTCCGGGGCGCGGAGCATCCCGTTCCGCGAGCTGCTCGCGCACCGCGAGGTGTGGGCGATCGTGATCGCCAAGACCCTCACGGACGGAGCCTGGTACTTCTACATGTTCTGGCTCCCGAAATTCCTCATGGACACCTTCCACCTGAAGTTCAGCGTCGCGAGCGGCGTGGGCTGGATCCCGTACGCGGCGTCGGGTGTGGGATCCCTGGTCGGTGGCGCGCTGTCGAGCCGGCTGCTGGCCCGCGGGTTCTCGGTGAACGCGTCGCGCAAGATCGCGCTCGGCTTCAGCGCCGCGTTCATGCCGTGGGTCTGGCTCGTGCCGGAGCTCCATTCGCTGGGCGTCGTCATCCTCATCTTCAGCCTCGCGTTCTTCGGCCAGCAGTCGTGGTCCACGCTGGTGATGATCCTCCCGACCGACCTGATCCCCCGGCGCGCCGTCGCCACGGTGGCGGGCATGGTGGGGATGGGCGGGGCGCTCGGGGGCGTGGTCCTCGGCGAGATCGCCGGGTACCTGCGCGACCACGGCTCCAGCTACACTCCGGTCCTGGTCATCGCCGGATCGCTGCACCTCGTCGCGTTCGCGCTGATCTGCGTGGTCATCCCGCGGATCCGCCGCGTCGACTTCGGCGGTCCGGACGGCACGGCCGAGGGCGCGGCCGCGTAGGCCCTCCGCCGCGCCGCGCCCGATGCTTGCTGCCGGGGAAGGCGGCCCGTAGCATGCCCTGCGACACCGGCGGGCCCATGGATGCCGAGGTGGCGGCCCCCGGGATCGCATCGAGCCGACCCGATGCACGGTCCTTCAAGGAACTGAGGAAAGAGTCGATGACTTCCCGTATCGGCCGCTGGGCGGTCCTCGCGGCTTCGCTCGCCCTTCTTCCCGTCGCCGCGGCGGGGCAGAGCGTCCTCCAGCGCTACCGCAACGCCGAGAAGCTCCTGGGCGGAAACCTGCAGCGGCTCGTCTCGTTCGCCGACGTGCGCCCCGAGTGGATCGGGCAGGGCGACCGGTTCTGGTACCTCCAGATGGAGGGCCGCGGCCACCGGTTCGTGCTCGTCGACCCGGCCCGGGACACGGCCGGCCCCGCCTTCGATCAGACGCGGCTCGCGGAAGCGCTGTCCCGCGCCTCGGGACACCGCTACCAGGCGGACGAGCTGCCCTTCTACCGGTTCACGTTCTCCGACGACGGGCACGCCATCGACTTCCGGGTGGGCGAGGCGCGCTGGACGTGCGACCTGGCCGCCTACACGTGCGCCCGCGGAGCGGAGGAGGCCGAGGCCGGCCCCTACGAGTCCCTCTCGCCGAACGGCCGCTGGGCCGCCTTCGTGCGCGACCACAACCTGTACGTGCGTGACGTGTCGACCGGGACCGTCGTGCGGCTCACGCGGGACGGCGAGCCGGGCCGGGACTACGCCACGCCGCTGCCCGACCTGCGTACGCTGGTCCAGCAGAAGGTCTCGAACGGAGACGACGTGCGCGAGCGGGCCGACGTCTACTGGTCCCCGGACTCGCGGAAGCTGATCACGTACCGCCTGGACTCCAGGAACGCGGGGCGCTTCTGGAGCATCCAGTACGTGCCGCCCGACCGGCTCCGCCCCAGGGCGTACCACTACGTCTATCCGCTCCCGGGCGAGGTCCTGCCCACCGCGATGCCGATCGTGTTCGACCTGGAGACGCAGCAGCGCGTCGACGTGAAGACGCCGCCCCTCCAGATCCAGTTCCAGGGGGGTCCGGGCTTCACCTGGCTCCCCGACAGCCGCCACTTCTACTACGACTACGACGAGCGCGGCGAGAAGGCGATCGACCTGCGCGAGGTGGACGCGACCACCGGCGAGCAGCGGACGATCATCCGCGAGGTGGCCGAGCCCTACCCGTACGTGGATCCGGGCGAGACGATGTACCGCTTCATCGACCACGACCAGGAGGTGCTCTGGACGTCGGAGCGGAGCGGCTGGAACCAGCTCTACCTCTACGACGCCGACACCGGACGGCTCCTGCGCGCCCTCACGCACGGCGACTGGGTGGTGCGCCGGATCGTGTCGGTCGACGAGAAGGCCCACCAGGTCTACTTCCTGGCGGGCGGAGTGCAGAAGGGGATGGATCCCTACTACACCCAGCTCTACCGGGTGAACCTGGACGGGACCGGCCTGAAGCTGCTCACGCCCGAGGACGCGAACCACACGGCGAGCGTGTCGCCCGACGGGAAGTACTTCGTCGACAACTACTCGCGGCCCGACCTTCCCGGCGAGTCCGTGCTGAGGCGGACCAGCGACGGCTCGGTCGTGCGCGTGCTCGCCACGACCGACGACTCCGCGCTCGTGCAGATGGGCTTCGAGCCCCCGATTCCGTTCGAGGGCACGGCCGCGGACGGCAAGACCCCTCTCTACGGCGTGATCGTGCGCCCCACGGACTTCGACCCCGCGAAGAAGTATCCCGTCCTCGAGAACATCTACACGGGGCCCCAGGGGTTCTTCGCGCCCAAGACGTTCGGTGCGGCGGTGCGGCTGCAATCGATGGCCGAGCTCGGGTTCGTGGTCGTGATGGTGGACGGGCGCGGCACCACGGGACGCTCGCGCGACTTCCACGACTTCTCGTACCACGACATGGGCAACGTCTTCATCGACCACGTGACGATGATCGAGGAGATGGCCCGCAAGTACCCGTGGATGGACTCGACGCGCGTCGGCATCTACGGGACGTCGGCCGGCGGCTACGGCTCCGCGCACGCGTTCCTGCAGTTCCCGGACTTCTACAAGGTGTGCGTGTCGACTTCGGGCGATCACGACCCGCGCCTGGACAAGGCGTGGTGGAACGAGCTGTACCAGGGCTGGCCGGTCGGGAAGGATTACGTGGAGCAGGCGAACGAGACCCTGGCGGACAGCCTGAAGGGTCACCTGCTGCTGATCCACGGGGACATCGACGACAACGTCAACCCGACCGAGACCATGCACCTGGTCGACGCGCTCATGACGGCCGGCAAGCCGTTCGACATGCTGCTCGTGCCGAACATGTACCATGGGGACAGCGGGCCGCACGCGCTGTACGTGACGCTGCGGCGTTGGAACTACTTCGTGCGCTACCTGCTGGGCGAGACGCCGCCCCAGGACTTCCAGATCCACGAGGCGCCCTTCCGCTTCTTCGGGAGGCGGTAGGCCCGCGAGGAGAGACGGTTGAGCCAGGACGGCCCGGACCTCGGTTGGCTCGAGGAGCAGGGTGAGGGGCGCGAGACGTCGGGTCGCGCCCGGCGCCGCGGCCGGAGGCGCAGGCGCCGCCGGGGCGTGCTCCGGCGGCTCGACCGGCCGCGCCGGATCGTGCTGCGCGACTTCCTCATCTACGAGCTGAAGCTGTTCCTCGACGGCGCCAAGGGCTTCGTGATCTCGTGGGCCGCCATCGGTGCCGTCGCCGTCGACATGATCCTGCCGGGAGACACCCCCGGCCGCCGCTTCTACGCGGTCATGCGCATCGGGGAGCGCCTCGACAACTGGCTCAGCCTGTACGGCGTCGCGGAGGCGGCCGAGGAGGACGCCGACGGGATGTTCGGGGTGAGCCGGGCGGGCAGCCCGACCCTGCTGGGAAGGCTGGAGGCGCTCGCCCACCGCGTCGTCGTGGGAACGGAAGGAGACTTCGACGACGACGCGCGGGAGAAGGCTCGAGCGCACGACGGCGCCGAGTCGACCGAAGAGGAAGAGCCACACGAGCCACAGCAGGAGCCCTAGGATGACGCGTACCCTCCGCCTGAGCGTCCTCGCCGCCACGCTCGCCGCGCTCGCGGCGTGCCACGCCGCCCCGCCTCCCTCCCCGGCGCCCGCTCCGATGCCGCCCGCGCCGTCCGTCCCCGTCCCCGGCCCCGGGTTCCTCGACGACCTCCTCCGCCCACCTGCCCCGGGCACGCGCTTCATCCACGTCTCCTCCACCGACCCGACGGGAGGGAACCACGACTACTTCGAGGTCCCGACGGGGGACTCGGTGGTCCTGCTCGACGTGAAGGGGCCCGGCGTCATCCGCCACATGTGGATGACGATCTCCAGCACCGATCCGCATTACCTGCGGCGCATCGCCCTGAAGATGTTCTGGGACGGCGAGAAGAACCCCTCCGTCGAGGCGCCCCTGGGCGACTTCTTCGGCGACGGGTTCAACAAGCCGGACTACGCTTCGCTCGTCATGGGGGTGACGAGTGGCGGGTTCTTCTGCTACCTGCCGATGCCGTTCGCGCACAGTGCCCGCATCGTGGCGTACAACGGCACGGGGCGGCCGATCCAGGCGTTCTACTTCAACGCCGACGTGGAGCTGGTCGATTCCCTGCCCCGGCCGCTGGCGACGTTCCATGCCTGGTGGCACCGCGATCCGCGCACGACGAGCCCGAGGCCGTTCCGCATCCTCGACGCGCACGGCGCGGGCTGGTTCATCGGGATGAACCTCAACATCGAGAGCCTCGGTGGAGGGCTCGGCTTCCTCGAGGGAGACGAGCGCTACATCGTCGACGGGAAGCTGGCGGGCCAGGGCACCGGCACGGAGGACTACTTCAACTCCGGCTGGTACTTCGACCGGGGAACCTTCGCCGCGCCCTTCCACGGGCTCCTCGTGAAGGACACCAAGCGCGGCCGGATCGCGGCGTACCGGTGGGAGCTCCTCGATCCCGTCCCGTTCCACGACTCGATCCGCGTGAACATCGAGCACGGGAACCAGAACACGGTCGTCGCGGACTACGCGTCGACGGCCTACTGGTACCAGACGGAGCCGCACACCCCCCTACCGCCGCTGCCCCCCCCGGACGAGCGCGAGGTGGCCGGCGTGCGCATCCCCGCCGCCGCGCGCCTGACGGCCCACATCCCGACGACGCGCACGCCGGGCGGCTGGCGCCTCGCGGTGCCCGTGCCGCGGCCGGACCGATACGCGGTGGTGGTCTACCCGCTCGGCGGGCCGGACGAGGGAACGGCGACCGTGAAGGCGGCCGGCGGAGCCGTCCACCACCTCGACCTCGGGGCCGACCAGGCCGGCACGGTGCTCGAGCCGGTGGTGCTCGACACGGTCGTCGCCAGGGACTCGGTGCGCATCGACTGGTCGGCGGACACGCTGCCCGCCGCCGTCGAGACGATTCCCGTGCGACGCTTCGCCCGTGCGTGGAGCGTGGTCGGGCCCTTCCCCAACCCCGAGGACTTCGGCACCGAGCTCAGTCCCGCGCTGGACAGCGTCTACGGGCCTGAGCGCGATCCGGATCTCGGGCGCACGTACGTGGGTCTCGGGGGCCGCACGGTCTCGTGGAAGGCGGCCGACGCGCCCGCCGACGGGTACCTGGACCTGTACGCGCTCTTCCACCCCACGAGCTGGGTGGCTGCCTACGCGCAGACGTTCCTGTACTCGCCCGACGCCCGCGAGGTCACGCTGCTGCTCGGCGCGGACGACGCGCACGAGATGTGGGTCGACGGCCGCGAGGTCTCCGAGAGGCAGGGGCGCCACATCTCCGTGCCGGACGACCTGGCGGTACGGGTGCGCGTCCACGCCGGCTGGAACCGCGTGCTGCTCAAGGTCGCCAACCTCGACGGCGGCTGGGCGTGCATGCTCCGTGCGGCCGATGCGGGCCCCCTGGTGGGGGGGGCGCCGCGACCCG
>JBJKSF010000091.1:0-16433 GCA_046704285.1 Longimicrobiales bacterium | reverse complement strand
CGCGCGGTCGCTCCGCCCGCCGACCGCGGCGCGGCGCGACGGCGGCGGCCGGTCGGCCCTCCCCCTCAGACCTTCCGAGCGACGGCCAGGAGGGACGATCCGAGCGGCACGGGCACGTGACGCAACGTCGCCTCCTCGACGCGCGAGAGCCCGTACAGCGCGTCGTTCACGGGTGCGGGCGGGACGGCGGGCGGGGAGGGCCGCGGGTGCCTGACGGCCTCCATCGCGCGCTGCGCGACCTTCGCCGGGTGCACCCAGCGGAAGAAGTAGCGCGAGCGCTCGAGCGCGAGAGGGCCGGAGAGGAGCCGCGCGAGGGAGCTGCGTGAGTAACGCGTCACGTGGTGGTTCAGGTCGTCGTGCGTCGTCCACAGGTGGCGGAACGCCGGCACGGTCACCAGCACCACGCCGCCGGGCTCGAGGAGGTCGGCGGCGTGGGCCACGGCGCCCTCCGCGTCCGGAATGTGCTCCAGGACGTCGAGGAACAGCATGAGGTCGTACCGACGGCCGGGGCGGAACTCGCGGTCGAACGGCCGAACGTGGATGCGGCCTTCCGCCGCTCGCTCCGCCGAGACCAGCGCACGGTCGGGCTCCACGCCCTCGACCTCGGCGGCATAGCGGCGCAGCACGTCGAAGAACAGCCCGTCGCCGCACCCCACGTCCAGCGCGCGCCGCCACCCGCCGGGCGGCCGCAGCCGGTCGAGCTCCTTCACGACGACGGCCTCGCGGGCACGCCACCACCAGTGGCGTGCGTGTAGCTCGGCGTACCTCGCTCCGTAGGTGGGATCCACGAACGCCTCAGCTATCCCGGGAGCGGGCGCGGGCGACCCGATCCACGACGTAGAGGGGGCGGGCCTTGACCTCCTCGTAGATGCGCCCGACGTACTCGCCGATGATTCCCAGGAAGAACAGCAGCACGCCCGACAGGAACGTCGTCACGACGAGGAGCGCGGTGAAGCCCTGCGGGGAGCGGCCCAGGAGGACCTTGGCGTACACGGCGTAGAGCGCGAAGAGGACGGCGACGGCCGCCGCCGCGGCCCCCAGGAAGGCGGCCGCGCGGATGGGGACGATCGAGAACGAGAAGATTCCGTCGAGCCCCAGCTCCACCAGCCGGGCCAGCGAGTACTTGGATCTGCCGGCGTGCCGCTCCGCCCGCTCGACCGGGACGCCGAGTTGGCGGAAGCCCGCCCAGGCCCTCAGGCCGCGCAGGTAGCGGTGGCGCTCCGGGGAGCGTCGGATCTCGTCGATCACCCGGCGCGAGAGGAGCGAGAAGTCTCCCGCGTCGAGCGGGAGCGCCAGATTCGCCATGCGCGCCAGGAGCCGGTAGTAGGCCCAGTACGAGAACCGGAGCCAGAGCGGCTCCTTTCTGCGCTCGCGCTTCGCGTACACCACGTCGTAGCCGTCCAGATAGCCCTGCACGAAACGGGGGATCTCCTCGGGGGGGTCCTGCAGGTCGCCGTCCAGGAGCACGGCCACGTCGCCCGAGACGTGGTCGAGAGCGGCCGAGAACGCGGCCTGGTGCCCGAAGTTCCTGGACAGCAGGACCGCCACGACGCGTGGGTCGTCGGCGACGGCGTCTTCCAGGAGCTCTCGGGTCCCGTCCGTGCTGCCGTCGTCCACGAGCACGAGCTCGTGCGGGCCTCCCGGCAGCCCGTCGAGGACCGCTCCCACCCGCCGGAGCAGCTCGGGAACGGTCTCCTTCTCGTTGTAGAGCGGGGCCGCCACGGAGACGCGCGGCGTCTTCATGCCGGTCCGCCCCTGAAGTAGAGCATCTTCCAGAGCGGGACTCCGGGGACGCCGAGGTCGTAGGGCTCGAAGACCTCCTCCCGGAAGTGCCGCCGGAGGAGCGCGCGCCATGCCTCGAGCGGCCGGGGATGGTCGCCGCGGTCCAGGCGCGCCAGCACGCGCGCCGGGGATGGGTCCGGTGGCAGGACGAGGTCGAGCACGTGGATGCGGCCGTCGTCGGTGAGAAGGGTGGCGAGGTGGCCGAGGATCCGCTCGGAGTCCTCGTCGCGCACGTGGTGGAAGAAGCTGTTCACGAGGATGAAGTCGAAGGTGCCGTCCCGCACCTGCCAGCGCGTGACGTCCGCGACCTCGAAGCGCATCCCGTAGCGGCGCCGGGCCTGCTCCACGTACGCTGCGTTGATGTCGAGGCCGAGGTACTCGGTGGCGCGGAAGTGTGGGGCGTTCGTTCCCGGCCCGCAGCCGACGTCGAGGACCCTGCGGACCCGGGAGATGTCGTTGTGCCGGAACAGCGGCGCGAGCTTGGCCTCGGCGAAGGGGGCCTGCCACGCCCGGTAGACGACGGGCAGCTCGAGGAGGGGGGCCCAGATCTTCTTCAACTCGGCATCCGCTCCGGGGCGATGGGGTGGGAGGAACAGGTCCGCTTCGTACGCATTCGTCCGCGCGCTCTCCAAGGTATCAGGGAGTCCCTCGCCAGCGCACGACGAACGGCCCCAGCGTGTCGGTCCGCGGGTAGCGCTCGCGCAGGAGCCGGAGCACCGGCGGCCCCGGAAGGGGGGAGAAGAGCGGGCGCGTGTTCAGAACTACCACCCGCACGTGGTGGGTCCGCAGCATGGAGGCGACCGCGGCGCTGTCGGGCGGCTCGGGATCGAGGAACTCGTAGAGGGTGCGCGTGGGGTTGGGAAGCCCCGTCAGGAAGTAGACCTCGGGTGCGTCGGGCGTCGCCCACAGCCCCCCCCCGGCGGCGCGGGCGCGCACGGTGTCCACGAGAGCCCCGTAGAGGCGCGCGTCGGCGGCCGACACCCGGATCCCTCCGCGGTCGCCGGGCAGAGGGGTCGTGCCCGACGCCGCCACGCCGGCGGCGTATCCGCCGCCGAGCAGCAGGAACACGACGGCGAGCACCCCCAGCACCGCCCCCGGCCGCCGCCCCGAGGCGCGCACGACGGCGAGCGTCGCGGGCACGACGAGCGGTGCGACGTAGAAGAAGTAGGCGGGCGACGCGTAGGGGAAGGAGACCAGGCTCCAGAGCACGGCCGTCGCGACGACCGCGAACGCCTCCGGGTGCTCGGAGGGACTCCGCGCGAACAACCACGCCGCCCACAGGGCCAGGGCCGGGAGCCACGTGAGGGCGGCGTACCACAGGATCGTGAGGAAGGCTCCGCCTCCGGGACCGTCGGCCGCGAGGCCGAGGGTCAGGAGCGCCGCCAGCGCGAGCGCGGCAGGACCCCTCGACGACGCGCGCAGGCGCCCCGCGGCCCAGAGGAGCCCGACGGCGGCGAGCCCGGGGACGACGGTCCAGGCCGGAGCGGGAGCGCTGGCGGCCGCCACGAGACGCCGCGTGGGCCGTACGAACACCCCGACGACCCACGCGCGCAGCCCACCGTTCAAGGCGTACGGCACGAGGAAGAGGAGCACGGGAAGCACGAGGCCGGCGCACAGGGCGGCAGCATCCAGGCCCAGCTCCTTCCAGGCGCCCCTCTCTCTCTCGTGACGGCGACGCCATGCGCCGGCCGCGACGGCGAGCGCCAGGACGGCGACCGGAACGAAGAAGCGGGCCGCCCCCGACGCTCCTCCGAGCGGCAGGACCAGCCGGCCGACCACGACCAGGAACGCGGCGACTCCCACGAGCGTGACCCACCACTGGGTGCGCCCTCCCGACCGCGCCCGGGCCAGCGCCAGGAGCGCGGCGGCCACGAAGTAGAGCCCGACGACCTTGAAGAGGATGCTCGTTCCGGCCGCGACCCCCGCCAGGACGAGCCACCGGCGGCGCGAGCCGCCGGCGGAGCCCGCATGCTGGGCCTCGCCCGGGCCGCGAGCGGCCGCCCGGGAGCCACCGGGCTGCGCGCTGCTTCCGCCGGCGGTGGCTCCGTCGTCTCCGAGACGCCCGGTGAACCGCACCAGCGCCAGCGCACCCCACGTCACCAGGAAGAGGCCGAACCAGGTGGGCATCGCGGCTGGATACGCCGGCACCGAGACCACGGCGGCGAGCCCCGTGGCGGCGAGCGCGACCGACGAGGACGCGAAGCGACGGCACAGCATCCACATTCCCGGGAGCCAGAGCGCGAAGCCGGCGACCAGGGGGATACGCAACGAGATCAGCCGGATCCCGAAGAGGCGCAGGGCGAGCGCGCCCAGGATGGCGTTGAGACCCGTGTACGGGTCCCCGAAGTCGCGCTGGGGAAGCTGGCCCCGCAGGACGCGCGCCGCGGACTGCGCGAGCGTGCCGTCGTCGAGCGGGATCCAGAAGTGTCCGACGAGCGCGGCGAGCGCGGCCACGCCCGCCGCCCACAGGAAGAGGAGGACGAGCCGGCGCTCCGCGAGGTCGTCGAGGCTGGACGGCATTCCTCCAAGCTCGGGCCGCGCGTCGCCCCTCGCCAGGAAGTCGGACCTCGGGCGTGCGCCGCTCGCACGGGCCGGGTCTGTGGGGGACGCTCTCCGTCTCCGCGCTACGCCCTGAGCCTCGGCGTCGCCTCCGCGCGACCCGCGGTCGCCTTCACTCCAGCGTGGCCGCCCTCTGCAGCTCGATCACCCACGCCGGTGTGTCGCGCACGTACGCCTCCGCCATGGGCCCGCGCTTGAAGTAGTAGCGCGCCATGAACCCTTGCAGCAGCCCCGTCGTCGCGATCACGGCCACCCACATGATGATCGTCAACGAGGTGATCAGCCCGGCGGTGTCGCCCCCGAGGACCTCCATCTGTGCCAGGTCGGCGTCCGGGTGCACCTTCGCCTTGTAGATCTCCCACAGCGCGTATACGACCACCTCCGCCATGAGTCCGAGCTGGTTGCGGCCGAGCAGCCGGGGACCCTTCGGGTCGAAGCGCCTGAGCAGCGCGCCGCCGCGATGCTCGTACCAGGTCGCGACGGCCATCCCGATGCCGAGAAGCAGCGCGCTCACGCTGGACATCCCGAACGCGATCGTGAGCGCCGCGGCGATTCCGAGGGACCAGGTGTTGAGCCTCGTGCGGCGCACGGCCTTGAGGAGGGGGCGGATGCGCTCCTTCGCCTCCTCGAGCTCGCGCTTCTGCTCGGGCGTCAGCGGCGCCGGCCCTTCCATCACACGGTAGTCCCGCCCAGCGGATCGAACCCGTGGTAGCCCTGGCTCGACGGTCCTTCGTGGCGCGCCTTCGTGTACCCGCCCTGGCTCCGGCTGATGCGCTTCTGCGCCACCAGCGCCTCGAGCACGAGCTCGCACGCCGAGGCCCGCACGCCGTCCCCTTCGTCCCTGGGTGCCAGCCCCACCAGCTCCACGAGCTCGAGCAGCCCCGGCACGGTCTCGAAGCCCTTCACGCAGGCGTCCGACGAGGCGTCGTCACCGACCTGGAGAGCCCCCCCACTCTCGAAGTACTCGACGATCTCCGACGTGTCGGCTCCGCCTGCGCGAATCTGGAAGGTCTGTGAGGCCGCCTCCTGGATCAGCTCGTCGGCGATCTTCGGAGCTCCGTGCAGCTCTCCCTCGTACTCGAGCTCGATCTTGCCGGTGATCGCGGGCAGCGCCGCGTAGAGGTCGCTCATGCGCGGCACTGCCATGTCCTCCCCGTGATGCAGCGAGCGCCGCTCGGCGTTGGAGACGACGGTCTCCAGAACCGTGATCGGCATGCGCTGGCTCACCCCGGAGCGACGGTCGATGCGCTTGTCCTCCCGGGCGAGGAAGGCGATCAGCTCCACCGCCTCCTCCATGAACGACGGCACCTGCACGCACGCCCCGTCGCGCGCGACCCACGCCTCCTGGCGGGTGATGGCGATCCCGGTCTCCAGCTCCTGCGGGTAGTGCGTGCGGATCTCGGCGCCGATGCGGTCCTTGAGGGGCGTGATGATCTTGCCGCGGGCCGTGTAGTCCTCCGGATTGGCCGTGAAGACCATCATCACGTTGAGCGGCAGCCGGATCGGGTAGCCCTTCACCTGCACGTCGCCTTCCTGGAGGATGTTGAACAGCCCGACCTGGATCTTGCCCGCGAGGTCGGGAAGCTCGTTGATCGCGAAGATGCCGCGGTTCGCACGGGGCAGCAGCCCGTAGTGGATGGTCAGCTCGTCGGCCAGGATGTGTCCGCCGCGTGCCGCCTTGATCGGGTCCACGTCGCCGATCATGTCGGCGATCGTCACGTCCGGGGTCGCGAGCTTCTCGACGTACCGCTGCTCGCGTCCGATCCACGTCACCGGAGCCTCCTTGCCCCTCTCCTCGACGAGCTGTCGCCCGTACTTCGAGATCGGGCAGCACGGATCGTCGTTCACCTCGCTTCCGGCCAGGATCGGGATCTGCTCGTCCAGGAGCGACACGAGCTGCCGCAGGATGCGGCTCTTCGCCTGTCCGCGCAGGCCCAGGAGGATGAAGTCGTGGCGCGAGAGGACGGCGTTGACGATCTGGGGTACCACGGAGTCGTCGTAGCCGCGGATGCCGGGGAACAGCTCCGTTCCGTCGCGGAGCGCGCTGACGAGATTCGCCCGCATCTCCTCCTTGACGCTGCGGGGCTCGTAACCGGCGGCCTCGAGCTCGCCGAGGGTGCTTGCGCGGAGCTCGCTCATGGGGTGGGTCCTCGTGTTCGGGGCGGGGGTGAACGAGTCGTACGCTCGGACACGCCGGCCGGTTCCGGCCAGCGCGCCACCGTGCGGGCAGGCGCGCGATGCGCTAGCCTTAGCCGGTCGCTGTCGTGTCGGTGCCCGGGGCCGAGGCGCTCCGGGTCGCAGAGCCGCAAGGCGCCGGCGTGGGTACTTCCCTTCTGCAGCGACCTCCAGGCCGGCTCGTTGCCCCTCCGGGCCCGCTGCGATCCGGACCCGTTTCAGGAAGAGAGCGCATGAGCACCTCCGAGATCGTCCGCCTCGTCGTCGGTGCGTACGTCGTGGGCGCGCTCGCCGTCTTCACCAGACTCGTCGCTGGCAAGGTCGCCTTCGTGCGACGCGGGCGGCCGGAGCCCCGCACGGACCACATCCCGCGGCGCATCGGGATCTTCTTCACCGAGGTGATCTTCCAGGGCAAGGTGCGCAGGCGGCTGACGGCCGGATGGGCGCACGCCCTCATCTTCTGGGGGTTCCTGGCGTTCGTCGTCTCGACTCTGGACCTGCTCGTCCGCCTCGCGGTGGGCGGGCCCGGCTTCCTGCACGGCGCGCTGGGATGGATCCCGCCGGTCGTCGACGTCTTCGCCGGGCTCATCGTGCTGGGGATCGTCGTGCTGGCCGTCCGGCGGTACCTGCTGCGCCCCCCGTACCTCACGTACTACAGCCGCGAGTCGGCCATCGTCCTGGCGCTCATCGGCGTCATCGCGCTCACGCATCTCGGCGAGCGATTCCTGGCCGGCCCGGTCGGCACGTACATGGGTTACGCGCACCTGATGGTCGCGTTCTCGTTCCTCGCCTACGTGCCCACGTCCAAGCACTTCCACATCCTGGGAGCGCCCTTCAACGCGGTCCTCCAACAGCTCGAGGACCGGCAGAAGATGGACTACATGGACCTCGAAGCCGAGCGCGACTTCGACAAGGGCGAATCCTATGGTGCGAACAAGCTGCGTGACCTCACGTGGACGGATCGGCTCGACCTGATCACATGCATCGAGTGCGGGCGCTGCCAGGAGGCCTGCCCGGCGTACGCCACGGGCAAGCTGCTCAATCCGCGTGACTTCATCGTGGACCTGAAGTACCACGCCACAGGGAGGACGCCGCACGGCCGGCAGGCGGCGGTCGCGCGGGAGGCGCTGGCGGCGTCCGGAGGGAGCGTCGAGGGCGTGGCGCTGGAGGAGCAGGCGCTGGTCGACCACGTGATCGCCGCCCAGACACTGTGGGAGTGCACCACCTGCATGGCCTGCGTCCAGGCCTGCCCCGTCGACATCGACCACCTCTCCAAGCTGCTCAACCTGCGGCGCTACCAGGTGCTCGACGCCGGGGCGATCGAGCCGGAATACCAGCGCGTGTTCCAGAACATGGAGCGCGCCGGCGATCCGTGGGGCTACGGCGAGCATCGCAAGACGGAGACGGTGGAGGCGTTGGGTGACGTGCCGGTGGCCGAGCCGGGGGAGAAGTTCGACGTCCTCTTCTGGGTCGGCTGCTGGGGCCTCTACGACGACCGCTCGATCGAGACGACGCGCGCCACGCTCGAGGTGCTGCGGCACTTCGGCGTCGACTTCCGCATCCTCGGCGACGCGGAGGCGTGCTGCGGCGAGAACTACCGCAGGATGGGCAACGAGCTGCAGTTCCAGATGAACGCGCAGGCCAACTTGGAGCTGTTCAAGACGGTGGAGTTCAGGACGCTGATGGTCACGAACCCACACTGTCACCAGGTGTTCGGGAAGGACTACCGCGATTTCGGGGAGATGCCGTTCGAGATCCGGAGCGTGGAGCAGGTCGTGGAGAAGCTCGTGCGGGATCGTGGCCTATCCGCAGATGCGACTCTCGGCCGCGTGGCCTACCACGACTCCTGCTTCTACGGGCGTTACAACGGGATCTACGAGGAGCAGCGCGCCCTCGTGAGCGCGAGCGGCGGGGAGCTCGTCGAGCTGCCGCGCAACCGGGAGAGCGCGTTCTGCTGCGGAGCCGGGGGAGGCAACTTCTGGCGCGAGGAGCCCGAGCCACGCATCTCGTGGAACCGCGCCGCCGAGGTCGTGGAGAGCGGCGCACCGACGCTCGCCGTGTCCTGCCCCTTCTGCATGGCGATGCTCGAGGACGGGCTCAAGGCGCAGGAGGGCTCCGAGGAGCGGCCGGTCAGGGTACGGCACGTGGTGGAGCTGGTCGCCGAAGCGATCCGCGCGGGCGCGAGCGGGGGGCCGGTGCCCGCCGCTCCGTCCCGTCCCGCGTGAGCGCCGCGCCGACGTCGCTCCCCTGGCCCGGAACCCGGCCCGGACCCAGGCGCTTTCCGCCCTACGGCGTCCCGCCCGGAGACGTGGTGTCCGGGCTCTGCGAGTTCTCCTGACGCACGGCGCCACCCGGGAAGACGATCTTGCCCCCGAGCTCGAGCACGAGAGGCGCCGTGTCCCAGTACTCCGCGGCGCGTGAGATCTTGCCGCCCTGGACCTGGAGGATCATCACCCCGTTGATCATGACGTTGCGGTTGGTCCCGAACGGCACCCAGTGGTCCATGGGGCGGTTCTGCACGAGGGAGAGCGTGTATTCCGCGACGGCGGAGTTGGGCCCCGTGTACACGTTGTTCACGTTCATGGTGATGTCCGTTCCCCAGCTCTCGAAGCTGAGGACGTGCCCGATGATCTGGTCGATCCCGTGGAACTCCTCTTGGTCGGGGAAGTCGTCGTAGATCGCGTCCGGCTGGAACAGGCTGTAGATCGCCGTGGTGTCGCCGCTCTCGAACGTCGCCAGGAACTCGCGCGCGATGATCTGGTTCTGGTCGCGCACCGCCCGATCACTGGTGGAGCACGCGGCCAGCGACAAGGCGACGACCAGTGTGGCGAGCCCGGTGCCGACGCTCGTGGCTCTCATGGGTTCCTCCGCGGGTCCGCGCCGCCGGGCATGCGGATGGCGACGCCGGTGGGGGTGACGACCAACTCGGGCCGATGGGTGGGGACGTCCAGCCTCCGCAGCTCGGAGAGCGCGCGCTCGACGGTGTCGAACGCGGCCAGGCGCTCGAGGGTGCGGATCGTCGGGAAGACCATCGGCAACGTCCCCCGACGGCTCCGCCGCAGGGCTTCGGAAGGGGCGAGCCAGACACTGTCGGTCATCTCGCGCGAATCGACTTTGGTGCGCACGCCGGCGGGAACGCGCGCCACGAAGAAGCGCGTGTCGTAGCGGCGAGGTTCGCTCTCGGGAGTGATCCAGTGGGCCATGTAGGCCACGCCCGTCCCGTCGAGGCGGCACTCCAGCGTGTCCAGCACCTCGGCGAGCCCGCGCCGCCCCTCGAGCAGGTCACGTCGCAGCGCGTCCACCCGACCGTCCTCCGCGGCGGCGGGAGGCGGATCGCCCTGAGCGTCACGGGCGACCAGAATGCCCGTCTCCTCGAACGCCTCGCGCAGGGCGGCCACGTAGTGCGCGACGGCCCCGGGCGCGTCCTCCGACATGCCGAGTCGGCGCGCCGCGTGCTCCGGCGTCACGCCGTCCAGGCGCCCGGCGAGCGCGGCGTCCCGGTCCTCGGGATCCACACGGCCTCCGGGGAACACGTACGCGCCGGGGACGAAGCCGGCCTCACCGCTGCGGCGCAGCAGCAGCACGTCGAAGCCCCGAGGAGCCTGTCGCAGGAGCACCACGGTGGCCGCCGGCCTCGCGGTCACGGGGGTGGACGGGGGATGGGACACGCTCTCCGCGAACCGCTCCGGCAGCCGATGGAACGGGATCTCGAAGTCGGACCCGGTCACGATGAGCTTCCGCCGCGGTGTCCGTGCCGAGGGGGCGCGCCCGTGCTCACCCTTCCGCCTCCAGCACGTGGACCTCCCCCGCGAACATCTCGCGCAGGCGGTCTACGTCGTCACGGGTGCCATGGGGCTGGCCCCAGTGGATGGGCACCACGACCGAGGCGCCGCACGCCTCGGCCGCTCGCGCCGCGTCCTCGACGCCCATCGTGTAGTGCCCGCCACAAGGCAGGAAGGCCACGTCGCACCGGATGCCGAACATGGCGGGAAGGAAGTCCGTGTCGCCCGCGTGATAGTACGTGACCCCGCCGAGGGAGAAGACGTAGCCCAGCCAGCCGTGCTCCGGGAGATGGAAGCGCTTGTCGGTGTTGTGCGCGGGCACGGCCAGGACGTCCAGGCTGTCGAGCTGGAGCATGTCCCCGGGCCGCATGAAATGGTCCGCGTCGCCGAGCTGCTTCTTCATCGTGGCCGGCGCGATCACCACAGTGCCCGCGGTGCGCACGTGCCCGATCCCTTGCTCCGAGAAGTTGTCGTAGTGGGGATGGGTGAGGAGGATGAAGTCGGCCATCCCGTCCTCGCCGACGTCGGGCGGGTCGACGTAGACGACCTGGCCCGCCCGCTGGATGCGAACGGACGAGCCGCGGAACCATGTGACCCCGTCGAGCAAGTCGCTCATTAGGACTCCACCACCAGTGGCGCGGGGCGCCTCAAGGTGCCAAGCTAACTGCCCACGGCGGGGGGAAAAAGTGGCGGGAAGGCCCCGGGCCCCGCGTCACAATGGCAGGGATTCCTGCGCATCGGGCCGACTCGGGGCCGTTCCGGCCTGGCAAGGATCGTGCACCGGCGGGGGATACCGCCCGACCGGACGGTACCCGCGCCCTGCAAGGACGAACGCTCCGCCCGTGCGGCGGAGCAGCATACAGAGAGGATCCCATGGGAGAGCGCTTCACGCTGCCGGTGCTTCCGCTCCGTGACACCGTCGTGTACCCGGGCGTGGCCGTACCGATCGCGGCCGGGCGGCCGGGCACGGTAGAGGCCGTCCAGGAGGCGTTGGACGGAGACCGCCGCCTCTTCGCCGTGGCCCAGAAGGAGAACGTCGACGAGCCGGTCCCGGAGGTGCTGTACACGACCGGCACCGTCGTCCGCATCATCCAGACGCATCGCGTCCGGGGCGGGGTGCAGCTCCTCGTCCAGGGCGAGGGGCGCGCGCAGGCGCTGTCCTACGAGAGCGAAGGCCAGAGCATGCTCCACGTCGTGCTCCTCCCCATGGATCGCATGGCCCCCTCGAACCCGGAGTCGCCCGCGTTCCAGGCGCTCGATCGCGAGCTGCGTGAGCGCGCGGCAGAGCTCGGCACCCGCCGCGGCGTACCCGCCGAGGCCCTGAACCAACTCATCCAGGGCGTGGACGATCCGGGGGCCTTCGCCGACCTGGTGGCCTTCTACCTCGAGCTGGGCACCGAGGACAAGCAGCACCTCCTGGAAGAGCTCGACGACGAGATGCGCATGCGGGCCGCCCTCGTGGCGGTGGAGCGGGAGCTGGCGCGCATCGATGCGCAGGAGGACATCCAGGCGAAGGTGCAGACGGAGCTGGGCGAGCGGCAGCGCGAGATGCTGCTGCGCGAGCAGATGAAAGCGATCCAGAAGGAGCTGGGGGAGGAAGAGGAGCGGGACGACATCGAGGAGATGCGCCAGAGGCTCGAGGAGCTCGACTTCACCGAAGAGCAGCGCTCCGAGGTGGAGCGGGAGCTGCACCGCCTGGAGCGCACCAGCCCGCAGTCGGCCGAGTACCAGGTGATCCGGACGTACCTCGAGTGGATCACGGAGCTGCCCTGGAACGACCGCACGGAGGACAAGATCGACCTCGCGCGGGCCCAGGAGATCCTCGAGGAGGACCACCACGGCCTGGAGGACGTGAAGGACCGCGTACTCGAGTTCCTGGCGGTCCGGAAGCTCCAGCTCGAGCGCGCCGCCGAGGAGGTGGACGAGGACGCGGGAGAGGAGGCGCCGCAGGCCGCAGCCGAGGGCGCAGGTCCGGGCGGTGGGGACGGGGGTGCCGCCGGGGGTGCTGTGGAGCCCTCCGCGGAGACCCGCGTGCCGAACGAGGACGATCGGCGCCCGGGTCACGGCCCGATCCTGCTGTTCGTGGGGCCTCCCGGAGTGGGCAAGACCTCGATCGCGCAGTCGATCGCCCGGTCCCTCGGGCGCAAGTACGTGCGCATCTCCCTGGGCGGCGCGCGCGACGAGGCCGACATCCGGGGGCACCGCCGCACGTACGTGGGCGCCATGCCGGGCAGGATCATCCAGGGCATGCGCCAGGCCAAGAGCAAGAACCCGGTCTTCCTGCTCGACGAGGTCGACAAGCTGGGCGTCTCGTTCCAGGGCGATCCCAGCTCGGCGCTCCTCGAGGTGCTCGATCCCGCCCAGAACTCGACGTTCGTGGACCACTACCTCGGGATCCCGTTCGACCTGTCGGAGGTGCTCTTCATCGCGACGGCCAACTACCTCGACCGGATCCCGGGGCCGCTGCTCGACCGCATGGAGCTGGTCGAGTTCTCGGGCTACACGGAGGACGAGAAGCTGCAGATCGCCAAGAAGTACCTCCTGCCGCGCCAGCGCGGCGAGAACAGCCTCACCGAGGACGAGCTGCAGATGTCGGACGAGGCGATCCTCACGATCGTGCAGCAGCACACGCGCGAGGCAGGCGTGCGGCAGCTCGAGCGCGAGCTGGGCAAGTTCGCGCGCAAGGTGGCCCGCAGGATCGCGGCCGGCCACCTGGAGTCCATGCAGGCGACGCCGGAGGAGGTCCGTGAGCTGCTCGGCAGGCCGCGCGTGCACCCCGAGCACAGGGCCACGGAGGACCAGGTCGGCGTGGCGACGGGCATGTTCTACACACCCATGGGCGGCGACATCATGTTCGTCGAGGCGAGCGTCATGCCGGGCGACGGCGGGCTCGTCCTCACCGGCCAGCTCGGCGACGTCATGAAGGAGTCCGGGCGCGCGGCGCTCTCGTACGCCAAGGCCCACTGGGACCGCCTCGGCATCGCGGAGGAGAGCCTGAAGGGGCGCGAGGTCCACATCCACGTGCCGGCCGGTGCCGTTCCCAAGGACGGCCCGTCGGCGGGCATCACGATCGCCACGGCGCTGGTGTCCGCGCTCTCCAGGCGCAAGGTCCGCTCGGACGTGTCGATGACCGGGGAGCTGACGCTCACCGGGCGCGTGCTCCCGATCGGGGGCCTCAAGGAGAAGATCCTCGGCGCGGTGCGCGCGGGCATCCGCGAGATCATCCTCCCGCAGGAGAACGAGGCCGACCTGGAGGACATCCCCGAGGCGGTACAGCAGACGCTGACGTTCCACCTCGTGGAGACGCTGGACGAGGTCATGGCGGTGGCGCTGACGGGCGAGTCGCCACACCCCACCCGGGCCCCGAAGCGCAGCCGCCGGGCCGGGGGACAGGCGGCCAAGGAGGGCGTGGGGGCGGGCGCGGAGGCCTGAGGGGCCGGAGGCGGCCGCAGGTGCGATCGAGGACGCCCGTGCGGGGCCGCCCGTGCGGCTTTACGCCCGCACCGCGATCGAGCCTGCCCTTCCCTCCACGATCCGGCCGATCACGGCCGCCGCAGGAGCGCGTCCATCGAGCCCCCCGAGCAGCGTCTCGGCGCGCTCGGGCGGCACGCTGACGAGAAGGCCTCCGGAAGTCTGCGCGTCGCACAGGAGCGTGCGCAGGTCCGGCGGCACGGCCTCGTCCCAGGTGACGTCGGGCGCGACGTCGGCCAGGTTGCGCTTCGAGCCGCCCGGGACGTGCCCGGCCGCCACGAGGTCGAGCGCGCCTTCGAGGAGCGGGACCGTGCCCGCGCGGACCTCGGCGCCCACGCCGGAGGAGCGCGCGAGGCTTCTCAGGTGGCCGAGGAGGCCGAAGCCCGTCACGTCCGTGGCGGCGCGCGCGCCTGCCGCGAGCATGGCCTCGGACGCGCCGCGATTGAGCGTCGCCATCACCTCGACTGCACGGGCCACCACCGCCTCCGGCGCGGCGCTCGCTTTGATCGCGGTCGTCACGACGCCGGCGCCGAGCGGCTTGGTGAGGACCAGCACGTCCCCGGGGCGGGCGCCCGCGTTCGTGACGATGCGCTCCGGGTGCACCTCCCCGATCGCCACCAGGCCGTACTTCGGCTCCGGGTCGTCGATCGAGTGACCCCCCAGCACCGGGATACCGGCCCCGGCGCACACGTCTCCGCCGCCCCGCAGGATCTCCTCGAGGAGCCCGTCGTCGAGGAGCCGACGCGGAAACGCCACCAGGTTCAGCGCGAAGAGGGGCCGCCCTCCCATCGCGTAGACGTCCGAAAGGGCATTCGTGGCGGCGATGCGCCCGAAGTCGTACGGGTCGTCGACGATCGGCGTGAAGAAGTCCGTCGTGACGACGAGCGCCCGCTCGTCCGAGAGGCGGTACACCGCGGCGTCGTCGCCCGTTGTGGCGTCGACGAGCGCGTTCGGGTCCGGCACGGGCACGAGGTGCCTGAGCGCCCGCGTCAGTTCGGCCATTCCGAGCTTGCAGGCGCAGCCCGCGCCATGGCTCAGCTGCGAGAGGCGTACGGGCGACGGCGTGCCGTGGGGTTGCTCGGTCATGGTCCGGCTCCGGAGGGCTTGGGGGTGCTGTGAGGGTGGGCGCCGAAGGCGAAGAGGGCCTCGGCGGCGTGTAACGCGACGCCGCCGAGCGCGGAAACCACCGAGGCGGGAAGTGTACGCATGGGGGATCGAACGCAATGTAGCCGGCCCGAACGGGCCGCGAGAAGCGCCCCCTGAGCCCATGACTGCACCGACCTCATCCCCGAGAAGGGACTTCGCCGCCGAGATCTCCCGGCCCGAGCCGGAGATCGACCTCGCCCGTGCGGCGCTGCTGGTGGCGAAGGAGGAGTACCCCCAGCTCTCGGTGGAGCTCTACCTGGCGCGCCTGGATCAGCTCGCCGAGGAGGTCAAGGACCGGCTGGACGACGAGAGCGCCCCCCTCGTGCTGCTGGAGGAGCTGGGGGCGACGCTCTTCCGCCGCCACGCGTTCGCCGGCAACCGCAAGGCGTATTACGACCCTCGCAACTCCTTCCTCAACGACGTCCTCGACCGGGAGCTCGGCATCCCGCTGACCCTGGGGATGGTGCTCCTGGAAGTCGGATGGCGACTGGGGCTGCCGCTCGAGGGCGTGAACTTCCCGAGCCACTTCCTCGTGCGGTACGCGGGGGACGTCGTGCGCCTCCTCATCGACCCGTTCGACCGGGGCGCGGTACGCTTCGAGGACCAGGCCCAGGAGCTCCTGGATCGAGCCTACGGCGGGATGGTGCGGGTGCAGGACTCCTTCCTCCGGGTGGCCGACCGGCGCGACATGCTCGTGCGGCTGAACACGAACCTGAAGGGCGTCTACCTGAACGTGGGCGATCACGCGCGGGCGCTCGCGGCCGTGGAGCGCGTGCTCGTCGTCACGCCGCTGTCGCCGTCCGCGAACCGGGCCCGGGGGATGCTGCTCGTGCGCCTCGGCCGCCACGAGGAGGCTCTCGAGCAGCTCGAAGCCTACCTGCACGTGGCTCCGGGCTCGACCGACGCCGAGCACGTCCAGGAGATGGTGGACGCCCTCAAGGAGGGCCGGCCTCCCTCGCCCGACGACCTGGACGACGAATGAGCGCCGACCGGGGAGCCGCCGTCCCGGGCTACGGGGCGGCCGTCGAGCACGCCGCCGTCTTCGGGCGACCTGACCGCGTGCAGCTGGTCGTGGGAGGCCGCGCTCCCCGGAAGATGCTCGACGGGGTCGTGAGCGGCACCATGCCCGACGCGGCGGAGGCACGTGCGATCGAAGGCGCGGCGGTCGCCCCCGTACTGTACGCAGGTCGTGCGTCCTACACGGCCGTGCTCACGCCCAAGGGCAAGTTGATCACGGATGCGCGCGTGCTCCTGCTCGGACCCGGGGAGGAGCACGGGTTTCTGCTCGACGTCCCCGCCGCCGGGCGCGAGGGACTCCTGGCGCACCTGCGCAAGTACCTGCCTCCCCGGATGGCGACGGTCGACGACGTCTCCGCCGCCCGCGCCGTGCTGTCCCTGGTGGGTCCGCAGGCGGCGGGCCTGCTGGCGCGCCTCGCGCTCGACGGCGCGGTCGCGGCGGAGGAGCTTTCGGGCCTCGCGGAGGGAGAGTGGCGCGCGCTCGCGGAGGCGGGCGTGCGG
>JBJKSF010000090.1:0-24633 GCA_046704285.1 Longimicrobiales bacterium | reverse complement strand
CCCGGAAACGGAGGGGGTGGGATGGAGCTCCGGTGCGCCTCCGGCGCATCCTCGCTCGTCTCGCGGATCACCTCTCGTGCGCTGTGCGCGACCCGGAGCCCGGGCCGCTCGACTCGAACCCGCGTCGCGCGCTTCTCGCGAAGCGCGCCGTGGCTTCGAACGCGACGCCCCAACGACCGAGCGCGCCCTCCGAGCGTCTGCGATTCCCGGAAACGGAGGGGGTGGGATTCGAACCCACGAGGGCTTGCGCCCGCCGGTTTTCAAGACCGGTGCATTGAACCGCTCTGCCACCCCTCCAGGCGCTGCAAAGATGCCCCCAGCGACGTCCTCCTTCAACCGACGTGGGTCGGCGACGGGCGGTCGGAGGGCGGCCCGCCGCGGGAGTCCGGCGCGGCACCCTCCTCTCCCTCGCCGCGCATCGCCCTCTTCAGCTCCGCGAGCTCCGCGGCCGCCCATCGTCCCTCGACCGTGGCCGGCCAGGTCTCGGCCAGCCTGGCCAGCTCGGGGGCCGCGCGCAGGGGCTCGGCGAGCTTCGTCCGGTACAGCTCGATCAGCTCCCGCGTGACGCGCATGCGGGTGGCCTCATCGAGATCCGCATCCCCGCGCGCCCGACGGAGCCAGTCCCCCGCTTCCCGCGGCCGGCCCATCTCGTCCCGCAGCAGGCGGGCGATCGCCAGGTAGGGCGCCGGATCCCGGGGATCCTCGAGGATCGCGGTCCGATACGCCTCGATCGCCCGCTCGTGCTCCCCCCTCACCGCAAGGGACCGGGCCCGGGAATGCTCCCGTCGGTACGGCGTCGAATTCCCGGTCGGATTGTAGACGATCCTGGCCATCCCGCCCACCCGGTCTGCGACGAGCGCCAGGAGCGCTCCCCCGACCCCTCCCACCGTCACGATCCCCAGGAAGGCACCGACGAACGTGCCCGCCGCGCCTCCGAGCAGGTGTCCGACCACGGCGCCGAAGAACAGGCCCGGAAGAGACAACCACGCCACCGCCTGCAGGAGCCGGACGCGGGCGGCGGTGTCGGTGTCCCGGAGCCTCCCCTGCGCGCGCGTCGTCTCTCCTCGTGGACCGTGGGCGCACTTCCGTTGTCCTGGATAAACTGCGCTGTGCACCCCTCCACGCCAACACCGGGATCCTCGCCCCCGTCTCGCGGGTTCGGCTCGCATGAGCCATGCCCCGAGCGATCCCGTGCCCCGACGACGGACCCATCCCGTGCGGACGTGGGTCGAGCGTCTCGTCACCCTCGCCCTCCTGGTCTTCATCGTCTGGCGGCTCGGCCCGCAACTCGAGGCGCTCACCGGCGTGGGCTCGGAGCACGAGCGGGTACCGGCGCTGCGGGTCGTGACGCTCGCGGGCGACACCCTCGGGCCCGCGCAGCTCTCGGGAAAGGTCGTGGTCGTCAACTTCTGGGCCACGTGGTGCCCCTGGTGTCGGTTCGAGATGCCCTCACTCGAGCGGCTCTACGAGCGTCACAGGGGCGGGGATCTCGTCGTGCTCGGGCTCACCGTGGACGCCGGCCACGCCGGGGCGGTCCACCGGGTTCTCGCCGACCGGCACATCACCTATCCGGTCGCGCGCGCCACCTCCACCGAGGAGCGGGCGCTGGGAGGGGTCTCCGGGATTCCGACGACGGTCGTCATCGACCGCTCGGGGCGGGTCCGCTATCGGGTCGTGGGCTACTTCGCGCCGCCCGCGCTCGAAGCGGCGGTGGCGCGCCTCCTGGCGGAGCCTTCGCCCGCCGGGAGGCGCGCCACGCGCGCAGATGGCACTCGGGCCGCTAGAACAGCAGCCAGGTCATGATGTAGAGCGTGTTGTTGTCCGACGCGTTCCGTCCGGCGCCGTCGTAGTTGGTGCTCGCTCCGTTGAACTTCGTGTAGCCCACGTACTGGAGACCGAGCCTGGTGTTGAGCCAGGGCATGAACGAGATCTGGGCGATGTAGCCTGTGCTGTTCGGGCTGCCGTTCGCGCTCCCGGTCACGGCGCCCGCCCCGTACAGGAGCGGGTCGGAGTCGCCGGTCGTGGTGAAGAGCCCGCCGGTGAGGCCGAGCCCCGAGGCCCAGTAGTACGTGGCGTCCACGCGCGCCGTCGAGAGGTTGCTGTTCAGGTTCGTGGCGTCACCCGCGGCGACGCTCGCCGGCATGTGACGGTGCTCGAAGATCCACGTGCCGTGCGCGACGAAGCTCGCCCCGCCACTCATGGTCTTGTCGAGCTGGGCGTCGACGGCGGCGTCCGTGAAGTGGTCGGTCGCTCCCTGGAAGCCCGCCGGGACCAGCTGCGCGAACATCCCGTAGCCCCCGACCATCAGCTGGCCGCCGGTGATGTTGTGCGTGAGCGCGACGCGCCAGTACGGGGCCACGCCGTGGATCGCGTCCGAAGCCGTCCCGTCGACGGGGAACGGCCCACCCTGGAAGGCCGAGCGGTAGAGGGTCAGCTCGGTGTAGACCCGGTTGTCCCACATCGCGTAGCCACCCAACCCCGCCACCTCCTGCCCCAACGTCCCGTCGATGAGCGTGGCAGCGGTCGGCGTCGGAGCCACCGGCGAGCTCACGTACGGGTAGCGCCAGATCGGCGAGCTGTTCCAGACGTCCTGGACGCCGGGCGCGTTGTTGAGCGTGACCCCGTACAGGACGGGCTTTCCGGCCACCGTGGTGGTGTTGGCGAATCGGATGTCCGAGTTGTCGATCCCGATCGAGCCGCTGGAGGGGTCGTACGTCAGCTGGATGAACGTGCCGAGCTTCGGGGTGATCGCTCCGCCCACGAAGAGCGAGAGCTGCTCGGGGAACGCCACGTCGCCGTTCTGCTGGCCCGGGACTGCCTTCTGCGTCTGGCTGAACGAGGACAGCGCCATCACCGAGAACGGCGGGATCTTGTCGAGGCGCAGCGTGGTCCTGCCCGACTTGCCCTTCGCGTCGATGGTCTGCTGGGTCGTCATCGTGTAGCCGTTCAGCTTGAACAGCCGCCCGAAGGCGTTCAACTGCGGAAACGTGGTGTGGCAGGCGCTGCACGCCAGGCCCGTCTGCCGCGAGAAGCTCGGGATCGGCACCGACGGAGCGACGACCTCGGCGCCGCTGGACTCCGCGAGCCGGCTCACGTAGGCGGAAACGAGCGCGTCGGACGACCGGAGCGTCGCTGACGGTGCCGCAGCCGGAGGCGCCGCGTTCATACCCGCGGCGAGCGTGGCTGCGGACAGGAGAGCCAATACGGTCATACGGGACCCCCTACCGAGAGTTCTGGAGAAGCGAACAACGTCTCAAGTTTGAAGCGTACGTTCTCGAAAACGGAGGACACACGCTGTAGGAATTCCGTTGAAGTGCGTGTGGGGACAATCCCTACGGAGGGACGCGGGAGCGCGCCCCGAGCACGCCCACGCAGGCTCCTGCACGTCCCGTGCCTCTCGTCGCGGCCGGCTCAGTGCCGGAACAGCCTCCGCCCGGTGAACACCATCGCGACCCCCTGCTCGTCCGCGGCCGCGACCACCTCGGGGTCACGGACGGAGCCGCCGGGCTGGACGATGGCCGTGACGCCCGCCTCCGCCGCCGCGTCGACGCCGTCCCGGAACGGGAAGAAGGCGTCGGAGGCGAGCGCAGAGCCGTGCACGTCCAGGTTCTGATCGGCCGCCTTGCGCACGGCGATGCGCGAGGAGTCCACCCGGCTCATCTGGCCGGCGCCGATCCCGATCGTGGCGCCGTCCCGGGCGAGCAGGATCGCGTTGGACTTCACGCCATGGACCGCCGCCCACGCGAAGCGCAGGTCGTCCATCTCGCGCTCCGTGGGCTCCCTCTTCGTGACGACCTTCCAGGTCCCGTTCGGCACGCCGTAGAACGGAGGCACCGCCGGCGTCTCCGCCAGCATGCCACCGTACACGCTCCTGAGGACCCGGGCGGCCGGCCGCGTCGAGTGTGCGGCCACGAACCGCGCCGCTCCCTTCACGCCCGCGTCCGCGCTCGCCCACCATCCCCCGCTCGGCTCCAGAGGATGCGGCTCCTCCAGCCCGGGGAACGTCAGGAGCCGGATGTTCTTCTTGGCGGCGAGGATCGCCATCGCTTCGTCCGCGAACGAAGGCGCCATCAGGCACTCGATGAAGAGCTTCGACATCGCTTCGGCCGTAGCCGCGTCCACCGGCCGATTGACGGCGATCACGGAGCCGAACGCGCTCACGGGATCACAGCGCAGAGCCCGCTCGTAGGCGTCCACGAGCGTGTCCCCGAGCGCCAGGCCGCACGGGGTCGTGTGCTTGACGATGCAGACCGCGGGACGGGGCGAGAACGCGAACGGCGCAAGGCTGAGGAGCGCGCCGTCGAGGTCCAGGATGTTGTTGTACGAGAGCTCCTTGCCGTGGTGCTGCGCGAGCGCCGCGAGGCCGACAGGCACCCCGTACCCGTAGAAGGCAGCCTCCTGGTCGGGGTTCTCGCCGTAGCGAAGCGACTGGATGCGCTCCAGCGACAACGTCAACGTCGGAGGCAGGACGTCGCTGCCGCCCTCGGGAGCGCCGTCGAAGTAGGCGGCGATGGCCGCATCGTAGGCGCTCACGTGCTGGAAGACTTTCGCGGCGAGCGCTCTGCGAAGCGAAGGCTGCTCGCCGCCGGCGTCGAGCGCCCGCACCACGCCCGGGTAGTCCGCGGGGTCGACGAGCACCCACACGTGCTCGTGGTTCTTCGCCGCGGAGCGGATCATGGTCGGCCCTCCGATGTCCACCTTCCCCATCGCCCGATCGAGCGTCACGTCGCCGTGCGCCACCGTCTCCCGGAACGGGTAGAGGTTGACGGCGACCAGGTCGATGGGGCCGTATCCCTGCTCCTCCAGCGCCGCCATGTCCGCGGGGTGGTCCCTGCGGGCCAGGATCCCGGCGTGGATCGCGGGGTGCAGCGTCTTGACGCGCCCCTCCATCATCTCGGGGTGCCCCGTGACGTCCGCGACGTCGCGCACCTCGATGCCCGCGTCCCGCAGCGCGCGCGCGGTGCCTCCCGTGGAGAGGAGCTCCCAGCCGCGCTCCACGAGCGCGCGCCCGAAGTCCACGATGCCGGATTTATCGGATACGCTGAGAAGCGCCCGTTTCATGATCGATCCCCATGTCGAAGCGGAGGTGTGAACTCGAGGCTACGATGCCAGCACGAACATGTCGGAGGTGAACGGTAGTGGGTCTGCCGCACGCCCCTCGGCGAGCGCGCGGCAGACGTGGTCGGCCACGGCGGGATAGAGGCGGTGCTCGACCGCGAGCACCCGGGCGGCGAGGGTCTCGGGGGTGTCCCCCGGGTGCACGGGGACGGGCCACTGGCCGAGGATCGCTCCCCGGTCGTACTCCTCGTCCACGAGGTGCACGGTCGGCCCGCTCAGCCGCGCGCCGGATTCCAGCACGGCCCGGTGCACGTTCATTCCGTACATCCCGATGCCCCCGAACGAAGGAAGCAGCGCGGGGTGGATGTTGAGCATGCGCCCGCGGTACGCCGCCACGACCTCGCGCGGCACCAGCTTCAAGTAGCCTGCGAGGAGGACGACGTCCACCCCGTGCTCCCGCAGGGCAGCCAGCGTCTCCTCGGCCACGTCCCGGGGCGGACGCGCTTTGGTGAGGATCACGCGCGTGGGCACGCCCGCGGCGCCCGCGCGATCCAGTGCGCCCGCGCCCTCCCGATCGCTCACGACCAGGCGCACCTTCCACGACGGCTCCGGGGGCCGGTGGTCGAGGAGCGCCTGGAGGTTCGTCCCACCACCCGATGCGAACACCGCGGCACCGAGCACGCTCATGCCATCTCGCCACGGTACTGGGGGATCAGGAACGGATTGCCGAAGCGCTGGAAGCCCACGCTCGTGCTCCGCCCGTGCCCCGGGTAGAGGATCGTCTCGTCCGGCAGCGTCAGCACCTGCTCCCGGATCGACCGCATGAGCGTCGCGAAGTCCCCGCCCGGCAGGTCCGTGCGTCCGATGGAGCCCTCGAAGATCACGTCGCCGACGAGCGCGAAGCCCTCTTCGCGGGCCACGAGGATCACGTGGCCGGGGCTGTGTCCGGGTGCGTGGCGGACCTCGAGCGCCGAGTCGCCGAACACGAAGCGCTGTCCGTGCTCGAAGGCCTCGTCCACGGCGGGCTGAGCGGGGACCCGGAGGCCGAACGCCTCCGCCTGCTGCGGCAGCGCGTCGTACAGCGGCCGGTCCGCGGGATGCAGCCAGATCGGTGCCCGGGGCGCGGCGCCGCGCAGTACCTGCACGCCTTCGATGTGGTCGAGGTGCGCGTGGGTCAGCAGGATCGCCTGGAGGTCGATCTCTCCGGCCGCGACGACCTCGGCCATGAGCCCCGCTCCGGCACCGGGATCCACCGCCACGGCGGCCCGGCCGTCGCCGCACGTCACCAGATATCCATTCTCCGCGAATCCGCCGCCCGTGAAGGTGCGGACGTTCATCGGATCACGCGCACCCACAGCCGCCCGGGTGCACTCCCGCGAGCTCCAGGGCTTCCTCCTCCTCCGTCGGGGCCGTCCAGCCCCCGGAGAGGTCCAGCATGCGCCGCAGGGAGGCCTCGGCCCGAACGCGCACGTCCTCGCCCATCGTCACCTCGTGCTGCACGTGGTCGAGCGACCACGCGAGCTTGGCGAGCGTGTTGAGCTTCATGTTGCCGCACACGGCCGCGCCGGACAGCGGGATGAACTTCTTGTCGGGGTAACGCTGCCGCAGCCGATCGACGAGCCCCCGCTCCGTGCCGAAGATGACCACGTCGTGCTTGGCAGCCACGTCCATCATGCCCGACGTGGAGGTCACGACGTCGGCGCGCTCCAGCAGCTCCCGACGCGCCTCGGGGTGCACGACCACCACCGCGCCCGGATTCGCCTCCTTCGCGCGCTCCAGCTCCTCGACCACCATGTCGTCGTGCACGTAACAGTAGCCGTCCCAGGCGACGATGTTGTCGCGTCCGGTACGCTCCTGGACGTAGCGGGCGAGGTTGCGGTCGGGGACGAAGATGATCGGCTGCTCGCGCGGGATGGACTCGACGACCTTCACGGCGTTGGACGACGTGCAGCAGATCCACGACTCGGCCTTCACCTCGGCCGTCGAGTTCACGTACGTCACTACGGCCGCGCCGGGGTGCTCGGCGACGAGGCGTTTGAGCGCCGTCGCCGTGACGAAGTCGGCCATGGGGCAGCCGGCCTTCAGGTCGGGCATGAGGACGGTCTTGGCGGGGGAGAGGATCTTCGCCGTCTCGGCCATGAAGTGCACGCCGCAGAAGACGATGACGTCCGCGTCCGTGCCCGCGGCCTCCTGCGAGAGCCCCAGGGAGTCGCCCAGGTAGTCGCTGACGTCCTGGATCTCGACCCGCTGGTAGTTGTGCCCCAGGATGACGGCGTTCAGCTCCGCCTTGCGCCTCAGGATCCTCGAGCGCAGGTCCGCGTCGGGAAGGGCGGCGTAGTCGAGCGTCGTGGGCAGCGCGTCGCTCGCGGGGCCGAGCCCCTGCGCGCGCTGCGGCGCGGCGCTCAGACCGTGAACGAGCTCCCGCACCCGCATCCTCCCGTCGCGTTGGGATTCCGGAACGTGAAGCCCTGTCCCATGAAGCCCGTCACGTAGTCGATCTCCACGCCCTCGAGGTACTGGGCGCTGAACGGGTCGACGAACACCCGGACGCCCTCGACGTCGAAGATCTCGTCGTCGCCCTCGGGCGCATCCTCGATGTTGAGCCCGTACTGGAAGCCGGAGCACCCACCGGGCAGCACGGCCACGCGCAGGCCCGCGTCGCTACCGCTCACCCCGTGCTCCTGGATGAAATCCTGGACCTTCTGGGCCGCCGTCTGTGTCAACGTCAGCATAGCGGGAGAATCCTCCCTGATCGTTCGCTCGTAGTGGCCCGCTCGCCCTCCGGGGGGACCGTCCGGACATACCCGGCCACCCTCCCGCGGGTTTCGACCGGCGACGCGCGCCGGGGAAACACGAAACCTATCCGGGGCCCCAAAAGGGGTCAACGGCGCGGCCCGAGGGGGGTTCGGGGCCCGTGAGGGGCTCCCGCGTCCAGGATCCGGCGTGCGGCGGCCGCCAGGTCGTCGACCGCCACCGCCGCGGGCGGCAGGCCGGCCTCCTGCTCGCGCCCGTAGCCCGTACGCACGAGGATGCCCCTGCCCCCCAGCGTCTCCGCCGGCAGAACGTCCGAGACCTTGTCGCCCACGTACCAGGACGCCGCGAGATCGAGCCCCAGGTCCCTGGCCGCCTCCTCGTGCATCCCGGTGGCGGGCTTCCGGCACGCGCATGCGGCGCCCACGTCCGGATGGTGGGGACAGTGGTAGACCGCATCCAGCGGCGCCCCGGCCTCGCGGAGGACCCGCTCGAGGCTCTCCGTCACCGCCTCGTACTCCGCCTCGCCGTAGAGCCCGCGGGCGATCCCGGACTGGTTCGTCACGACGACCAGGGCGTAGCCGGCCGCGCGCAGGGCCGCCAACGCCGCCACGGCCCCCGGGATCAGGGCGATCCCGGCGGGATCGGAGAGGTAGTCCCGTTCCTCGACGAGGGTGCCGTCCCGGTCGAGGAACACCGCGGCCCGACCGCCGCCGCTCACGGAACGCCCTCCGGCGCGCACGCCGTGGAGACCACGCGGACGAGATCCGCTTCCTCGTCGGGCAGGACCGTGCGCACGTCCAGCACGACCCGGTCGTCCACGATGCGCGCCACCACCGGAGGGTCTCCCCCGCGCAGCGCGGCCGCCACGCGCTCGGGCGACTCCGCGGCGAGGCGCACGGTCCAGGAGGGGATCGAGACTCCGGGGTACGTTCCGCCCCCCACCGCCCCTTCGCCCTCCGCGGCATCCGCCCCGACGCCCGCCGAGGCGAGGCGCTCCGCGAGGCTGCGCGCCCGGGCCTCCAGCTCCGCGGGCCGAGCCGCCAGCATGCGCAGCACCGGGATCTCCCGCAGCGCTCCCTCCGGGTCACGGTACAGGCGCAGCGTGGCCTCCAGTCCCGCCAGCGTGACCCGGTCCACCCGCAGGGCGCGCAGAAGCGGATTGCGCCGCATCGCGCCCACCAGCTCACGGCTTCCCAGGACGAGCCCCGCCTGCGGTCCCCCGAACAGCTTGTCCCCGGAGATCAGCACCACGTCCGCCCCCTGGCGCAGCGCGTCCGGGGCCCGTGGCTCGTCGGGGAGCCCCAGCGTCGAGGGCTGGGCCAGCAGGCCCGAGCCCAGATCGTACACGAGCGGGAGGCGGGCGGCCCGCGCCAGCACGGCGAGCGCCTCCACCGACACGTCCTCGGTGAAGCCCGTCATGCGGAAGTTGGAGCGATGCACCTTCAGGATCGCGGCCACCTCGCGCGCGGCCACGACGCGGGAATAGTCCGAGGCGCGCGTGCGGTTCGTGCTGCCCACCTCCACGAGGCGGGCCCCGGACCTGGCCAGGATCTCGGGAATCCGGAAGCCGCCCCCGATCTCGACGAGCTCGCCCCGGGAGACGGCCACGCCCGCCTCGGCGGCGACGGTATTGAGCGCCAGGACGAGCGCCGCGGCGTTGTTGTTGACGACCAGGGCGTCCTGAGCGCCCGTGAGCTCGGCCAGCAGGTCGCGGCAGTGGTCGTAGCGCGAGCCGCGCGCCCCCGACTCGAGGTCGTACTCCAGGTTCGTGTATCCCTGTGCCGCCCGCGTCATGGCATCGATGGCCGCCCGAGCCAGGGGAGCCCGCCCCAGATTCGTGTGCAGGACGACGCCGGTGGCATTGACGACGGCGCGCAGCGAGGGCACGTCCTCGCGGGCCAGCACCGCCTCGACGCGGCGTGCGTACCGCACTGGCGAGGCGACGTCCCCCGCGTCGCCTCCGGCGGACAGCCGCGCGCGCATTTCCTCCAGCACGCCCCGGAGGACCGTCACGAGCCGCGCGCGCGGGCAGCGCCCCAGGAGGTCCGCGAAGGCGGGATCCCCGAGGAGGGCGTCCACCGATGGGATGCTGCGGCGGGCGTCGCTCACGGCCCCGGATCGCCCGCCTCCCGCCCCGGCCAGGCGTCCGGGGGGAAGGCGCGAAGGCTCGCGGCCCTCGCCCGGAGCCGGAGGTGCGTGGTGTCGGCCGCCGTCGTGTCCTTGGCGGGCGGGCGCTCCCTGGTCGTGTCCACCCCCGCCGCCCCCGTCCGGGTCGTGTCCGTTCCCGCCCCGCGCGCCTTGCTCGTATCGGCCCCGGCTCGATGAACCTTCGCCGTGTCGCTCGCGGCACCGGGCCCCTTCGTGGTGTCCGCCTTCGGCGGCTTCGGAGGTATGTACACCACCGTGGTGGTGCCGCCGCCGAGCGGCACGCCGTTGATGTTGATCACGCCGCTCACGTGGACGTGGTACGTCTCGCCCGAGTCGAGCGGCGACGCGAGCAGCACGACGAGGCGGTTGCTCGGCAGGAGCGTACCGTCCGGGCCCACGTCGGCCGCCAGGCCCCGGACCGCTCCGCCGACGGGCGCTCCAGGCTCTCCCGGCGCTCTGGGAAGCGCGGGAGGGAGGTGGTGCGGCGGAGGCGCGGGAAGCGGCGTGGTGTCGTGCGCGGGCCTGCGCTTGGCGGCTTCGACCATCGCCAGCGAATCGAGACGCGCGAAGGAATCCCGGACCTGCGTCACGTACCTGTCGTAGTCCTTCGCGTAGAGGAGACGGGCCACGCTCGGCCCCGGGGTGCTGTCGGCACGGAGCACCTGCACCGAGATCTGACTCACGGGCGCAGTCGGGGACAGATAGTCGTCGAAGCGCACCGCCACGGTGACCGAATCGAGCGCCGTATCCGCGACGACGTGGGCAGGGAGCGTGTCGGGCCGCAGGATCGCCACGTCCTCCGAGAGGACCGTGTCCTTGGGCCCCATCAGGATGGTGCGCCGGCCCTGGAGCTCGCTGAAGTCAGGACGGTCGTTGCGGTTCTCGTCCTGGAAGGCCACGAGATCGTAGTGCCCTGCCGGCAGGTAGCGGAACGCGTAGATCCCGCCGCTGTCGGCGCGCGACTGGTAGACGAGGGAGTCGGAGTCGGAGATGGCGTGCACCACGGCCGCGGCGATCGGCTTGCCCGTGACCCTGTTCCACACCATGCCCGCCAGCGCGTTGCGGTCGAAGGCGGCCCCGGTCGAGAAGACCAGGTCGATGGGGTTCTGCATCTGGTTGTGGAACAGATCGCGCAGCACGGGCAACAGCGTCACCCGATACACCAGGTCCCGCTTGAAGCCGCCGTCCAGAGTGACGGAGACTCCGTGGCTGTCGTGGCTCACGTGCACGGCGCCGGTGAGGGGCGAGACGAGCACGGCATCGTCCAGCGTCCCACCCCCCCCCGTGGTCTCGCTGATGCGCTCGTCTAAGACGAAGCGCACCGGCCCGTGGAACCGGGGCACGACGGCGAAGGTGTCCGGCACCGTACGCACGAGCAGGGGCGGGCGGCGGTCCACCGGCCCCCCTGGCGGCGCCCCTTCGCGGGCGCACGCTGCCGCGACCGCGACGAGGCCGGCGACGCAGGCGGCCGCGGCGACGCGCGGAAGCCTCATGCACCTTCCAGGGCGGCGAGCTTCTCCCGGAGCTTGCCCGCCTGGGTACGCAGGGAATCCGCCTTCGCCCGCTCGCGGGCCACGACGTCTTCCGGGGCTCGGGTGACGAAGTGCTCGTTCCCCAGCTTCCGCTCGGCACCTTCGAGCTGCCCGCTCAGCCTTCGGATCTCCTCCCGCAGCCGCGCCCGCTCACGATCCAGGTCGATCAGCCCCTCCAGCGGCAGGAAGACCTCGGCTCCGTTGCGGAGCACGGCGTGGGCACCGATCCCCGTGCCGCGCGTCGACGCCACGTCGCCCACCCTGGCCAGCCTCTCCAGCGCTACCGCTTGCTCCGCGAGCGTGGCGTTGAACGCGGCATCCGCGCTCGCGACCCGGATACGGACCCGCTCGCCCTCGGGGACGCCATACTCCTTCCTGAGTCGGCGAACCTCCACGATCAGCTCCTGCAGGAGCGCCATGCGCGCCTCCGCGTCCGCGTCGCTCCAGTCCTCCTCCGGCGCGGGCCACGGCGCGACGATCAGGTCCGGTGCGCGCCGCTCCCCTTCGGGCACGGGGAGCCTCGACCACAGCTCGGCGGTCACGAAGGGCACGATCGGGTGCAGCAACCTGAGCGCGCGATCCAGCACGGCCACCAGCGTCGCCCGCGCGGCCTCCCGGCTCCTGCGCTCGCTCCCCGGGGAGAGTCTGCTCTTCACGAGCTCCAGGTACCAGTCGCAGATCTCGCCCCAGAAGAACTGATAGAGCCCATCCGCCACCTCGTGCAGCCGGAAGCCCTCCAGGTCCCTCGTGGCGGCGCGTATGGCCTCGTTCAGCCGGGACAGGATCCAGCGGTCCTCGAGCTGGAGGTCGCCCCGCACGTCCCCGAGGGAGCTCACGGGCTCCCCACCCAGACCCTGGAGCACGAACCGGCCAGCGTTCCAGATCTTGTTGGCGAAGTTGCGCCCGTTGGCGAACGACCCCTCCACGTCCCCGTGGTCGAGCATGATGTCCGTGCCGATCGCGCACGCGCTCACCAGCGTGAAGCGCATGGCGTCCGCGCCGTACTGCGCCACGACCTGCAGCGGGTCGATCCCGTTGCCGAGCGACTTCGACATCTTGCGCCCATGGGCGTCGCGGACCGTCCCGTGCAGGTAGACTCGCCTGAACGGTGCCTCCCCGCGGAACTCGTAGCCCGCCATGATCATGCGGGCCACCCAGAAGAACAGGATCTCCGGAGCCGTGACCAGGGTGTGCCCGGGGTAGAACGCCTCCAGGTCCGCGGTTTGCGTCGGCCATCCCAGGACCGAGAACGGCCACAGCCAGGAGCTGAACCACGTGTCCAGCACGTCGGGGTCGCGCTCCAGAGCGTCGCTCCCGCACCGGGGGCAGTGGGTGGGATCTTCGCGACTCACGATCGTCTCGCCGCAGGCGCAGTACCACACCGGGATGCGGTGGCCCCACCACAGCTGGCGGGAGATGCACCAGTCGCGGATGTTCTCCATCCAGTGCTCGTACACCTTCTGCCAGTGCTCCGGCGTGAAGGAGACGGTTCCGTTCCTGGACGCCTCGAGCGCGGGTGCGGCGAGCGGCTTCATGCGCACGAACCACTGCAGGGACAGGCGGGGCTCGACGACCGTGTGGCAGCGATAGCAGTGCGGCACGGAGTGCCTGTGCTCCTCCGCGCCGGCCAGCAGCCCCCGCTCGCGCAGGGCCTCGAGCACCGCCTCGCGCGCTTCGAAGCGGTCCATGCCCCTGAACGGCGCCGGGGCGCTCCCGCCCATGTGGGCGTCGGGCGTCATCACGTCGAGGACTTCCAGGCCGGTCCGGGCCGCGATCTCGAAGTCGTTCGGATCGTGGGCGGGCGTCACCTTGACGATGCCGGAGCCGAACGCGGGATCGACCTGCCCGTCGGCCACCACCGGGATGACCCGGTCCGCCAGCGGCAGCAGCACCTGGGCGCCGACCAGCTCCCGATGGCGCGGGTCCTCCGGGTGCACCGCCACGCCGGTATCCCCCAGCATCGTCTCGGGGCGGGTCGTCGCCACGGTGACGTACCAGCGGCCGTCCTCCAGCCGTCCGACCGCCGTCGCGCCGGCCGCCGCCGCCCGCTCCGCCGCACCCCAGGCCGCTTCCGCGAGCGGGTACCGGAGGTGCCAGAGATGGCCGTCCGTCTCCTCTCCCTCCGCCTCCTCGTTCGAGAGGGCCGTGTGGCACCGGGGACACCAGTTGATGATGTATTCGCCCCGGTAGATCAGCCCCTTCTCGTAGAGGTGCACGAACGCCTCGCGCACCGCTGCGCTCAAGTCCGCGTCGAGCGTGAAGCGCGTACGCTCCCAGTCGCAACTCGAGCCGATCGCCTTGAGCTGGTCCAGGATGGTGCCGCCCTTCTCGTGCACGAAGTCCCACACGAGCCCCACGAAGCCTTCGCGCCCGACGTCGTCGCGCCGCTTGCCCTCCGCGGCCAGCCTGCGTTCCACGACGTTCTGGGTGGCGATGCCGGCGTGGTCCGTCCCGGGGACCCAGAGCGACGCCCTCCCCTGCATGCGCCGCCACCGGATGAGCACGTCCTGGATGGTGTTGTTCAGGCCGTGCCCCATGTGCAGCACGTCGGTGACGTTCGGCGGCGGAATCACGATCACGTACGGATCGGCGCCCTCCTCGAGCACGCGCGCCGCCGGCACGTGGAAGTATCCGCCTTTCTCCCAACGCCGATAGCGGATGGGCTCGATGGCCCGTGGGTCCAGGCGTGGGGCCAGATCCTCCGACACGCGGGCTCCCGTGGTTGCGAGGCGACGGTGCGAGCGACGGATCGCTCCGGAAACCGGTAAGATGGCAGTGAGTCCGCGCCGGCGGAACCGGGCGCGCGCCCGAACACCCGACTCCGCTAGTGCTTCGTCTTGGAGCTGTCCGCCTTCGCGGCGGCCCGCTGCTTGTCCATCCGCTCGCGGATCGCCTTCGCACGCTCCTTCCAGTCCTGGCGGATGCCTTCCTGGGTGTTCAGCTGCTGGATCGCGTTCCACTCCCAGGTCCGCAGCTCGGCAGCGGACCTGTTCCCCGGCGTGACGCCGAAGCTGAAGGGCAGCGGTATCGTGATCTTGCCCAGGTGCAGCTCGCCCGGCGTGACGCCCCACCGCCGGCCCTCCTTGTCCGTGAACGTCCAGTCCGTCGCGGACGCGGAGATCGAGTCGGCGCGCTGTACCGAGTCCTGCCACTCCTTGAGCCGACCGGAGAGCGCCAACTGCATCCTCTCCTCCTTCGTGAGGCGCGTCAGCGCGGGGCTCGCGGGGGCCCACAGCCGCTTGCTCTCCGGGTGCGGACGCAGCCGCTCCGCCGCGGACGGGAGCCCGCCCTGGCCCTCACCGACACCGGCTCCGGGCCCGGCCCCCGCCCCGCCCTTGCCCGCGCCGCCGCTTCCCGGCTTCGCCGCGTGTCCCGGCTGGGTCTCGGGCGCGGCCTGGGCCGGTCGCTTGGGCGTCGGCGGCACGGTCACGTGCTTTCGCTCGGCCGACGGCTTGGGGGGAGGGGTGAGCTCGACGATGCGTACAACCTGCATCCCCCCGCCTCCACCTCCTCCACCCACGCCTCCGGCCCCCACCATGCCCACCGGAAACGCGGCCTCCCCCGCAGGGCGGAAGCTCGCCCACATGAACGCGTAGATGAGAACGGCCAGGACGTTGACGGCCGCCGAGATCGCAAAGGAGAGCGCCACCACGCGACGGCCCAGGCGATGGCGAGACCGGGGGTCCCACACTGGGGGCGGAGCCACTCTGCCGGCCTGAGGATTCATGTCCACTCGTAACCCGCGCCCTGAGCCCGGTTCCTGCGCGATTCCACGGTGTGCGGCTCGCCCGCGGCCTTCAGAGGAGCCGTGCGAGGCGGCCGGCGGCGTCCTCGAGACGATCCTCGGAGACGGTCAGCGCCACGCGAAAGAAACCCTCGCCACCTGCGCCCAGAGCGGCACCCGGCATCACGATCACGCCCTCCTCCTCCAGCGCCCTGCGGGCAAACGCCTCGGAGGGGCTTCCGCCCGGGACCGGGATCCACAGATACATGGTGGCCTTGGGGATCGTCACGTCGAATCCTGCCCGGACGAGCGCGGCCGCCGCGACGTCCCTGCGCCTCTCGAAGGCGCGCACGTTGCCGGGCACCCACGCCGCCCAGCTCTCCAGGGCGGCGACCCCGGCCGCCTGCACGCCCAGGAACTGGCCCGTGTCCAGGAACGACTTGACCCTGGACAGCGCGGCGATGCTGCGGGCGTCTCCGGCCGCCCACCCCAGCCTCCACCCGGTCATGTTGTAGGTCTTCGAGAGCGAGTGGAACTCGACGGCCACCTCCCTCGCCCCCTCGATCTGGAGGATGCTCGGAGGACGATACCCGTTGAAGGCGATCTCCGAGTATGCGTTGTCGTACGCCAGGATCGCGCCGCGCTCGCGGCAGAACGCGACCGCATCCTCGTAATAGCCCCGCGGCGCGGTCGCCGTCGTGGGATTGTTCGGGTAGTTCAGGTACACCAGGCGCGTGCGCTCCGCCACGGCGTCGGGCAGCTCGCGCAGCGGCACCAGGAAGTCGTGCTCCGGCCGGAGCGCTACCCGGTGGGGCTCTCCGCCCGCCAGGACCACCCCGCCCGCGTACGCCTGGTAGCCCGGATCGGGCACGACGGCCACGTCCCCGGGGTCCAGGAACGCCAGCGGTAGATGGGCGAGCCCCTCCTTGGAGCCGATCAGGGGCAGGATCTCCGCCCACGGATCCAGGCGCACGCCGAAGCGGCGCTCCATCCAGGCGGCCACCGCCTCGCGGAAGGCCGGAAGCCCGAGCTGGTACGGATAACGAGACAAGGCCGGATCCTCGCCGGTCCGGGCCAGCCGGTCCAGGACCGCGGGGGGCGGCGCCAGGTCCGCGTCGCCCGCCCCCAGGTCGATCACGTCGACTCCGCCGGCTTCCAGGCGCCGACGGATCTCCTTCATCCCCGCGAGCGGGTAGGGGGGAAGCGCCTGCAGGCGGCGGCTGAGGGACGGCATGCCGAAGGCCTCCTAGGCGGCCTGCACCGGGTTGCGCAGCGTGCCCACGCCGCTGACCTCGACCTCGACGACGTCGCCAGCGGTGAGCGGACCCACGCCCTCCGGCGTGCCCGTGGCGATGATGTCGCCGGGCTCCAGCGTCATGACGCCGCTGATGTAGGCCAGGATGCGCGGGATGGAGTACGCCATGTCGCGCACCGAGCCCTGCTGGCGCCTCTCGCCGTTCACCCGCGTGACGACCGTGAGCGCCTCCGGGTCGACCGCTCCGGCCGGGACCGGCTCTCCCACCGGACAGAACGTGTCGAAGCCCTTGGCTCGGGTCCACTGCCCGTCTCTCTTCTGCAGCTCCCGCGCGGTCACGTCGTTGACCGGGACGATGGCGCCCACGTACCCCCAGGCGTCCCGCTCGGAGACCCGGCGGGCCCTGCTGCCGATCACCACGCCGATCTCCCCCTCGTACTCGATCCGGCCGGCTCCGCGCGGCAGCACGATCGCGTCGCCGTCCCGGATCAGCGCGGAGGGCGCCTTGAGGAAGATGAGGGGCTCGGCCGGAACCTCGTTGCCGAGCTCCGCCGCGTGGGCGGCGTAGTTGCGGCCGACACAGACGATCTTGGAGGGGGACAGCGGGATCACGTTGTGCTCGGGTTGTGTCGAGGTCATGAAGAAAGCCGCCCGGAACCGCCCCGGACGGCCTTGTCGAGGACCGGAGAGAGCCGGCAGCGTGGTCGCTAGGCGTCCCGTGGACGCCCGTGCACCCACGTTCCGACGATCGCCCCGAGGCCCGCCACGCTCGGCACCTTCGCCGGGACCCGATACCCCGGGCCGATCTCGATCCCGACGAGCCGCGTCACGTTCATGGGGCCTCTCGTGCGGTCCGGGTAGCGTGAGCGGGCAGGGCCCGCCGCACGGTGCAATCTAGGGCCGCGGGCAGGTGCGCTCAATCCGTGCCGTAGAAGGCACGCACGCGCGGCCGCACGTCGGACCAGGGGCCCTTGACCAACGGAGCGTCCGGCAGGGACGCCCGCAGGTACCGCCCGTACCGTCGGGTCACCAGCCGATCGTCCAGGATCAGCACGACTCCCCGGTCGGAGCGCGCCCGGATCAGGCGTCCGAAACCCTGCTTGAGCCGCAGCGCCGCGTGCGGGAGCATGAAGTCGTGGAAGGCGCTCACCCCCCGGTGCTCCAGGGCCTCCATGCGCGCGGCGGTGATCGGCTCGGTAGGCACCTTGAAGGGGAGCTTCTGGATCACCAGGCCTCTGAGGGGATGTCCGGGGACGTCGACCCCCTCCCAGAACGACGCCGTGCCGAGCAGGATCCCACGGCCCGCCTCGACGAACCTGCTCACCAACCCGGTGCGATGGTCCTCGCCCTGGACGAACAGGGGCCAGGGGGTCCCGGCCTCATCCGAGCGCAGGATCTCGGCCACGCGCCTCAAGGCCGCGTGCGACGTGAAGAGCGCGAAGATGCCTCCATCGCTCGCCTCGGCCACGTCACGGACGACGCGCGCCGTCGCTGCCTGGAAGTCGTCTCCCCCGACCTCGGCCGGCGGAAGATCGGTGGGGACCGCCACCAGCACCTGACGCGCATAGTCGAACGGCGAAGGGACCACGCGCTCCTCCACCTGCATCGGCTCGTCCGCCGACCCGAGATCCTCACCCGCGAGACCGAGCCTGGAGCGCACGAAGTCGAAGCTGCGGCGCGTGGTGAGCGTGGCCGACGTGAGGACGGCGGTGCCCATCCGACCGAAGAGCGACTCCCGCAGCAGCGAGCCCAGCTCGATCGGTGCGGCAGCCAGGACCAGGTTGGCGCGCCGGCCCCGCCCCCGCATCTCCAGCCAGCGGACGTAGGAGGGCCCCTCTTCGCCCGGGGCGAGGACCAGCCGCAGCCCGCTCGCCGCCGCGGCCAGCCGCCGCTCGACGCTGCGCAGGTCGAGCAGGCGGCCCTCGAGGCGCTCCATGACGCTCTCCTGGCCCTCGACGCGCCGTCGCAGCTCGACGAGCTCGCGCTCCAGATCGCCTGTGGTCGCGAGGGCGGCGTCCAGCATCTCCCGCACGTCCTCGCCGTCCGCGGGCTCGCCGATCCCCGAGGGGCCCAGGCGCGCCGTGCCCCCGTCCGGCGCCGCGAGCGCCTCCAGCGCGTCCACCAGGGACGAGAGTCGCGCCTGGGCCCGCGCGAGCGCGGGTCGAAGGCGGCTCTCGATGCGCTCGCCGAGCGCCCGCTCCTCGGGAGTCCCGCCCAGGCTCTCCTGCACCGCCGCGAGGACGCCCCGACCGCGCCGGTCGAGACGTGCGAGCGTGTGGAACAGTCCGCGGCGCGTGAGCTCGACGCCCAGGTGCGACGTCGCGGCATCCTCGACGTTGTGCGCCTCGTCGAGGACGAGTCGATCGTACGCGGGCAGCACGGCCGCCTGGGTGTAGTTCCGGGTGGCGTGCCGGACGGCCAGGTCGGTGAAGAGGAGGTGGTGATTGACCACGAGCAGCTCCGCCGAGGCCGCGCGCCGTCTGGCGCGTTGGTAGAAGCACTCCTGGAAGTGCGGGCAGCGCGCGCGCAGGCAGATGTCGGGGTCGCTGCGGACCTCCTCCCAGGTGTCCTCTCCCGGCGTGAACGGCAGGTCCGAGAGCGAGCCGTCCTCGGTCGCGCGGATCCACTCGAGCAGCGACGCCATCTCCCCGGAGCGGTCGTCCTCGAAGAGCGCGGCCTGGCTTTCCGCGGCGAGGAGGGCCCGCCGGATCGACACGTAGTTGCCCCGGCCCTTCACCAGGGCCCAGCGCACGTCCTCGCCCAGCAGGGCGCGCACGAGCGGCAGGTCCTTGCCGACGAGCTGCTCCTGCAGGTTGATGGTGTTCGTGGAGACGACGGTTCTCTCCCCGTTGGCGAGCGCCCAGCGCGCAGCCGGCAGCAGATAGGCGAGAGACTTGCCGGTCCCCGTTCCCGCCTCCACGACGAGCACGCCTCCTTCATTGAAGCGGTGCGCGACCGAGCGCATCATCTCGCGTTGGCCGGGTCGGTCCTCGTAGCCGTCGTGCGCACCCGCCAGCCTCCCGCCCGGTGCCAGGATCTTGTCCATCTCCTCGGCGTCGAGGGGGACGCGCACGCGGGGAGCGGGAGGCTCCACCACCACGTACAGCGCCTCGGCCAGGTTGTCGACGATCGCGGTCCCGAGCCCCCGCTCGTACAGCTGGCTTGCGACCGAGAGGTCCGCCTCGGAGGGCTCGAGGGCCCCGCTCGGGTGGTTGTGGATCATCACGCCACCCTCCTCGGCGTCGCGGGCGGCCACGAGCACGGCTCCGAAGTTGCCGCGCGCGACCGCGCGTGGCTCCTGCACGACGCGTCCCTCGTCCACGCGGGCGAGGAAGCATACCTCCCTCCCCCCTGCCCTCTCGATCTCCCGACGGATGTCGGCGGCCGCCCGCGCCGAGAGCGACAGTGCCGCCGCGGGCGCCGGAGACGCAGCCGGGGCGGCCGGCTCCTCGGGATCGAGCCCGTCCACGCCGGCGAGCACGAGCCGGCCCGGACGGACCGGGAAGCCCTCGGGGATGCCCTGGGGGAAGTCGGGCATCACACGCCCGTGCCGCTCAGGTCCTGGACGATGCGGTAGGCGGTGTTCCGCGGGATGTCCGCGCGCTCGGACACCTCCCTCGCCACCTCGCTCGCCCGCAACCCTCGATCGAGGAGCGAGCGGGCCAGGTTCCGGGCGGACTCCTCCCTGTCTCCCGCTTCCGCCCCGGGCTCCGCCGGGGCGATCACGAGCGTCACCTCGCCCCGCGGCGGGTGCGTCCGCACGTGGGTGAGCAGCTCGCCGAGCGTGCCACGCAGGATCTCTTCGTGGATCTTCGTGAGCTCGCGCGCGACGGCCGCCTCACGGTCCTGGCCACACGTCCGCGCAAGGTCGGCCAGGAGCGTCTCCGCGCGTTGCGGGGACTCGAAGAGCACGACGGTCTCCTCGGAGCCCGCCACGCGCTCCAGCAGGCGCGCGCGCTCCTTGCCGCGGCGGGCTGGGAAGCCGAGGAACGCGAACCGGTCCGAGGGAACCCCGGACGCCACGAGCGCGGCCAGCACCGCCGAGGGCCCCGGCACGGGCACCACCGCGTGGCCGGCCGCGGCCACGGCCTTCACCAGGCGGCTTCCCGGATCCGAGACGAGCGGGGTGCCGGCGTCCGACACCAGCGCGAGCGTCTCTCCTGCCGCGAGCCACGCCACGACCCGCGCCGTGCGCTCGGCCTCGTTGTGCGCGTGCAGCGACACCAGGGGTGCGTGCGCTCCCACGTGCTGCGCCAGCACGCGCGTGCGCCGCGTATCCTCCGCCAGGATGCGGTCCGCCGACGTGAGCACCTGCGCGGCGCGCGGGCTCAGGTCCCCGAGGTTTCCGATCGGCGTGCTGACGAGATAGAGCGTGGCCACGGGCTGGAAGATACCGCGTCCCGGGTCCCTGGACGCAACGCGGGACCGGCCCGCTCCGGGCGGTCCGGCCCCGCGTGAGCCGCGTGGCACCCTTTCTACAGATGCTCCCGGACCTTCTCCTCGAGGTGGGGCCGCGGAACCGCCCCGATGACCTTGTCGACCAACTGCCCGTTCTTGAAGAAGAGGATGCTCGGAATCGAGCGCACCTGGTACCGCGCCGTCACCTGGGGGTTCGAGTCGACGTCCAGTTTGCACACCCGCAGGCCCTTGTCGCGATACTCGCCGGCGAGCTGCTCGACGATGGGCGCCACGAGGCGGCACGGGCCGCACCAGGTCGCCCAGAAATCGATCATCGCAAGACCCTCGCCGGCCTCCACCTCTTCGGCGAAGTTCTCGTCGGTGACCTCGAGGATCGCGCTGCCTTCTGTCATGACGGACTCTCCTTGTCCCGTTCGTCGAGCGGGTGTACCATCCCCCGCACAATACCATGAACGAACTGCTCGCGGCCGCCCGCCCGCTCGACCACGTGGCGATCGCCGTCCGGTCCCTGGACGACGCATGTCGCCTCTACGAACTCCTTTCCGGGGCGATCTGTTCCCATCCGGAGGTGCTCGAGGCCCAGGGCGTGCGCGTAGCGTTCTGCGGCTCCGTGGAGCTCCTGGAGCCCCTCGGCCCCGACACGGCCGTCGGCCGCTTTCTCGCCCGGCGCGGGCCGGGCCTCCACCACATCGCGCTGCGGACCCCCGACCTCCGCGCCGAGCTGCAGCGACTGGACGCGCTCGGCCTGCGCCTCATCGACGCCGAGCCGCGCATCGGAGCACGGGGCCATCTGGTGGCGTTCGTGCATCCCGACAGCGCCGGCGGCGTCCTCGTCGAGCTCGTTCAGTCCGGACGCTGAAGCCGGCCGGCCGTCATCCCTCCTTCGCCAGCAACTGCTGCAGCCCGATCTGCTCCACCAGCCACGTCCCGTTCGGCCTCTGCACCACCACGAACGGGATGTCCGACACCTGCAGACCACGGACGGTCAGGTCCACGAACACCCGAATGCTCGGATGGTCGCGGCCCGCGACCTGCTCCTCGCGCGTGATCTTGTAGTCCTGGTGCGCCAGGAGCCGTGCGATCGTCTCCATGCGGATCTGGACGTTGTTGCGGCTCCGGCAGGGAGTCCCGCCGAACCACGAGCCGATCTTCTTGAACGCGCATGCAAACGTACTTCCCGTGTCGGAGATCGGCCCGTCGGCGGTCCCGAAGAGACGCCCCATGGTCTCGAGATCACGGTTGTTCGCCGCCTGGAGGAACCGCTCCACGGTCAGCTCCGGACCGAGCTGCGCAGCCGCGCCCGTCTGCTGGACCATGGCCGTCGTGCAGGCCGCCGACAAGAGCGCCAGCGTCGGCGCCACGAGCACGGCTCGGAGCATGCGCCTCATCCTGCCTCCCGGAGTTGACTGCCACGCGAGGACCCTCGAGCACCGCCCGTCGCATCGGGCTCCCGGGCCGCTCGAATCTGGGAAAAAGCCCTCTCCCGAGAAACCCCCGCGTGCGGACCCGTCCCGGAAGCGCTCACCCCGCGCTCGGACTGCCGGCGGGCCGGACCGGCGGAGCCGTCTCGAACTTCAGCCGTCCTCCGTCGTCCGCGGGCTCCACCAGGATGCGGGTCCCTTCGGCCACTTCCTCCTCGAGCAGGAACAGCGCCAGCGGATCCTGGATCGAGCGCTGGATGACGCGCTTGAGCGGACGCGCCCCGTACACGGGGTCGAAGCCCTCGCGGGCCAGGAACTCCCGGGCGGCGTCCGACACCTCGAGGCGCACGCCCAGGTCCGCCGTCAGACGGCCCACACGCTCGAGCTGCAGGTCCACGATCCGCCGCAGATCCTCCTCGGCCAGGGGCCGGAAGACCACGATGTCGTCCACCCGGTTCAGGAACTCCGGACGGAAGACGCCGTGGAGCTGCTCCCGCACGTCCCGCTCGACCGTCTCCCACGGCTCGGCCCCCGCCGCCTCCAGGATGCGCTGGCTCCCGATGTTGGACGTCATGATGATGACGACGTTGCGGAAGTCGACGGTGCGTCCCTGGGCGTCGGTCAGGCGCCCGTCGTCGAGGATCTGCAGCAGCACGTTGAAGACCTCGGGGTGCGCCTTCTCGATCTCGTCGAAGAGGATCACGGCGTGGGGCCGCCGGCGCACGGCCTCGGTCAGCTGGCCGCCCTCCTCGTAGCCGACGTAGCCGGGCGGCGCCCCGATGAGCCGGGCGACGGCGTGCTTCTCCATGTACTCCGACATGTCGATGCGCACCATGGCACGCTCGTCGTCGAAGATGAACTCGGCCAGAGCGCGCGCGGTCTCGGTCTTGCCCACACCGGTAGGTCCGAGGAAGATGAACGACCCCACCGGGCGGTTGGGGTCCTGCAGTCCGGCGCGCGCCCGCCGCACGGCGCTGGCCACGGCCCGCACGGCCTCGGCCTGACCGATCACCCGGCGTCCCAGGTGCTCCTCCAGGTGGGCGAGGCGCTGGCGCTCCGACTCCAGGAGGCGGCTCACGGGGATGCCCGTCCACTCCGCCACGACCGCCGCGATGTCGTCCGCCTCGACCTCCTCCTTCAGGTACTTCTGATCCTTCTGCAGGTCCTCCAGCCGCGTGGACAGCTCCCGCACCTGCTCCTCCGCCTGGGGGATCTCCCCGTACGTGATCTCCGCGGCCCGGTTGAGGTCCCCCGTGCGCGTGGCCCGCTCCGCCTCGACGCGTAGCTCGTCCACCCGGGTGCGCAGGGTCTGGATCTGGCCGATGACGTCCTTCTCGGCCTGCCACTTCGCCTTCATGCCCTGGCTCTTCTCCCGCAGCTCGGCGAGCTCCGCCTCGATGTCCTTGCGCCGCGCCACGGCGGCCCGGTCGGTCTCCTTCTGCAGGGCCTGACGCTCGATCTCGAGCTGGGTGATGCGGCGCTCCACCTCGTCGATCTCCTGCGGGAGCGAGTCGATCTCGATGCGCAGGCGGCTGGCCGCCTCGTCGATCAGGTCGATCGCCTTGTCGGGGAGGAAGCGACCGCCGATGTAGCGGTCGGAGAGCCGCGCCGCCGCGATGATGGCGTCGTCCGTGATGCGCACGCCGTGGTGGACCTCGTAGCGCTCCTTGAGGCCTCTCAGGATCGCCACCGCGTCCTCCACGGACGGGGGGGCCACGAACACGGGCTGGAAGCGTCGCTCCAGCGCCGGGTCCTTCTCGATGTGCTTGCGGTACTCGTCGAGGGTGGTCGCGCCGATGAGGCGGAGCTCGCCACGGGCGAGCAACGGCTTGACCATGTTCCCCGCATCCATCGCCCCCTCGGCTGCGCCTGCGCCCACGATCGTGTGGAGCTCGTCGACGAAGGTGACGACCTCGCCCTGGGCATCCGAGATCTCCTTCAAGACCGCCTTCAAGCGCTCCTCGAACTCGCCCCGGTACTTCGCCCCCGCGACCATCGAGCCGAGGTCGAGCGCGACGATCCGCTTGTTCTTCAGCCCCTCGGGCACGTCGCCCTCGGTGATGCGGTTCGCCAGCCCCTCGACGATGGCGGTCTTGCCGACGCCGGGCTCGCCGATGAGCACCGGGTTGTTCTTGGTCCGCCGCGAGAGCACCTTCATGACCCGGCGGATCTCGTCGTTGCGGCCGATGACCGGGTCGAGCTCGCCGTCCCGGGCCAGTTTCGTGAGGTCGCGGGTGTAGCGTTCCAGCGCCTGGAACTTGCCCTCGGGGTCCTGGTCCGTGACCGACCGTTTCCCCCGCAGTTCCTTCATCACCTTGAGAA
>JBJKSF010000089.1:0-4225 GCA_046704285.1 Longimicrobiales bacterium | reverse complement strand
ACCAGGCCGGTGCCGATGCGTCCCACGTGGAGCACCGGCCTGGTCGTGCGCGCGGTCGCCGTGTCGCCCCGCGGCGGATCCCTGCTCGCGCTCGGGGTGGGCGGGGCGCTGTACCGGGCCGACAGCGTCGGCGCGCCCCTGCGGGAGCTCGGCGTGCTTCAACCCGGTGACGACGAGGCGGACTCCACCCAGTTGAGCACGGTCCGCGCGCTGACGGTCAGCCCCGTCACGTCCACGGTGTGGGGCGCCGGGCGTCGCCTCACGGCGATCGATCCTCGGGCCCTGACCTACCAGGTCTCGAGGTTCCGGCGAGCCTACCGGAACGAGGACCTGCCGACGTACCTGAAGTACGTCGAGCCGATGCGGCGCATCCGCGACGCTCTCGGCGTCACGTACCTCTACACGCAGGACCTCGTCCCGGGGGAAGACTCGATCATGTACGTGATCGACAGCACCCCCTTCGGGCCGGACTATTCGCCCATCGGGAGCCGCGAGTACCTGAACGACGAGGCCGACGTTCGCGGAATGACCGACCTGATGGAGCGGGGGGTGGTCTATTCTTCGGCGATCGAGTGGGCGCCGGAGTGGGGGATGCTGAAGTCCGCCTTCGCCCCGATCCTTTCCGACTCCGGCAGCCCGGTCGGGATGGTGGGCACGGACCTCTCCGTGTCCACGATCCGCGACCGCACGCAGATCGCGCTCGCCAAGGTGGGCCTGGTCACGGTCGGGATCCTCTTCATCGGCGGGCTCGGCTCCATCCTCATCTCGCTCCGGCTCACGGGCCCTCTGTCGGCGGTTCAGGAAGGGGCGACCCGCGTGGCCGCGGGGCGGGCCGGCGAGCCGATCGAGGCTCCCCGCCTGCGCGACCTGGCGCCCCTCACGACGTCCTTCAACGAGCTGACCGATACCCTCACCTCGCTGGTCGCCGACCTCAGGGACGAGACGGGGCGTGTGGAGGGGATGCGCACGCGCAGGCACCTCGTGCGGGAGCTCGCGGGCCGTGCGGCGTCGGCCGAGCCGCTGCCCGCGGGGGTGGACGCGGAGTGGACGGGGGGTGGGGCCGCCGCGCCGGCCTGGGCGGGCCGCGCCACGGTCGGCGACCCGGAGCGTCCCCTGGTGGTCGTATGGACCCGGCCGCCCCGCGCAGGTGAGGAGGAGTCTCTGCCTGCTCTGGCCGAGCGGGAGGAGTTCGTTCGTCTCGCTCACGGCCTCGCGCGCGCCGCGGCCCCTGCGGCCGACGCTCTCGCGGCGGGACTGGACCGCTTCGGGGAGCGGGACAGTGTGGCGTTCCTGGTGGCGGACCCGCAGGGGGCCCTCGTGGTGGCCGCCCCGGGCTCCCGGCTCGACGGCGTGTTGACGTGGCCGGACGCTCGTGAGGAGGCCGTGACGCTTCCGGACGAGGGGGCGTTCCGCGTCCCGGCCGGTTGCGAGCTGGCCGTGCTCGTGGAGGACGGAGCGCGCTCGGCGGAGGCCCGCGGTCCGGGGCCTGCCGGGTGGCGCGTTCGCGTCCGGGGGGCGTCGTCCTGAGCGCCCCGACGCTGGCCGACCGCATCTTCCTGCTGCGCGGGGCCCGCGCCTTCGCGGGAATGTACGACAGCGAGCTCGGCTCGGTCGCCTCGGCGTGCCGCGTCCGCGCCTACGCGCCCGGCGAGGTGGTGGCCCGACCGGGCCATCCCCTCAGGCACCTGTACCTCGTCGCCGAGGGCCGTGTCCTCGATGAGGGCGCCGGCGTCCTGCCGCAGGTGTTCGGCGCCACCTCGCTGCTCACCGGCGAGCCCCTGCAGAGCGCCCTCACGGCCGACCCGGAGGAGGGGGCCACGTGCCTCCTGCTCAGCCGACCCCACTTCTTCACGCTGGTGCGCGAGTACCCTCCGCTCCTCGTGAACCTCCTCGACGAATGGCGGAAGGAGCGGGAGGCCTCGTGACCATCCGCCTGCAGAACCTTCTCGTCATTCCCCCGATCTTCCTGCTGCTGGGGCTCGCAGTGGGATATCTGGCCGACCGGACGGCCCACGGGCAAATCCTGTGGGGCCTCGACCAGGAGTCCAACGCGCTCGCCGTGACGGTGGCCGACATGACGGGCGGCAGCGTGCTCGACCGCCTGGCGGCGGGCGACTCCGCGACGGAGCGAAAGGTGCGCACGCACCTCGACGAGCTCGCCCGGCACGGCCAGGTCGCGTCGATCATCCTGTATTCCCGGGCGACCGGCGCACCGGTGCTGTCGTGGGATCGCGACGGCACGGCGACCTCGCTGGAGCGGCGCCTGTGGGCCACGAGCCTGCGGGGCGTGCGGAGCGATACGGTGCTGGGCGGCGTCCGGCCGTGGGGCCCCTATCCGGCGGTCATGGTCGCGGCCGCGCCGATCTACGCCCCCCACAACGCTGCGGACCGACGCGGGACGGTGGCGGTGCTCGTCGACGCGAGCCGGATGGCGAGCATCACGCACCGGCTGCGCCGGGACTTCGGGGTCCTCGCCCTGGCGGTGACGCTGCTGGGGGTCGCGGCGGCCCTGTTCCTGTCCGCGCGCATCGGGCGGCAGGTGAAGGAACTGGGCCGCGTGGGCGCCAGCGTGGCGGCCGGTGAGTACAAGGTCCCGGTCCAGGTGTCCGGCGTGAAAGAGGTCCAGGATCTCTCGAACACGCTGGGCACGATGGCGAGCATCCTGTCCGACGTGCTCGCGCGCGGGCGGCGCGCGCTCCTGGTCGGGGACTCCTTCCAGCTCAGCCAGGGCATGGCCGGCTCGTACAAGGAGGCGCGGCTCGTCGACGCCCCGCCCCCGGCGGGCCTCGACGTCGGCTTCAGCCCGATCGGCAAGCTCCCTCCGGGATGCTTCCACGGCTGGACCGAGACGCCGACGCACGCCGTCCTGTGGGTGGGCGAGATCGCCGGCGCGGAGCCGCTCGACCTCGCGGTGCAGGCCGCCGCAGCCGACCGCGCCCTGCGGCACGGCCTGCGCGGGGGAGATCCCTACGACGTCGCCCGGACCGTCTCGCAGGCGTTCGACTTCTCCGCCCTCCAGGTGGCCTGGCTCACCCGTCCCGCCTCGGGCCCGGCCGAGGCCCGGACCGTGGCGGGCACGGGCGTCCCGGTGAGGAAGGGCGACTACTGCGTGATCCACTCCTTCAGCTCGCAGGAGACAGAGGCTCTGTCGGGCTCGCTCTCCCTCGTCAAGCATCTCCCGGCGGCGGAGGCCGCCCGGGAGATGCCCCTCGCACTCCCACGAACCCTGTCGGGCGCCATCCTTCTCGTTCGTCCGGCGCACCCACTCCCCCAAGGAGGCCCATCGTGACCTATCGGATTCGCCGTTCATCCGGGCTCGGGCTCCTGCTCGCGGCTGCGCTGAGCGCCTGTCTGCCTGGCAACGGAGCGGCGCAGCAGGACTCTTCGTCCTCCCCGTGGTCGGTCGGCGCCGACGGCGAGCTGGTGTCCCAGTATGTATGGCGGGGTCTCGTGCTCAACAACCGGGTCAACGTGCAGCCGGAGGTCTACGTCGGCTACAACAACTGGACGCTGGGCGTGTGGGCTTCCTGGCCCTTCGACGGCAGCTACCGCGAGATCGACAGCTACCTCAGCTATGCGTATACAATGCGTCCCGGAGAGCTGGATCTCACGCTGCAGGACTACTACTACCCAGAGTCCGGCGGCTTCTTCGACTTCTCGCGGGCCACGGGCGCCCACACGGGGGAGCTGCAGGCGTCCTTCAGCCCGTCCGCTGCCCCGGTGTCGGTCATGCTGGGATGGAACGTCTACGACGACCCGAACCACTCCCTGTTCGGGAGGGTGAGCGGCCACGTGAACCTGCACGTGGTCAAGCTTCAGGGCGACATCGGCATGCTCCTCAACGACAGCCCGTACTACTACGGGGGCAGTGGGGGCACGGTCACCGACTACACGATCAAGGCGACCCGGGGCTTCTCGCTCGGATTCGGGAACCCGCACGTCTCAGTGGCGCTGACGCGCAGCGGGCTGCTGCACCGGACTCTGTGGGTGTTCGCGATCGGGCTTTGAGGGAGAGAGCTCACCCGCACGACCCACAGGTCCGGGTCCGGAAGGGACCACAACCTCTGGCATCCGGGCACCCACTTGGCGCTTGGTTCCGCGGTTTCGCGTGGCTGAGTCCTCTCCGACTTCCACAGGTCATCGCACCTGCGGAAACGCCCCAACGGCTCTAAGCCATTGGGGCGTAATTATTTAGCCAAAATCGTCATGGTCGCTGCAGGACTGC
>JBJKSF010000088.1:0-5199 GCA_046704285.1 Longimicrobiales bacterium | reverse complement strand
CCCCCCACCCGCGCGAAGGGGCGGGCCCCCCTGGGACCCGCCCCCCTTGCGTCACGCGGCGACCGGCGATCGGCGCGCGGACGATCGACGCAGCATCGACCGTCTACACGACCCCCTGATCGAGCATCGCGTCGGCGACCTTCAGGAAGCCACCGATGTTCGCGCCGTTCACGTAGTTGCCCGGCGTGCCGAACTCCTCGGCCACCGTCATGCAGCGCGCGTGGATGTTCTTCATGATGCCGTGCAGCTTCTGGTCCACCTCCTCGCGACTCCATGCGAGGCGCTGGCTGTTCTGCGTCATCTCGAGCCCCGAGACCGCCACGCCACCCGCGTTCGCGGCCTTGCCGGGACCGTACAGGATCTTCTTGTCCAGGAAGAGCTCGACCCCGTCGGGCGTCGTCGGCATGTTCGCGCCCTCCGACACCACGTAGACGCCGTTCTTCAGGAGGTTCTGCGCGTCCTTGGCGTTGATCTCGTTCTGGGTCGCGCTCGGGAAGGCGCAGGCCGCCTTGTGGTTCCAGAGCTCGTTGTGGTCCTGGCCGCCCTTCACCGGCGTGTAGACGGCGTCCTTGTACTGGTCGACGTACTCCGAGATGCGGCCGCGCCGCTCGTTCTTCAGCTCCATCACGAACGCGAGCTTCTTCCGGTCGATGCCCTTCTCGTCGTAGATGTAGCCGCTCGAGTCGGACAGCGTGAGCACCTTCGCGCCCAGCTCGATCAGCTTCTCCGCCGTGTACTGCGCGACGTTGCCGCTCCCGGACACGAGGCAGCGCTTGCCCTCGAGGGTCTCGCCGCGGGTGCCCAGCATCTCCGCCGCGAAGTAGACCGCGCCGTAACCGGTGGCCTCGGGCCGGATCAGGGAGCCTCCCCAGTTCAGCCCCTTCCCGGTGAGCACGCCCGTGAACTCGTTGGCCAGACGCTTGTACTGGCCGAAGAGGAACCCGATCTCGCGGCCCCCGACGCCGATGTCACCGGCCGGCACGTCCGTATTCGGTCCGATGTGCCGGTAGAGCTCGGTCATGAAGCTCTGGCAGAAGCGCATCACCTCGCCGTCGCTCTTCCCCTTGGGGTCGAAGTCCGACCCCCCCTTCCCGCCGCCCATCGGCAGCGTGGTGAGCGCGTTCTTGAACACCTGCTCGAAGGCCAGGAACTTGAGCAACCCCAGCGTGACCGACGGGTGGAAGCGGAGGCCTCCCTTGTAGGGGCCGATCGCGCTGTTCATCTCGATGCGGAACCCGCGGTTCACCTGCACCTCGCCCTGGTCGTTCACCCAGGGCACCCGGAACATGATCACGCGCTCCGGCTCGATGATCCGCTCCAGGATCTTCGCCGAGCGGTACTCGGGGCGCCGGTCGAGCACCAGCTCGAGCGACTCCGCCACCTCCTGCACGGCCTGGTGGAACTCGGGCTGCGCCGGGTTCTTGGCCTTCACCTCCTCCATGAGGCTCTTCACGTAGGCAGCCATGGGTGCATTCCGTTCCTGGTTGGATGTGGGGGGAGGGTGCGAGGGAGGGCCTTAGAAAGATGATGGGTTTCGGCCTGGATTGTACCCTCCTTCACGAGCGGCTCGCCCGAGGCTTCCCGCCGCGGATCGCGCCGGCCCCGTTCCAGCCGAACGTCGTGACCGCCGTGTCCCCGAACGCGCGCGTGACCCCCCCGGCGGGAAGTGACCGCGCGGCGTCGTGCTCGACGGAGAGGATCGTCCCGAACGGCACTGCGAGCCAACGGGCCACCACCCTGTCCAGCTTGGCCGATCCGTAGGGCGGGTCCGCCAGCACGACGTCGTAGGCGCCCGCCCCGAGGGCGTCGGCGAAGGCCACGGCGTCCTTCTTGAAGAGGCGGATGCGCACGCGCGACCGCTTGCGGCACTTGGCGACGTTCGCCTTGAGCGCGTGCAGCGCCGCCGGCCCGTTCTCCACGAAGTCGGCCGCCGCCGCTCCGCGCGAGAGCGCCTCGAGCCCGAGGGCACCCGAGCCCGCGAACAGGTCGAGCACGCGGGCGCCCCGCAGGTACGGCTCGAGCAGGTCGAGCCATCCGGCCCGCACCGACTCCGAGGTCGGCCGCACGCGCCCTCCCGGGGAGTGCAGCGACTCGCCGGCCCAGACCCCCGCGACGATCCTCATCCGTCGGATTCGGGGCGCAGCAGCACGCCGCGGCGCTCGCGCCCGTTCAGGATCGCCACGACCGGCCGCTCGAACCGGATGTGGCGCACAGGCCCGCGGCGCTCCACCTCGGGGCAGCCCGCCAGCCATCCCCAATCCACATGGCCCTCGCCGGCGTCCGCGTTCACCGTGAAGTACGCCACGCCCAGCGAGACGAGGTTCTGGTACAGATGCGTGCCCTGGGAGGGGCTCACGCGGAAGTCCTTGAAGCCGGCCTCGACGATGACCCGGGCACCCGAGATGTCCTCCCAGGCGACGGGAATGCCGAGCCAGGGCTCGTTGGATCCCCAGCGTCCGACGCCGATGAGCCCGTAGACCCGCCCTTCAGCCGCCAGGCGCGCGTTGATCCGGGCTACGGCTTCCGCGCACTCCGCGCTGCGCGCGCGCTCGAACTCGTTCCGGTCGACGACTACCCAGTCCGTCAGGGTGTCGATGCGGCCGTGCCCCATGGTGGCCGGGCTCTCGCAGAAGATCCGGGCCGGATCCACCGAGGAGAGATCGACGTCGGCGTCCTCCTGGACGTGCGCGAGCGGCCGCAGCTGGAGAAAGCCGAGCTCGGCCTCCTCTCGCCCGGCGCCCGGCAGGGTGGCGGCGAACTCGATCTCGACGGGAAGGCGCGTGCCCGCCATCCCCAGGATGAGCAGCTCCCGGATGATGTCCGCCAAGGGGAACACGCCGTGCTTCAGGACCGGAGCGAGCGTCACCAGACGCACGCCCGAGCGGCCGATGCCGTCGTACACGGCATGGTTCTCGGCCGAGTACGTGGAGGCCACCGCCCTGAGGACCCCGTCCTCCTCCGCGGCCTTCAGGGAGTACCGCACGAGGGGCCCGTCGACCCTCCACCCCTCCGGCGGCGGCTCCTCCCCGAGGTGCAGCCCCCAGAACTCCCTCTGGGAGCTCTGCAGCACCCCCTCCACCGACCCGTGGTCGATGATGTGGCCGGGGTGCGGCGGGGCGAAGCGCAGGCAGGGCTCACCCTCCGCCACGGTCTTGCCGAGGCCGAGGGCCACGGCGGCGATTCCGTCCTCCGGGCGGGCGGGCGGCGTGGGATAGAAGTTGTGGGATCTCGCCACGCCGGACAGGTGCGGGTAGAAGCGATCGCCGTGACGCGCCCCGACCACGCGCTGGACGATCACCGCCATCGCCTCCTCCTCGAGGCGGTACGGGGTGGCCTGCAGGAACGCCCGGGCCCGGCGTCCGAACGTGGTGGCATAGACCCGCTTGACCGCGTCGACGAGCTGCTCCAGGCGGTGGTCCGCATCGCGGGAGTCGTTGGGCAGGATCCAGGTGCCGTAGATGCCCGCGAGCGGCTGCTGGGGGGAGTCCTCGAGGAGGCTCGACGAGCGCACGGCGATGGGCGTGCGGAACACCGACACCACGCGCCGGAGCGCCTTCACGACGTCCCCGGGCAGGGGCGCAGCCAGGATGCGCGAGAGCGTCTCGCGCTCGTCCTCGCTCTGCAGCGCGAACGTGCGCAGGTCGTTGCCGTCCAGGAACTCGTCGAAGACACCGGTGCCCAGCACCACGGCGGCGGGCACCGTGATGTGGACGTCGGGGAAGCGCTCCGACAGGCGCACCTCGTCCAGGAGGCGGCTCGCGAAGGCGAGGCCGCGGCCCTTGCCGCCGAGCGAGCCTCCTCCGATCTGCACGATGCCCTCCTCTCCGTCGAAGAGCTCGCTGCGGAAGGGGTTCACGGTGCCCCGATTGCGCTCCCTGCGGTACCGGTCCAGATCGCGCACCAGGCTGTCGCGCAGCGCCTCGACGGACGGGTAGTCCTCCAGCAGGCGAGGCCGCAGCTTGGCCGCCAGACCGAACTCGGCCCGCGCCCGGAGCCAGCGTGAGAAGTCGTGGCGTACCGCGTGGTGGGCCACGCTCTCGGCGGGCACCGTGCGCAGCTTGCGCACGAGTGCCTTCAGGTCCGGTGCCCTGTCGATCTCCTTGTCGTTCCGGTCGCGGAAGACGAAGTCCCCGAAGAACAGGTGCTCGGACAGGTAGCGCCGCAGCTGGTGGAGGAAGTCGGGCGAGTTCTTGAGGAGGAAGCCCACGCGCAGCTCCTCGGCGACGCCGCGGTTCTCCTCGTGCGAGGACTGCAGCGCGACCGGGATCTCGGGCTGCAGCTCCCGGATGGCCTGCACGAGCTCCCGGCCCGCGTCGGGATGGGGTCGGCCGCCCTTCGAGAACTGCATGTCCGAGAAGACGCCCATGATGGCGCCGCGGTAGCGCAGGAAGTCCTCGTAGGCCGCCTCGTACGTGGTGGCCAGCAGGATCTTGGGGCGGGCCCGCATGCGCATGATGCGCTGCAGGCGGTTGCCCGCCTCGATCTGCGCCGAGTCGGAGAGGTGCTGGACCTCGCTGTAGACGACGGGGAGGAACGCGGAGTAGAAGCGGACGTTGTCCTCGACGACGAGGAAGACCGGCACGCCGATCGCCGTGTCGCGCTCGACGTTGAGGCGGTCCTCGACGGCCTGGACGATGGCCATGAGGATGCGGGCGTCGCCCTGGTAGACGAACGCGGCCACGATGCCGCCCTTGTCCTGGCGCGCCTGGAAGGGGCGCAGCTCCTCGCGGTCGTACGCGAGCATCGCCACCGGCACCTCGAGGCCCTCCCCGGCGATCGCCTTGGAGAGCTCCACCCCGTCCATGTCGCCGACGTGCGGGCTCGTGACCACGAGGTCGACGGGCCGTGACCCCGCGGAGAGCAGACCGAGCGCCTCGCGGCCGGACGAGACGCGGGTGAGGTCGGGCGGCTCGCGGGAGCCCGCCTCCAGGAACTCGCCCAGTACGTGCTCGTACAGGTGGCCGTCCTCGGCGAGGATGAACGACTCGTAGAGGGAGGACACCAGGAGGACGTGGCGCACCTGCCGGCTCATGAGGTCGCGGTAGCCGCCCGCGCGGGTGCCGTAGCGCTCCGAGAAGTCGAAGAAGCTCTTCACGATCGCATCCTGGCGCTGAGCGGAGCGCGGCGCCCCGCTTCGGTCCTCACCCCCTCCGCACCCGGCCCGGCTCGAGTCCTCCCGCGTGCAGGATCTTCTCCTGG
>JBJKSF010000087.1:0-16938 GCA_046704285.1 Longimicrobiales bacterium | reverse complement strand
CATGGGGCGTCACGATCTCGGGAAGCGGCTCCGGCCTGCTGGCGCTGTGCGAGCCGGCGGCGGCGGCGGCCGTCGCGGATGCGATGCACGGCGTGCTCGCGCGCCACGGCGGTGACGGACCGGGCGTGGCGTTCGCGCCGAGACCGGAGCCGCGGGGGCTCGTGCGCCTCGATGCCGACGGGACGGCTCAGGACGACCCGTCCGAGCGGCTCGCGCGGAGCACCTTCCGCACGCGCGGCATCAAGTAGAGGTTCGCCGCTCCCCGCCCCACCGTGAAGGACGTGAAGGCCGCCGTGGCCCCCGCCACGCGCAGACCCCACCCGAGCGTCAGGAACACCACGGCGATCACGCTCACCTCGGTCGCGGTGGCGATCGTGATGGGATGCGTCCGGTGCGTCTTCATGAGGACGGCGCGCTGCAGCGCGAGGAGCATCGTGAGCGCCGGCAGCGGGACGATGACGCGGGTGGGGACCAGCGCGACGGCCTGGAGCTCGCGCGTGAGCCCGGAGATCGTCCCGAACCACACGTGCGTCAGAGGCGTGAACGCCACGAGGCCGATGCCCGTGGCGGCCGCGATGCCGAGCCCGAGCGTGAAGCGCTTCATCTCGGGGAAGTGCTCGTGCCGGTCGCCGACGAGCGCGATCGCGGCGTCCTGGAAGCTCAGGCCCATCGAGCGGAAGATGAACGAGAGCGCCTGCACCACCGGGAAGACCGCGAGCGAGTCCACCGGCTCGGGCGCCCGGCCCATGAAGAACGTGAGCATCGGCTGGACCGCGAGCCCCATCAGCGACGTCAGCGCGAGCGGGTAGTAGAAGTGCGCGATGTGGCGGTAGCTGAGGCCCCCGGTCGACTCCGGGCTCGCGGCCACCGCCAGCATCTCGTGGATCGTCGGCGCCGCCATGACCCGCACCGCCGCGGCCTCGGCGCACACGCCGGCCGCGAGCGCCAGCGTGCCCACCCACGCGCCGGGGATCTTCAGGAGGAACACCCCCGCGAGCCCGGTCGTGGCCATCGTCAGGAGGCGCACGACCGTGCCCATGGCCACCAGGCGCGTCTTGTGCGACCGGACGAGCACGCCCTGGAGGAAGCGCCGGTAGCCGATCGCGGCCGGCCACGGCAGGAAGAACCACAGAGCCCCGTAGGCGAGCCGCGCCACGCCCTCCGGCAGGGCGATGACCGAGACCATCAGCCAGTGGTATACGGGCGGCGTGAGGAACAGCAGCACGAGCGCCGTCCCTCCCGCTCCGAGCGCGCGCGAGAAGTTGCGCAGCTTGCGGTAGCTCTCGCCGTCCTGGACGAGGGCGGTCGCGGCGCTCATCAGCATCATCACGGGCGCCTCGGTGAGCACCGCGAACGCGAAGGCCACGCCGTAGGCCGCCAGGTTGTACTTCTCGTCCGGCAGGCGCGCGATGACGGCCGCGAGGAAGGGCCCCTCCACCGCCATCATCAGCCAGGTCGCGGCGAGAGGTACCCAGAAGCGGAAGATCGAGCGGGCGGAGCGTCGCTGGGTCACGGGGCGGAGTTGTACGCGGCGTCGGCGCGAAGCGGGCTGGCAGGAAGATGACGGCAACGCCCCGGGGCGTCCACGGCGCGGGTGCCGTACATTGCCCACGCGGCACCGTCCGTATCGACCACCGAGACCACCGAGACCACCGCCGAGCCCGGAGGCCCCGCTGCACGACGTCCAGCCCGAGGTCCCGTCCCCCGAAGCGGCGGGGGCGCACGTCCGTCTCTCGAGGGGGCTGCTCCTCGCCGTCGCCGCGGCGCTGGTCGCCGTCGTGCGCCTGCGGTTCTGCACGCTCCTGCCCGTCAACACGGGCGACCTGCCGCGTCACATCCTCTACGGGCTCTTCGCGCTCAAGGACGGGCTCTCCAGCGCCGGCGTGCCGCTCGCGCGGCTCGACCCGCATCTCGCCCACGTGAGCTGGGCGAACGCGCCGTACAACTATCCTCCGGTCGCGCTCTTCTTCTTCATCGCCGTGGCGGCGGTCTCGCCCACGCTCTTCGCCGCGAAGCTCGCGCTCACCGCCGTCGAGGGCGTGAACGCGTGGCTGCTCGCCCGGGTGACCGGAAGCCGCTGGCTCGGCCTCCTCTACTGGGCCTCGCCGGTCTCGATCTGGTGGGTCTCCCGCGAGGGCCAGTTCGAGCCGCTGCAGGCGCTGTTCATGCTGAGCGCGCTGCTCCTCCTGCGCCGGAGCAAGCCGGGAGCCTTCGCCCTGCTGGCGCTCGCCGTGCAGGTGAAGCTCACCGCCGTCCTGCTGCTGCCGTGGTTCGTGCTGGAGGCCCGTCGCGAGGGTCCCGACGTGCTGCCCCGCGCCGCTGCCGCGTTCCTGCTCGCGCTGCTGCCCACGGCGGCCCTGTCGTTCTTCTATCCCGTGGTCGACGCCGTGCGCAGCACCTTCGGCACCCTGCACTACAACCCGTACTACTGGAACCTCGCCGCGCGAAGGCTGTTCGGCTGGAACCCGGGATGGCTCGTCGCGTGCGACGCCCTCACCACCTGGGGTGCGCTCGCGTTCCTCGGATGGCGCGCGTGGAAGTCCCGCGAGCCGGTCGCGTACGTGGCCGCGATCGGGTTCCTGCTCCTGATCAAGCTGAGCACGCTCGCACAGTTCTGGTACGTGCTCCTCCTTCCCGCATTCCTCGCGCCGATCCCCGAGCGCAGGACGCGCTTCTGGCTCGTGGCGCTCACGCCGCTGCTCGACGTCCGCTCGCTCCTGGAGCTGCTCGGCGGCCCCTTCGGGTGGACCATGCGCGGCTACTACGCGGGGCTCTCCGCGTTCCGGGCGCTGCGCATCCCCTGAGGGGCTCTCTTTCTCCTTCGGGCCACCGGCGCCGAGCCCGGCCCGCCGAGGGGCCGGACGGGCCCCCTCCCGGCTGCTCGTCGCCGGTCCCCCTTCGGGCCGATCTCACCCATATTACCGGACTATGCTTCTCGCCCTGCTCAGCGCCCTCCAGCTCGTCGCGGCCGCGCCCTCCCCGGCCGCGCACGACGGCAGAAAGGGCCAAACGACCGTCCACATCCCTTCGTTCCAGCAAGCGGCCGTCATCGACGGGAACCTGGACGAGCCGATGTGGCGCCACGCCGCGGTGCTCGACGGCTTCTCCGAGTATCAGCCGGTGGACGGGCGACCGGCCCCCGACTCGACGCGGGTGCTCGTCTGGTACTCCCACCAGGCCATCTACTTCGGCATCGAGGCGTTCCAGCAGGGAGGCCCGGTCGTGGCGACGCTCGCCAACCGGGACAACGTCAGCAGCAACGACAACGTCGAGATCATGCTGGATACGTACAACGTGCGGAACCACGCGTACGTCTTCATCGTCAACCCGCTCGGGATCCAGGCCGACGGCACCATGGACGAGACCGGAGGCTTCAACCCCGGCTCGCACGTGGGACCCGGGCAGGTCGACCTGAGCGAGGACTTCCTGTGGAAGTCGAAGGGCCATCTGACGCCCTGGGGCTACCAGGTGGAGATCCGCATCCCCTTCAGCAGCCTGCACTACCCGACGAAGTCGGTCCAGGACTGGGGCATCCAGATCGAGCGCATCGTCCAGTACAGCGGCTACAAGGAGACGTGGACGCCGGTGCGGCGGGCGGCCGCCTCGTTCATCAACCAGGAAGGGCTTCTGGTCGGCCTCACCGGCATGCACCACGGGCAGGTGGTGGACCTCAACCCCGAGCTCACCAACACGGTGACGGGCAAGCCGTGCTGCGATCCCTCGTTCCGGAGCTGGGCCTACGGGGACAAGCCCCGCCTCGGCGGCAACGTGCGCTGGGCCATGGGAAGCAACTTCGTGCTCAACGGGACCGCGCTTCCGGACTTCTCCCAGGTGGAGGCGGACGCCACGCAGATCGCCCCCGACGAGCGCTTCGCCGTCTACTATCCCGAGAAGCGTCCGTTCTTCACCGAGGGGATGAACAAGTTCAACGTCCCCAACACGCTGATCTACACCCGCAGGATCGTGCAGCCGCTGGCGGCCACGAAGCTCACCGGGAGGGTCGGGCAGACGGACGTCGCGGTGCTGGCCGCGCTCGACGACGGCAGCACCACCCCCGACGGGCAGCGCCCGCTGGTCGACATCGTAAGGCTCGCACGGACCTTCGACGGCCAGTCCACGGCGGGACTGCTGTGGAGCGAGCGCGTGGGAGGGGGCCGGGCCAACCGGGTCATGGACGCGGACGTGCACTACGTCTTCGGAGGCAAGTACTACGCCCAGCTGCAGGCCGTGACGAGCGCGACGAGCCAGGGGGGGCCGACCCAGTGGGCCCCGATGTGGAACGCGGTGCTGGACGGGACGGGACGGCGGTTCGGGTTCGACTACGCGCTGCTCGGGATCGGGCAGGACTTCGCGGCGGACAACGGCTTCGTGCAGCGGACCGACATGGTCCAGTTCCGGACCGAGGATCGGCTGACGCTGTACGGCGCGCCCCGGGCGTTGGCCGAGCAGTTCCAGCTCCGTGGCTCGACCAGCTCCATATGGACGTACCAGGACTTCTTCAGGACGCAAGCGCCGCTCGAGGACCAGGTGGGGGCGGAGGCCCAGGTCACGCTCCGGGGAGGCTGGCAGGTCGGGGTCACCCCGACGCTGGAGAGCTACGCGTTCGACCCGGCGGCCTACAGCTCGGACTTCACCGGCACGCCGCAGGCTCCGGTACCGTTCGTGCCGTCGCCCCGGATCACGACGCTCATGACGGAGGTGAGCGTCTCCACCCCGCAGTTCCAGACCTTCTCGGCGTCCGCTTCGGTCAACGCGGGCCACACCGTGGACTTCCTGGAGACGTCGCGCATCCGCAGGGTGGACTACACCCTGAACCTGGAGGGCCGTCCGACCCCCCACCTGCGCGTGGACGCCACCTACCAGAGCAGCGAGTACACGCGCCTCAGCGACGGAACGCGCACGCTCTACACCCGCATCCCGTACCTCAGGGTCGCGTACCAGATCACGCCCTCGATCTTCGTACGGCTGATCGGCCAGTACACGGCCAACGACCGGAGGCCGCTCCGCGACCCGCGCACCGGGCAGATCCTGCTGATCCGGAACAGCGCGGGCGAGTATTCGCCCTCGGTGGCGAGCGTGTCGAACGTCCTGCAGGCCAACTGGCTCTTCTCGTACCGCCCGACGCCCTTCACGGAGTTCTTCGCGGGCTACGGGAACACGAGCGCGGAGCCCACCGGGCTGGCCTTCAACGACCTGACGCGGACGAGCGACACGTTCTTCGTGAAGGTCACCTACCTCTTCCACGCTCTGGGGGCACACGGCGCGTCCTGATGTCCCAACACTCGACCCGTTTCGGGTGTCCTACGGACCGGCTGTCACCCCCAGTCGAAGCGGCGGACCGGAGCCGGCACGGCGCCGGTCGTTTCTGTCTTTGAGGAAGACCCGCATGCGGAGCACCCACACCCAGGAGCACCCGGGCCGGCACAGGGCCGTCCTCGGAACGGCGCTCGCACTGCTCGCCGTTCTGGCGGCCGCCTGCGCCCCCGGGCCTCCGGGCGTCGCCGGCATGCCCGGCGCGGCGCCCTCTCCCCACCAGGCCTGGACGCCTCCGCCCGAGGCCCGACCGGCCCCGGCCAAGCCGGTGACCTCCTCGACCGCGAGCCTGCCGCCCGAGCTCGTGCAGATCGCCGAGCACCTGACGCTCGCGAAGGTCGTGGCCCTGGCGCTGCGCGACAATCCGGCGACGCGCGCGGCCTGGCTCCAGTCCCGCGCCGCGGCCGACGTCTATGGCGAGCAGCGGGGTGCGCTGTTTCCCACGATCTCGGTCGGAGCCACGGCCGTGTCGAACAAGCAGGTGGCGAGCAACGTGCGCTTCGGCGGCCTGCGCAACCAGGTGTCTCCGAGTGTGACCCTGTCGTACCTGCTGTTCGACGTCGGAGGTCGCTCCGGGGCGCGGGAGGCTGCGAAGGAGGGCCTGTTCGCGGCCGGGTTCAACCACGACGCCGTGATCCAGAACACCGTGCTCCAGGCCGAGCAGGCGTACTTCGGGTACATGGCCGAGCAGGCCCTGCTGGCGGCCGACCAGGCCTCGGTGAAGGAGGCCCAGGCCAACCTGGAGTCCGCCCAGCACCAGCACGACGTGGGCCTGGCGACGATCGCGGACGTGCTCCAGGCGCGCACGGCGCTCTCGCAGGCGCGCCTCACGGTCGAGCAGACCGAGGGCACGCTCCAGGCGGCCAAAGCGACCCTCGCCGTGTCCATGGGACTCCCGGCCAACGTCCCCTTCGACGTCGCTCCTCCGGCCGACTCCACCCCGGTGGGTCCGGTGACCGAGAGCGTGGACTCGCTGATCGAGCGGGCCGTGCAGAGCCGGCCCGACCTGGCGGCGGCCGAGGCGCGGGCGCAGGGAGCCCGGGCCACGGAGCGAGCGACCAGGTCACAGTCCTTCCCGTCGCTCTCGCTGACCGGGACCGGGGGCCAGACCTACTCCGACGTCTCCCAGTTCAGCGGAGGCAACTACAGCCTGTCCCTCTCGCTCTCGGTTCCGATCTTCGACGGCGGCACGGACCTGTACGCGACCGCGGCCGCCCGGGCGAACGCGCGCGCCAGCCAGGCCCAGGCCGAGGGCCTGCGCCAGCAAGTGATCCAACAGGTGTTCACCTCCTACTACGCGCTGCGGACCGCCACCCAGCTCGCGCACACCACGGACGACCTGCTGGCCAGCGCGGAGCAGTCGGAGCAGGTGGCCCGGGGCCGCTACCAGCAGGGGGTCGGAACCATCATCGACCTCCTCACCGCACAGCAAGCTCTGGCCAGCGCGCGGGCCCAGCAGAGCCAGGCGCGCTGGAACTGGCTCGCGTCACTCGCCCAGCTCTCGCACGACGTCGGCGTGCTGGGCGTCGACGGCTCGGCGGACCTCGCCGTCTCCCCCGACTCCACGGGCGCTTCGCCCCGGTAGGCTTTCGACCATGCGCACCGATCCGACCATTTTCCGCCGGGTCCCGAGGCTTCCCCGGGCTGCGGCCGCCTGTATCCTGCTCGCCGCGAGCGCCTGCGGGGGCTCGTCGGGGCCACCGAAGCGGCCGCCCGTCCCGGTGACGGTCGCGACCGTCGAGGAGGGTCCGGCACCCTACGTCGTGAGCGCCGACGGACAGGTCGAGCCCATGCAGACCGTCGCCGTCAAGCCCCAGGTGAGCGGCGTCATCCTGTCCGTCGACTTCACGGAGGGACAGGACGTCGTACAGGGGCAACCGCTCTTCCACATCGATCCCCGCCCGTACCAGGCGGCGCTCGCCCAGGCCCAGGCGAACCTCGCCCGCGATGCGGCGCAGGCGGAGAACAGCGAGCGGGATGCCCAGCGCTACCGGAAGCTCGTCGCGGAGGACTACGTCACGCAGTCCCAGGCCGACCAGGCGATGGCCACGGCGAGCGCCCAGGCCGCGGTCGTGAAGGCCGACAGCGCGGCCGTGGAGAGCGCCCAGCTCAACCTCTCCTATACGGTCATCAGGGCGCCCATCGCCGGCCGCACCGGCTCGCTGCTGGCACACGTCGGCAACCTGGTCGTGGCGAACTCCGCAAGCCCGCTGGTGATCATCAACCAGATCCACCCGATCCTCGTGCGCTTCTCCATTCCGGGCAGCATCCTGCCGCTCGTCCAGGAGTACGGCAGGCGCGACACCCTGGAGGTCACGGTCGATCCGGTCGAGGGAGACTCCGCCGGCGCCGAGCAGGGCAAGCTCACGTTCGTGAACAACGCCGTGGACACCCTGACCGGTACCGTCCTCCTGAAGGCGCGCTTCGCGAACGCCGACCGGGAGCTGTGGCCGAACGAGTACGTGCGGGCGCGGCTCCAGCTCTACGTCCAGAAGAACGCGGTGATCATCCCGTCGTCGGCCCCGGTCACGGAGCAGAACGGCAGCTTCGTCTTCGTGGTGGACTCGGCCCACAAGGCCGAGCGCAGGGCCGTCGTGGTCGAGCGCAGCGTCGGCAACGACGTGGTCGTCAGCAAGGGCCTGAGGCCCGGTGAGACGGTCGTCGTCGACGGGCAGTCGCGCCTGTTCGAGGGGGCCTCGGTGATGATCAAGAACGCGGGGGCCGTGTCCGGATCGAATACCGGCGGAGCACTCCGATGAGCATCTCGGGACTGTTCATCCGCCGGCCGGTCATGACCACGCTGGTCATGGTGGCCATCCTGATCTTCGGGATCGCATCATACAAGCTCCTGCCGGTGAACGACCTCCCGAACGTCGACTTCCCGACCATCTCGGTGTCGGCGTCCCTGCCCGGGGCCGATCCGCAAACGATGGCCGCCGCCGTGGCGACGCCTCTCGAGAAGCAGTTCGCGACGATCCCGGGCCTCTCCGACATGACGTCGCAGAGCACGCTGGGCTCCACGAACATCACGCTCCAGTTCGTGCTCAGCCGCAACATCGACGGTGCGGCGCAGGACGTTCAATCCGCCATCAGCAGCGCCCTGCGTCAGCTGCCGCAGGGGATCCAGCCGCCTTCGATGCGGAAGCAGAACCCCACCGCCTTCCCGATCCTGTTCTATGCGCTGACCACGAACTCGATGCCGATGTCGCAGCTCGACGAGTACGCCGAGACCGTGCTGGCCCAGCACATCTCGACGGTGTCGGGCGTCGCGGAGGTGTCGGTGTACGGTGCGCGGAAGTACGCCGTGCGCGTTCAGCTCGACCCCTCCGCGCTGGCGCAGCGCGGGATCGGCATCGACCAGGTGGCGAACGCGATCTCCGAAGGGAACGTCAACCTCCCCTCCGGCGTGCTGTGGGGGCCGGACCGCGCCTACCAGGTGCAGGCGAACGGGCAGCTCCAGGACGCGGCGGCATACCGCAAGCTGGTGGTCACGTACCGGAACGGCGCCCCCGTCTATCTCGGCGACCTGGGCAAGGTCCTGAACAGCATCCAGGACGACAAGAGCATCTCCTGGTTCAACGGCAAGCCCGGCATCATCCTGGCCATCCAGCGCCAGCCCGGAACCAACACGGTGAAGGTGGCCGACGCCGTTCGGAAGCAGGTCAAGACGCTCGAGAGCCAGATTCCGGCGGGCGTCGACATCAGCCTGCTCTACGATCGCTCGGTGTCGATCGAGCAGTCGGTGCAGGACGTGAAGTTCACGCTCCTGCTCACGCTGTGCCTCGTCGTGATGGTGATCTTCCTCTTCTTGAGGAACATATCCGCCACGATCATCCCGAGCCTGGCGCTCCCCATGTCCATCGTGGGGACGTTCTCGGTCATGTACCTCATGGGGTACAGTCTCGACAACCTCTCCCTGATGGCGCTTACGCTGTCCGTCGGGTTCGTCGTGGACGATGCCATCGTCATGCTCGAGAACATCGTCCGGCACCTGGAGATGGGAAAGACGGCGATGCAGGCGGCGTTCGACGGCGCCCGGGAGATCGGCTTCACGATCCTGTCGATGACGCTGTCGCTCACGGCCGTGTTCATCCCGATCCTGTTCATGGGCGGCATCCTCGGGCGGCTCTTCCACGAGTTCGCGGTGACGATCGGCGTCGCGATCCTCGTGTCGGGCGTCGTGTCGCTGACGCTCACGCCGATGCTCGCCAGCCGCTTCCTGCGCGCGAGCAAGACGACCCGGCACGGGAAGGCATACGAGTGGTCGGAGCGCGTGTACGACCGGGTGCTGCACGCGTACGAGCGGAGCCTGGCCGTGGTCATGGAGCACCGGCGCGCGACGATCGTGTTCTCCGGGGTGATCCTGGTGGCCACGGCGGGACTCTTCGTCGTGGTGCCGAAGGGCTTCCTCCCGAGTGAGGACAACGGGAGCATCTCCGGCTCCACGGAAGCGGCCGAGGGAATCTCGTTCAGCTCGATGGTGCGACACACACAGGAGATCGACAGCATCATCGCCAAGGACCCGAACGTCGAAGCCTACATGGCGTTCGTGGGAGGCGGGTCGGAGAACACGGGCCGCTTCACGATCCACCTGAAGCCCCGCAACGAGCGGCTGGGCGTGGACGCGGTGATGCGGGAGCTGAGCAGCAAGTTCAATGGCGTCACGGGGATCCGGGTCTTCATGCAGAATCCCCCACCGATCCGCATCGGAGGGCGGTACTCGCAGAGCCTCTATCAGTTCACGATGGAGAGCCCCGACATCGACACGCTGTACGCGAGCTCCCGGGCCCTGGAGCAGAAGCTGCTCGCCATGCCCCAGCTCACCGAGGTGACCTCCGACCTGAAGATGGGCAACCCCGAGGTCGAGGTGAACATCAACCGGGAGCGGGCTTCGGCGCTGGGCGTCACGGCCAATCAGATCGAGTCGGCGCTGTACGACGCGTACGGGTCCCGGCAGGTGTCCACGATCTTCACCCAGAACAACGAGTACTGGGTGATCATGGAGCTCGAGCCGAAGTACCAGATGGACGTCGCGGCCCTGAACATGCTCTACATCCAGTCCAACACGGGCGCGCTGGTGCCGCTCAGCTCGGTCGCGACCCTCACCAAGGGCGTGGGGCCGGTGGCGGTCAACCACTCGGGCCAGGTGCCCTCGGTGACACTGTCGTTCAACCTCGCGCAGGGCGTCTCCCTGGGCGACGCCGTGTCCGCGGTGGAGAAGGCGGCGCAGGACGTGCTCCCCGCCTCGGTGACCACGCGGTTCTCCGGAACCGCGCAGGCGTTCCAGGACACGCAGCAGGGACTCTTCCTGCTCCTCGCCCTCGCCGTGTTCGTCATCTACACGGTGCTGGGCATCCTGTACGAGAGCTTCATCCATCCCATCACGATCCTCTCGGGCCTGCCGTTCGCGGCGTTCGGAGCACTGCTCACCCTCTGGGTCTTCCACACCGAGCTGAGCGTGTACTCCTTCGTCGGGATCATCATGCTGATCGGCCTCGTGAAGAAGAACGCGATCATGATGATCGACTTCGCGCTGGCGGCCGAGCGCGAGGAAGGCAGGTCACCGAAGGACGCGATCCTGCAGGCGTGCAGCGTGCGGTTCCGCCCGATCATGATGACCACGATGTCCGCGCTCATGGCGACGCTGCCGATCGCTCTCGGCACGGGCGCGGGCGCCGAGTCCCGGCGTCCGCTGGGGATCGCGGTGGTGGGCGGGCTGGCCTTCAGCCAGTTCGTGACCCTCTACGTCACGCCCGTGGTCTACACCTACCTGGACCAACTCCAGCACTCGGGAGCACGCTGGTTCACGCGCCACACGGTGCAGGGCACGGTCGAAGAGCCGGAGCTGGGGCTGGCGGAGGCGGACTGACGGGAGCGGCCGTCCCCCCGGGGACGACGAAAAAAAAGGGCCCCCCGGATCACGAGGATCCGGGGGGCCCTTCGGTCATGCACGGAGCGCGAGGGACTCGAACCCCCAAGCCCTTTCGGGCGCTCGCTTTCGAGGCGAGTGCATTACCATTCTGCCAGCGCTCCAGACGACGACGCCCGGACGGTCGACGGCGGAGCAGCCGCGACGTCCGGGCGGACTCGACTCCCGCCGTGGGACCGAGGGACGGCATCGCGACCTCCCATCGCCGAAGCGGTCTTCGACTTCCAATCGGGGCGCCCGGATTCGAACCGGGGACCTCTGCGACCCGAACGCAGCGCTCTACCGGACTGAGCCACGCCCCGCGACGACGTCCCTACTCGTTCACCTCATCAGGTCCTTTCCGACGGACGGGGTGGGATGTTGCTCGCTCCGCTCGCAAGCCTCGCGAACCACCACTCCCGGGCGCTTCGCGCACCACCCGTCCGGCGCTCGGCCCGAACCCACCCTACGATCTCCTTCGGAGCTCGTGTGGGTTCGAACCCTCATCACCTCATCGGTCTCCTCCGACGGACGGGGTGGGATTCGAACCCACGCGGGCTTTCGCCCACACGATTTCCAATCGTGCGCCTTAAGCCGCTCGGCCACCCGTCCAACCGCATGGCGGCCTGGCGCGATGGCACCTCCACGCCGCGCCCACCCTCTCCGACGCTCGGCCCGAACCCACCCTACGATCTCCTTTCGGAGCTCGTGCGGGTTCGAACCCCGTCGACACCCTGTGCTCGTCAAACGGAGGGAGTGGGATGTTGCTCGCTCCGCTCGCAAGCCTCGCGAACCACCCTCTCCGGGCGCTTCGCGCACCACCCTCTCCGACGCTCGGCCCGAACCCACCCTACGATCTCCTTCGGAGCTCGTGTGGGTTCGAACCCCACCGACACCCTGTGCTCGTCAAACGGAGGGAGTGGGATTCGAACCCACGCGGGTCAAAGACCCAACGCCTTAGCAGGGCGCCGCCTTAAGCCACTCGGCCATCCCTCCAAGTCAGTTGCCCCGCCAGGGCTCGAACCTGGACTCTTCTGATCCAGAGTCAGACGTGTTGCCAGTTACACCACGGGGCAATGCGACGGTCGGGCTCCGGTGGGGCCGTCTCCGCCTGTGAGAGCCACCAGTCGGAATCGAACCGACGACCCCGTCATTACGAGTGACGTGCTCTACCATCTGAGCTATGGTGGCGACCCTGACACCTCCGTTTCAGTGGAGCCGAGGGGAGTCGAACCCCTGACCTCTTGAGTGCGATTCAAGCGCTCTCCCAACTGAGCTACGGCCCCGGATTCCGGACATGGGCGCGAGAGGACTCGAACCTCTGACCTCTACGATGTCAACGTAGCGCTCTAACCAACTGAGCTACGCGCCCGACTTCGATTCGATCCTCGAGATCCCGAGTGCGCCCGGAGGGACTCGAACCCCCAACCTTCTGATCCGTAGTCAGACGCTCTATCCAATTGAGCTACGGGCGCGCACACCGTCCACTTCTCCCAAGCGAGTGCCCACGACAGGACTCGAACCTGTACGCCGTTGCCGGCACTGGTCCCTCAAACCAGCCTGTCTACCAATTCCAGCACGTGGGCGATCCTCGAAGACGTCGGCCGGTTCCAGCGACACCAGGCAGAGACTCCCGGGGGAGCCGCACGCACAGGCTTGGGATGATGCTCGGGGAGGGACTCGAACCCTCACGGGGTTGCCCCCACAGGATCCTGAATCCTGCGCGTCTGCCAATTCCGCCACCCGAGCCCCGCGCTGACCACCGGATCGCGCGACCCGGCCAACCATGGAGCCGAGGGGAATCGAACCCCTGACCTCTTGAATGCCATTCAAGCGCTCTCCCAACTGAGCTACGGCCCCTTCACGACCCTTTGGAAGCCACCCGGACGCTGCGCGTCACCGACCAGCTCCTTCTGTCAATCAACCGACTACCGTTCAGCGGGGCTGACGAGACTCGAACTCGCGACCTCCGGTGTGACAGACCGGCACTCTAACCAGCTGAGCTACAGCCCCCTAGCGAGCCATCGCACGACCCATACCCCCACGGGGAATCGAACCCCGGCCTCCACCTTGAAAGAGTGGTGTCCTAGCCGTTAGACCATGGGGGCCGATGTCCCCGTCCGCACAGGCCCGGGAGGACTCGAACCTCCAACCGCCGGTTTTGGAGACCGGTGCTCTACCAATTGAGCTACGGACCTCTGTCCCGCAAACCACTCCCCGATCGGCCGGGAGCATGGCCAGGGGCAGAATCGAACTGCCGACACCGTGATTTTCAGTCACGTGCTCTACCAACTGAGCTACCTGGCCCGACAAAAAACCGCCCGGCCGGTGCTCCGGCGCGGGCGGGTCTCCCGGAGTCGGCCGGTGCTACCGGCGCTCCGCGCCCGCCCGTCTAGACGGGCTCCACGTGTCCGCAACCGTCCAGAAGCGAACGCGACGAGCGCTCGCCACGAGGCTCTGCCCCGCACGCGAAATCGGCTGGCTCGTCATCGCTCACCTGCCTCCACGGCTTCCTTATACGTGGCAAACGCCGCCAACCCGGCGGCGTTTCGGACAAGTAGCGGGGGCGGGATTCGAACCCGCGACCTTCGGGTTATGAGCCCGACGAGCTACCAGACTGCTCCACCCCGCAATGAGGCCCAAAGTATACCCATGGCCAGGAGAGAGTGTCAACCCTGAAAGCGGCGTCCGGAAGCGGCTTTGCGAACGCTCCGTCGCCATATGTTTGCGAGGAAACAGCCGGTCAGGTCGGGCTTGAGCGCAACTCGAAGAACCGGTTATGTTTTCCGCGGTCACGGGACGTGGCGCAGTCCGGTAGCGCACCTGAATGGGGTTCAGGGGGTCGCCGGTTCGAATCCGGCCGTCCCGATATACAAGAGAGGTCCTGCGGCCCCCGTGGCCGTGGGATCTTTCGGCTTTTCGGGGCTGCATGCTCGAGGGACGGCCGGATGCCGGGTCGCCGCAGGCGAGCCGGCGCGGGCGGCGCAGCCGCACGCTCGAACCGCAGGCTCGAGCCGAGCGGCCCGAGACGGTCTCGAAGACCTGCCTGATCTTCCGCGAGACGAGCGAGGATCGGCGCGTCAGCGCCGACCGCAGCTCCATCCGGCCGTCCCGATCGACGGTCTCACGGCTTTGGTCGTGGGACCGTTCTGCGTCAGGCGTCGATCACCCGCCACCAGCCTGGATCAGCGGAAGCGCATCCCGTTCGGTGCTACCGTCCCCTTCCGGGGGACGGCGGGCGTGGGCTCGCGGCTCCGCTCGGCGGCCGGAGCGCCCTTCCCCTTCTGCGCCGGCTGCTGGGAGCCCCCACGCTTGGGCTCGGGCTTGGACTTCATGCTGAGGCCGATGCGGTTCCGCTCCAGGTCCACATCCAACACCCTGACCCGCACCCGGGCCCCCACCTTCACCACCTCGTTCGGGTCCCGCACGTAGCGGTCCGCCAGTTGGGAGATGTGCACCAGGCCGTCCTGGTGGACGCCGATGTCGACGAAGGCGCCGAAGGCGGCCACGTTGGTCACCACCCCTTCCAGCACCATCCCGGCCTTCAGGTGCTTGGGCTCCGTGACGTCGTCCCGGAAGGCGGGCGCCTCGAAGGCTTCCCGGGGGTCCCTCCCCGGACGGCGGAGCTCGTCCAGGATGTCCCGGAGGGTCGGGAGACCCACGTCCCCCACCACGTACCGGGAGAGCCGTTCCTCCAGCCTCCCCAGAAGAGACCCGTCCCCCACCAGCGCCTCCACCTCCGTTCCCAGGTCGGCGGCCATGCGCTCCACCAGCTCGTAGCGTTCGGGGTGGACGGCGGTGGCATCCAGCGGATGGGCGCCACCCCGCACCCTGAGGAACCCCGCCGCCTGTTCGAAGGCCTTCGGGCCGAGGCGCTTCACCTCGAGGAGGTCCGCACGGGAGCGCACCCCACCCCGTGTGTCCCGCAAGTCGACGATGTTGCGGGCCAGGGTTGGGCCGATCCCCGCCACGTAGGAGAGAAGGGAGGCCGAGGCGGTGTTCACCTCCACGCCCACCCGGTTCACGCAGATCTGCACCGTCTCGTCCAGGCGGGACTTGAGGCGGGGCTGGTTCACGTCGTGCTGGTACTGCCCCACCCCGATGGACTTGGGATCGATCTTCACCAGCTCCGCCAGGGGGTCCTGGAGGCGACGGGCGATGGAGACGGCGCCGCGAAGCGAGACGTCCATCTCCGGGAGCTCCTCCCGCGCCACCTCGCTGGCCGAATACACGGAGGCTCCGGCCTCGTTGACCACCACGACCGTAGGGCCTCCCCCCGGACGGGAGCGGACCACGTCCCGCACCAACTGTTCGGTCTCACGGGAGGCGGTGCCGTTGCCGATGGCCAGCATCTCCGGATCGTGCCGGTCCAGGAGCAGCTCCAGCCCGGCACGGAAGCGATCCTCCTGGTGGAGGTAGAGGACGTCGGTGGCCTCGACGGCTCCCGTACGCGAGACGACGGCCACCTTCACTCCGGTGCGGTACCCGGGGTCCAGCCCCAGGACGCTCCGACCTCCTGCCGGCGATTGGAGGAGGAGTTGCTCGAGGTTCACCCCGAAGACGCGGATGGCCTCCGCGTCCGCGGCCTCCTTCAGCTCCACGCGGACGTCCACCTCGACTCCCAGCTTCAGGATGCGCTTGTAGGCGTCCTCGGCGACCCTGCCCATCTCTCCACGGGCGGCGCGACCTTCCAGGGCCCGGACGCGGACCAGGGCCGTCGCCTCCTCCTCCGGACCTTCGATGCTCCAGCGGAGCACCTCCTCGGCCTCCCCCCGCCGCAGCGCCAGCACGCGATGGCTCGGAATGGAGGACACGGGCTCGGAGTGATCGAAGTAGTCGCGGAAGCGCGAGGCGGCCGGATCCTCCTCCTTCCCCCTGACGACGTGGGACGTCACCGTGCCCTTCTTCCGGATGAGGTCCCGAATCGTGCCCCGGAGCCCCGCGTCCTCCGCCAGCCGCTCCGCCAGGATGTCCCGGGCGCCCTGCAGGGCGGCGTCCACGTCGGGCACCTCCCTGTCCGGATCCACGAACGCCTCGGCCCGGACCCTCGCCGAGGCATCGTCCACCTCGCCCTCCCAGAGAAGGTCCGCCAGAGGGAGGAGCCCCCTCTCGGTGGCGATGGTGGCCCGGGTGCGCCGCTTGGGCCGGTAGGGAAGGTAGAGATCCTCCAACGCCTGCTTGGTGTCCGCAGCGAGGATACCCGCCCGGAGCCCGGGCGTGAGCTTCCCCTGCTCCTCGATGGAGGCGAGGATGGCCGTCCGGCGCTCCTCCATCTCCTCCAGGTACCGGGCCCGGTCCCGCACGTCGCGAAGCTGGACCTCGTCCAGGCCTCCGGTGGCCTCCTTCCGGTAGCGGGCGATGAAAGGGAGCGTGGCGCCCCCCTCGAAGAGGTCCAGGGCGCCGGCTACGCTCTGGGGGGAGAGGGTGAGCTCGGCGGCGACGCGTCGGACGATGGAAGGTGATGGCACGGGGATCTTGCGGCGGCTGGGTGGAACGTGAGGCATGCGGACCGGAAAGGTGGTGAATGCGACGGGAGGGTTCCACCGGGGAGGAGGCATACCTCGGCAGACATCACTCCGTGCGCATCGCCTCGACGGGGTCCACGCGCGCCGCCCGTCGGGCGGGCAGCCACGAGGCCAGCAGCGCGGTGAGGGCCATCACGGCGGCGGCCGTGGCGTAGGCGGCCACGTCGCCGTTCTCCAGCCCGAAGAGCTGGC
>JBJKSF010000086.1:0-16012 GCA_046704285.1 Longimicrobiales bacterium | reverse complement strand
GGCGAGGAGCGCCCCGAGCAGCAGCCCTACGGCTCGCGTCGTGCCTCCAGCCGGCGCAGCAGGTCTCGGGCCCGTGCGGCGGCCTTGGGCGTGGCGGCGTCGCGCACTGCGGCATTCAGCAGGGCTTCGGCGCTGTCGGGCCGGTCGTCTTGCAGGAGGGCCAGGGCGCGATAGTAGCGGGCGTCGTCGGCGTATGGGGTGTCGCCCGCGGCGATCACCCGCGCCAGGGCGGCGGCCGCTGCCCGCACCCGACCGGTCATCAACAAAGAGGCCCCGAGAAAGAAGTCGACGGGGGGCGACGTGACGCCCGCGTTCGCGAGTGCGCGGAGCCGCGTCGTGGCGCTCGCATAGTCACCGGCGTCATACGCGGTCATGGCGGCGGCGAATGCGGTGTCAGCGGGGGTGGAGGCGCCGCGCACCGCCACGCCGGCGTAAGCGGGTGGTGTCTCGACCCGGCCGAGCGAGCGGATGGAGTCGGGCTCCTGGACACGGACCACGGCAACGACGACCACGGCGGCCAGCACCAGGGCGCCGCTCAGGTAGCGGCGTCGCCGCGTGCGGCGGTGAGCCGCATGCGCGCTCCGGCGCACGGCCGAAGCCAGGGCGACGGACTGCTGGCAATGGGCGCAGACCAGGAAGTGCTCCTCGAACCGGGACACCGCGTCGTCGTCGAGCGTTCCAGCCGCGTAGCGTTCGGGGTATCCGCGCTCTTCGGCCTCGGTGCAGGTCAGATCATGGGGCATCGGCATCTCCGGCCTCCGTAGGAGAAGAGGCGCTGTCCACAGACAGAGTCGGCAATGCCGGTTCTTCGTGACGCGGTCCGGCGCTCAGGAGCGCGGCTCGCAGGCGTTCGAGGGCGCGCGACTTGCGTTTGCGAATGCGCACGCCCGGCTCGTGCAGCCGTTCGGCCACGGCGGAGGGCGTGAGCCCATCCACGAAGGAGAGACGGATGATGCGCCGATCTGCGGGGGAGAGCTGCCGCATCGCGCGGCGGACCGCCGCTACCTGCTCGGCGCGGACGAGCGCTTCCAGCGGATCGGAGTCGCCCGAGGAGTCCGTGAGCTCCGGCTCGAGCGGCACGGTGCGGTTCCGCAGGCGAAGCTCGTCGGCGATGACGTGGCGGGCGATGCCTCGGACGAAGCCGCCGATCGCACGTGGGTCTCTCAGGCGGCCGTTCGAGATGGCCTGCAGCGCGCGTGCGATCGTCTCCTGGGCGACCTCCCGTGCGGCATCGGGGTCGCCCAGGGAGCGCAGCGCGATGATGCGGACGCCGTTGGCCAGCAGGGCGACGTCCCGTTGATCGAGCGAGCGGATCGGATCGGGAGCCGGGGCAGCACCGGTGCTCATGCCCAACTATTCACCCCGCCGGCGGAGCCGGCAACCGGCTCGGCCGACGGGGCGACGCTATTCCGGAAGCGGGTCAGTTCGTATTGATGACATACGGAGCACTGTTCGACACGAAATTGATCGTGGACGATCCGTCCTGGACGGTGAAGGAGTAATTGCTCGCCGGGGTGCCGGCGGTCACGGTGCCGTAGATCGTCCCATTCGACGGGTTCATCTGCAATCCGGGCGGGAGGCTGCCCCCGGCCAGGCTCCAGTTCACGTTGGTGGCCCCGGCCTGAAACACGTTCGCCCCGTATTTCATGTTCGCGAAGACGCTCGGAATCGTCGGGTTCGCCATCGGCGATCCGTCGTCGTAGTTCCTGGAGAATGTGGTGTTGTAACGCAACGGGCAGGCCGTCACCGAGCCGCGTGCCCCCACGGAGTACCAGCCATTGGCCGGGCCTATGGTGCCGTTGTTGACGGCGATGGTCACGCTACCCGTCGCGCTGGTGACGCCGTCCGAGACGGTCACGTTCACCGCGTAGTTGCCCGCTGGAACCCCGGTCGGTAGCGAGCCGGTGAGGATCCCCGTGGTCTGATCGACGGCTACGCTCATCCCTGCCGGCAGGCTGTTGGCGCTCGAGAGCGACCAGACGTAGCCCGCCGAGCCCGGCTCGCCGCCGACGGCGAGCAGCGACTGGGGCATGACGCTGCTGCCCAGCGCGTCGGAACAGGCGTAGATCGACTGTCCCGCATACACCTGGAGCGCCGTGGCGTCGTTCGCGGGGCCGTTGTTCTTCGAGGTCGACGACGTGATGCCACTGCACCCAACGAGAAGAGCGGCCAGCAACAGTGCAGGTCCTGCCGACATCGTTCGATGAACGGTCTCGGGTGTCATTCGGGTGCCTCCCCTGGATGGTGGGCTTCGTCACGGTCCGTCGCGCACGTTGGCTCGAGCGACGCCGTCGCCGTCCGACCGGAGCTGCATGCCGATCCGGCGCTAGTAGGGAGTCGGCCGGAACGCCAAAACGTGACAGGGGGTCCGCCGGGGCGCCCCTGCGTGATCCCGTCTTGCTTCTCCTCGCACCGCGCTCTACCCTGCCCCTCGCGCCGACACCGCCGCTTGCGGGTCCTGTCCCGTGAGCCCACTCGAATCAGAGGACTCTTCGTAGCCCCATGGGCCTGTTCTCTCCAGAGATGGTCGTTCTCTTCGAGTGCTGCCGCTCTCCGGAGGACACCGGGTTGGAGGCCGGTCTCGCCGAGGCACTGAGCCGATCCGAACTGGATTGGTTCAGGTTCTTCGATCTGGCTGTCCTCCACAAAGTCCTACCCGTTGTGTATCACACTCTGCAGAAAGGCCATGCCGGAGTCGTTCCCGCCGATGCCTGGGAGGAGCTCTCGAAGGCCAACAGAGCCAACGCAATGAAGTCGCTGCGTCTGGCGAACGAGCAGAGATCGTTGAGCGTCCTGTTGAGCGCCAAAGGCCTCCGAGGCGTGTTCCTGAAGGGCATTTCGTTGGCGAAGCGACTCTACGGAGACATCGGCGGCCGACATGCTGGTGACCTCGACTTGCTCGTCGAGCCCGATTCGCTGTACGACATTCACCGGGCTCTGCGGGAATGCGGCTACGAGCTGAAGGGGGATACGGACTTCTTCGAGAGGCCTGCCGCCGTGAAAGGCGTCGCCAGGTTCTATCCAGACAAGCCCTACGTCCACAAGCAGAAGCGCATCCACCTGGAATGTCATTGGCGATTCTTCGGCAACAAGTATCTGCTTCCTGTTCCGTGGGACAGGGTATGGACTCCGAGCGAAGGCGGCTATGGTCTGGACCCGGAACTGGAGTTGCTCTACTTGCTCGTGCACGGCAGCAAGCATCGCTGGTGTCGGCTGAAATGGCTCGTTGATATCGACCGGATGTGTCGGACGCGCGACCAGGAGCTCTGGCCTCGCTTCTTCGACCTCGTGAGGAAGGAGAGACTGGAGCGTCCCGTTGCCCAAGGCCTGGAGTTGGCCAGGCTGACGCTGGGAACGCCGGTTCCCGAACTCCCGACTTCTCCTGGCAAGGTGCGGAGACTGGTGAGGGAGCCGATCTCCGTTCTGAGGGAATCAGACGGTGAGCGGAGACTGGTCAGTGTGCTGCCGGCGGGCGTGCCGTTCGCGTACTACACGGTCTCGCTGAAGAGGGACCTCCGCTTCAAGGTAGGGACCCTGGCATTTGCGTTGTTCGCCCTGGAGCCCAACCGGGAAGTCCTGATCCTGCCCGACTCTCTCTTCTTTCTCTATTACCCTCTCGCGCCGTTCATCTGGATGTATCGGAAGGTGGCCAGGAGGAGGGCGTTGCATGGAAGGGGGGCCGCGTAGAACGACGCGTGGCCTTCGCGTGATTGGCGGATTGATGTTGGATGCGCCGAGACCTCGTTCGAGAACGCCACATACGAGGTGGATACGCTCTATCTCGGGCTCTGCGACAATGGCACGCTCGAAGCTCCTCCGTGGCTGATGGTGGACCACGTCCCGGTAACCGGCGGCAGAGACAACAACCGACTGGCCGAATTTGCGCACTTCGGCTCCTGAGTGAACCGTCCACATCACGCGTCCACCGCCCCAGCTTCCGCTCTACCTCTCCGAACCAGGGCTTGGAGAGCATGGGTCTTCCCCCGGGCTGGACGCGGAAATCACGCTGCGCACCATGAAGAACCGCCGGCCATCGGAGGTGACGGCATAGTAGTGGCTGGTGTCCTTGCTCCAGTACTCGCGTGCGCTGTCCCCCTCGAAGGTCAGCCGCGTCACGAGCCTTGTGGCGAGCCCGACCACGAAGAGATTGGCTTCTCCGGTCGCGCTGTCGGTCGCGCTCAAGCGCCAACCGAGCTCCGTCCCCTCAACGTACAGGAGGGTGCCGTCGGCTCCCATCTGCACGTCGGGCGAACCCCTCAGAGACTGGATCCCCTCGAGGATCGACACCGGAGACCCGTGCACGCTCAGCGATCTCGTGTCGAACCGAGCCGCGAAGAGTCGACCGAACGGCAGGGTGTGCGCCAGCGTCCCGCCGGGAACGACTCACGCGGCGGTACCGCCACTGACCACCTCCCGCACCGCGCGGGTCGTCAGGTCGAAGGAGACGACGCGGGGCGACGCTCCCCCGACGGCCAGCAGCACCTTGTCGCGGGTGTGGGGAATAGGAGAGACCCGGCGGAAACTCCCTCCGACCGCGTTCCTCGAAGCACTAGCGTGCATCCGAGGGTCCGCGCTCCTCGCCCGGATCCAGGCCGCACGCCGCCGCCGCGCCGCTGTGGATCCTGTCTCTCGTCAGGCCAGGTTCATCTTCGCGAGGAGCGCCTGGAACCGGGGGTGGGCGTGGAGGGATGCGAAGAGGAAGGACCCCTTGATGCCGTAGACCGCTCCCGCCCGCTCGCGGTAGGCTCTCTCCAGGCAGTCGAGCGCCGCCTCCCGCTCCCCCAGCCCGGTGTAGACGTAGGCGAGGTGATAGGGCGCGACATAGCCGCGACGCGACAGGGCCTCCAGTCGCGCGAGCACCTCGCGAGCCTCCGAGGTCCTCCCGAGCTCGGCGAACGCCTGGCCCAGCTGGGCCAGCCACATGCCGTGCGCGGGAGCCAGCTCGACGGCGCGCTGGATCTCGGCGATTCCCCGGTCGGGTTGGTCCGTCTTGAGGTACGCCCATCCCAGCGTCGCGTGGGCCCGGGCCGAGGTGGGATCGAAGTCGACGGACGCGAGGGCCTCCACGAGGGCCTCGTCGTAGCGACCGGCACGCAGGAGGTCGGGCGACACCTCGTTCTTGTGGGTCGAGGGGTCGAGCTCCTGGGCGCGGCGGTGCGACACCGCCGCCTCGTCGTGCCGCTCCAGGGCCGACAGCATGCGGGCGTAGTAGTCGTGCGTGTCGGCGTCGCTGGGGTTGAGATCCAGGGCCCGCCGCAGCTCCCGTTCGGCGCGGGCCCAGTCGAAATCCCACATGCACGCCATGAATCCCGCGACCGAGTGCGCGGACGCGAGGTCACCGTCCAGCTCGAGTGCCCTGGCTGCCGCCGCGCGGGCCCGGGCGGAGACCTCCTCCGCGTCCGCCATGCCGGTCTCGATGAGCTCCACGCAGGCGAGGGCGATGCCCACGTGCGCCTGGGCGTAGTCGGGATCCCGCTCCAGGGCCCTCTCGAAGTACTCGATGCTCTTCTGCAGGTCCGTGTGCGTGAAGCGCGAGAAGCAGGATCGTCCCTGCAGGTAGAGCTGATAGGCCTGGAGGTCCCGAGTCGGCTCGCGGCGGATGCGCCGGCTCTCCTCGTCGGTGAGCTCCGCCCTCAGCGCGGCCGCGATGTGCAGCGCCACGTCGGCCTGGATCTCGAAGATGTCGGTGAGCCTGCGGTCGTACGTCTCCGCCCACAGATGCCGGTCCGTCTCGGCGTCGATGAGCTGAGCCACGATCCTCACGCGGTCTCCGGCGCGGCGCACGCTGCCCTCGAGGAGCGTGCCGGCGCCGAGCCGGGCACCGATCTCCTTGAGGCTCTGCTCGCGCTTCTTGTACGCCATGACCGACGTACGGGAGATCACCTTCAGCGTGCGCACCTTCGAGACCTGGGCGATCACGTCCTCCGTGATCCCGTCGGCGAAGTAGTCGTTCTCGGGGTCCGAGCTCAGGTTCACGAAGGGGAGGATCGCCACGGAAGGAACGACCAGACGGCTCGGGGTCGGGGAGGAAAGGGCTTCGACGAACGCCTTCACGGAGGGGAAGCGATCACCCGGCACCGGTGAGAGGGCCTTCATCAGAGCGCGATCCACCGCCACGGGCACGGCCGGGCGGATCCGCCGGACCGAGGGCACGGCGTCCGTGAGCCGCTTGGCGATGATGGCCTGCGCGGTCCGCCCCGTGTAGGGCGGCTCTCCCGCGAGGATCTCGTAGAGCACGCAGGCGAGGCTGTACTCGTCGCTTCGCGCGTCCACCGGGCCGTCACCCAGGGCCTGCTCCGGGCTCATATACTCCGACGTCCCGATCGCCAGGCCGGTCCCCGTCATCCGCGCTCCGGCCGCCCGCACGGCCAACGCGACGCCGAAGTCGGCCATCACGGCTTCGCCCTCGTGGAGGAGGATGTTCTCGGGCTTCACGTCGCGATGAATCACGCCGTGGGCGTGGGCGTACTCGAGTCCCGCCCCCGCCTGGCGCGCGATCGTGACCGCCTCCTCCACCGGTAGCGGACCCTCACGCTCGATCCGCCGCCGCAGCGAGCCCCCCTCCACGTACGGCATCACGTAGTACAGGATCCCCGCGCCCTCCCCGGAGTCGTGCAGCGGAAGAATGTGGGGGTGGTTGAGGCGGGCGGCGATCTCGATCTCACGCTGGAAACGGCCGGGGCCGACGGCGGAGGCCAGCTCCGGCCGGAGCACCTTGAGGGCGACCTCGCGCCCGTGCCTCGGGTCCTCGGCCAGGTAGACGGTGGCCATGCCGCCATGCCCGATCTCGCGGCGGAGGACGTAGCGCCCCGCCAGGCTCACCTCGAGACGGGCACGCTCGTCGGGTCCGGTGGTCGCGTCGTGCCGGCGGTGCGGATCTGTGTCCGTCATGGTGGACCGATCCCAACAGGAGCGCTTCAGAGGAAGTTAGCCGCACCTCTTCGCCACAGTATCGATGCGCCGAACAGGGCGAGCAAGTCGTTCCATCCGACGTCCCGCGCGAGCCGCTGGCGCCCGAAGCGTCACGAGGAGCGCCGACCTCGCGATCAGCGGCCGGACGTGGTGAACCGGTAGCTTCCCGACCCCACGTCCACCGTCACCTCCGTGCCGCGCTGACGCACCGAGCGCACGCCGGGATCGCCGGCCAGCGGCCGGCCGCTCTCCCTCACCTGGCCCACCGTCGTGTTCCGCAACGTGACCGTCGACCAGGTGTCCGGCGGCACGGTCACGTCGAGCGTGAACACGCCCGTCTCCCGCTGCCACGCGGATGCCAGCAGGCCGTACTGGGTCATGATGGAGGCGCGGGCCCACGTGAGCCCGCCTCCCGGGCGCGGCGCGACGATCGAGTGCCCGTAGCCGGGCGCCGCCGGGTCGATGCCGAGGCCGCCGATGGTCCGGTACATCCAATTGCCCACAGCACCGAACGCATAGTGGTTGAAGGAGTTCATGCTCGGGTCCTCGAACGTCCCGTCCGGACGGATGCCGTCCCAGCGCTCCCACATCGTGGTCGCACCGCGCGTGATGGGATAGAGCCACGAGGGGTAGGTGCGCTGGAGGAGCAGCCGGTACGCCGTCGCGAGGTGGCCCGTGTGCGTCAGCGCGTCCAGGATGTTCGGCGTGCCCAGGAACCCCGTGGTGAGGTGGTCTCCGTGCAGGCGCACGTCCGCGACGAGCCGCGAACCGGCCGTGGCCCGGAGCGAGTCGGGGAGCAGGTCGAACTCGAGGGCCAGGGAATAGGCGGTCTGCGTGTTCTCCGCCACCCGCCCCGCCGGAGTCACGAACTCGCGGTCGAACGCGGCCCGCTCGGTCCGGAACAGCGCCGCGTACCGGTCGGCGTCGGCAGTCTTTCCCAGGACCGCGGCCGCGCGCGAGAGCAGATCCGCGGAGTGCGCGAGGAACGCCGTGGCGATGAAATCCGTGCCCGTGGTGGCGCCCGGGTAGCCGGCATCGGTGCTGTGGTAGGCCAGCCAGTCCCCGAATTGCCATCCTGGGCGCCAGATGTGGTCGGGGCCGGTCTGGCGGGCCTCGAAGTCGACCCAGGCGCGCATGCTCGGATACTGGCGCGCGAGGAGCCCGAGGTCGCCGTAGGCGAGGTACATCGTCCACGGCACGATCACTGCCGCGTCGCCCCACCCGGCGGTGCCCGCCATGTCGGTCGAGTCGCCCCCCATCGGGTTCGGGATCACCCAGGGGACGCTGCCGTCGGCGTGCTGGTCGATGGCCAGGTCGGCCAGCCAATGCGAGAAGAAGCCGTCCACCTCCATGTTGAAGGCCGCCGTCCGCGAGAAGACCTGCGCGTCGCCTGTCCACCCGAGCCGCTCGTCGCGCTGCGGACAGTCCGTGGGCACGCCCATGAAGTTGCTGCGCTGTCCCCAGACGATGTTGTGCTGGAGCTTGTTCAGCATCGTGTCCGACGTCGCGAAGGTGCCGGTCTGCTCGAGGTCCGACGAGAGCGCGATGCCGGTGATCGTGGAGCTGTCGGGTGGCATGGGAAGCCCCGATACGGCCACGTAGCGGAAGCCGTGATACGTGAAGTGCGGCTCGAACACCTCCGTGCCGCCGCCCTTCAGGATGTAGCGGTCCGTCTGCTTGGCCCGGCGCAGGTTCGCGGTGTAGATGTTGCCGTCGTGGTCCAGCACCTCGGCGAAGCGCATGGTGACCTCGGTGCCCCGGGGCCCGCGCACCCTCAGCCGGGCCCATCCCGCGAAGTTCTGGCCGAGATCGAACACGAGCTCCCCGTCGGGTGCCTTGCGGATGGAGATCGGCTCGATCTCGCGCACGCGGCGCACCGGCGGCGCCACCGGTGCCACCAGCCTGGCCGCAGGCGCAGGCATGACGACGACGGGGGCCCATCTCGCGTCGTCGTAGCCCGGTGACTTCCACCCCGCGTGGTCGAGGCGCGCGTCGTACGTCTCGCCGTCGTAGATGTCCGAGGAGCGCACCGGGCCGTCCGTCGTTCTCCAGCTGCCGTCGGACACGACGCGCTGCGTATGGCCGTCCACGTAGCGAATGTCGAGCTGCAACAGGAGCGCCCGGTGCTCGCCGTACAGGTTGCGTTGGTGGTTGAAGCCCAGGTACCCGCGGTACCAGCCGTCGCCCAGCATGGCGCCCACGGCGTTGTCACCCTGGCGGAGCATCGCGGTGACGTCGTAGGTCCGGTACTGCAGGCGGTGGTGGTACGACGTCCAGCCCGGGGTGAGCTCGGCATCGCCCACGCGGCGGCCGTCGAGATAGGCGATGTCGAGACCGAGGCTCGTCACGTAGAGGCGCGCCGAACGCACGCGGCCGCGGACCTCGAATTCCTTGCGCAGGAGTGGCGATGGGGTGCTTCCGGTGTCCCGGGGCTGGGGAGCCGGACCGATCCACTCGGCGGTCCAGTCCGAGCGGTGGAGCAGTCCCGTCTCCCAGGATGCGGGCCGGCTCCACGCCGACGCGCCGGCGGTGGTGGTCCAGACGCGCACGCGCCAGTAGTAACGCGTGGCCGAGGTCGAGGTCGGCACCGAGTCCGGGACCAGCACGGACGCGTCCGACTCCACCCTGCCCGAGCTCCACAGCAGGTGCTCGCCCTTCGCGAGCGCGGCCTCGCTCCTGGCGACCTGCACCTCGTAGGCGGACTGCATCGTGTTGCGGACGTCGCTCACCAGGCGCCAGCTGAGGCGCGGGTGGAGGGCGTCGATCCCCACGGGGTCGGTCAGGTACTCGGTTCGGAGGCCCGTGACCGTGACGCGGCCGGGGCCTGCGGCCCGAGGAGCGACGAGAGGGAGCAGGAGGAGGACGGCGGATCCCTGAGCCAGCGAGCGGAGCGTGAGCATTGGGCCTCGATCGGAGTCGACCTCGCCGCCATGGGTCGAGCGGAGCGGCGCTCGTGCCAAAGTCGGCATCCAAGGCCGCGAGTGCAAAGGACGACGTCGGGCTCCTCCGCCCCTACACCCCCCGAAGGAGATCTCCCCACAGCCCGAACCGAGTCAAACGACTTGATTCGCCTAGCCCGGCCGGCGGAGATCCACGCGGTCGCCATGGCGTGTCCGGGGCCCTTCGTCGCGAACGTCGCTCGATCTTGGGCTTCGATTTCGTGAATGTCTTCACGTTTTCGGGCCGGCGCGCCGGGTGCACGAAGGCCGCGGAGAACCTCCGGCCCCGGGCACGGTGGTCTTCATCTACTGCCGGCCTTCGGGCCGCTGGAGGATAGATACATGAACGGCTTGAGCCGTATCGGCCTCGCCGGCCTGTTTCTGGGGCTGGTGGCAGGATCCGCGTCCGCGCAGACCAACGGCTTCGAGTTGCAGTGCATGTCCGCCCGAGCGGCGGGACGCGGGTGCGTGACCCGCGCACAGCCCGACCTCCCCACCTCGCTCTTCCGTGACCCCGCGGGGATCGCTGCGTACGACAAGCCTCAGCTCGAGGTGAACGTTGCCTCCTTCATGCCCGCGCTGACCTTCCAGAACGCCGTGAACGCGACCACGAAGGGGGCCCTCCACGCCTACCCACTCGTCTCCGCGGCCTATGTCGGCCGCACGCTGGGGAGACTGCACTGGGCCGTGGGGCTCGAGCCCATCGGCGGCTTCGGCTCGGACTTCAGACTCCACAACGCCCTGCTCGGCGGACCGGGCGACGCAACCGTCGCCTACCAGAGCTTCTTCGCCGCGGTGAAGTTCGGCCCGACCGTCGCGTACGACCTGTTGCCCGGACTCAGCGTGGGCGCCAGCCTGAGCGGCGTCTACGCTCAGATCCGCACGTTCCGGATGCCCTTCACGATGGCACCGTCCTTCGCCCGTGGGATGGCGGCCATTCCACAGCTCGACCCGACCGTCTACGGGCCGCTCTTCCAGCAGTTCACGGAGATGACCGCCTACGGGAGCTCCACCGGCTTCGCGGGCCTGACCTGGGCCGCCGATGCCGGGGTGGCCTATCGCACGCCGTCGGGTTGGGCGGTCTCGGCCTCCTGGAGCCCGAAGCGCACCATCACCCTCGACGGTGCCGCCGCGACCATCGACATGACCGCCCAGTTCCAGCAGATGCTCGGAGCGATGGTAGCGGCCCGTGCGACCGCATACGGCGAGACCGTCCAGCAGGCCCAGAGCGCCGTGATGCAGCAGCTCAGCGCTGCGGGACTCGATCTGTCGGCGGGGATGAAGGCCGCGTACCGGGCGTCCACCGACTTGACGCTGCCCATGACGTTCGGTGCGGGACTTCACGCTCCGCTCCGTCCGTGGTGGAGCGTCGCCGCCGAAGTGGAGTGGCGCCAGTGGTCGCGAGCCGAGTCGACGATGCCGTTCCGGTTGTCAGGGGGAGGCAACGCGAACCTGAACCTGCTGATCAACGGTGATCCCGCCAACGGCTCGTTCGCCTATCCCTTCCCCCTGGAGTGGAAGGACACCTGGTCGTGGAAGGTCGGGACCGAGTTCACCGTCCGCGGCGCGTACAAGCTCCGGGCCGGCTTCCTCACCGGTGCGAACCCGGTCCCGGCCAACACGGTGTTCATCACCTTCCCGGCGATCGCCACCCGTGCCGTCACGGTGGGCGCGGGAGCCCGCCTGCTCGGGCTGCCGCTCGACGTCGCCTGGGTGCACGCGCTCTCCCAGGGCATCGACGGAGTGCCGTCGGGCCACCTCATGGGGTCCGAGTACGACGCGAGCCACACGACGATGAGCCAGAATGTCGTGACCGTGGGGACGACGGTTCACTTCTGATAGCGCAGGTCGGGGCGCGTGGGGACGGCTTCACCGCGTCTCACGCGCCCCCCTGCTCCGGCTCCGAAGACGATCGTGCAGGGCTGACCGGGCAAGCCGGTGTGTCGGCCGGTGCAACTCGGATGGCGGACGCCTGGGGCGTGGGGTATTCTGGGGACTCCCCATGGACGCCGACCGTTGGGTTCGTATCCGGACGCTCTTCGACGAGGCAGCGACACATCCGCTTGCCGAGCGTGAGGTCTTCCTGCGCGCGGAAGGCGGGGAGGATCGCTCGTCGCTGCTCCAGGTCGAGTCGCTGCTCGCCGCGGATCCCACGCCGAGCGGCACGCTCAGGCGCACGATCGGCCACGGCGGGACGGGTGCGGTCTTCCTCGGCCGGCGCGCCGATCAGGAATACGAGGTCGCGGTCACGGTCGAGCTCGTGCGCGGGATCCAGACCGAGGATCACCTGAGCCGGTTCCGGGCCCTGAGTCGAGCGGGCTCGCGCCATGGCGCCCCATGAGACACAGGATTTCGATCATGAGACAGTGTGCGCTCCCATCACTCTTCGCGCTGTTGCCCGCGCTCGTGCTGATCACCGCTCCCGGGCGCGCTGCCGCGGCCGCGACTCCCGTGCGCACGGTTCGGAGCGTGGCTTCCGCACACGCCACGCGGGGGGCGGCCGCCTTCGACGGGCGGTGGACCTTCCTCCCGCTCAAGAGCAGCCAGGTCGATCTCTTCCGGACGCTCTCGCTGAAGATCGAGCGTCGGGGCGCGGAGGTGACCATCGAGCAGATGTGGGGGCGCGGCCAGTACGCGTTCACCGACACGATGAGGCTCACGACGGGCGGGTCGGTGAACGAGGTGCCCGTGACCGATCGTGTCTGGCCGACGCAGCCGTTCATGGGCGTGTCGATGAAGGTGGGGTCGAAGCAGCGGGTGACGGCGAGATGGAGCGCCGACGGCCGGACTCTGGTGGTCGAGCGGCGCTATACGGTGCTCGTCTCGCAGGGACAGCGGGAGGTGCGCAGCACCGAGACGTACAGGCTGGGACCGGGCGACGACCTGCTCACCCTGGACATCGTGCGCTGGACGCGGAGCGAAGGCCCACCGCTGCATTACGCGTTCAAGCGCGCCGGGACGAAGGACGCATACGTGATGCGGCTGGAGAACCACTGGACGGTGGCGGGAGACCTCGACCGGAACGCGTTCCTCATCAGCCTCCAGGGCCTCGCCAACACCGACGCGCCGCGGCTCTACTTCATCTACCCGAAGGATTGGGCGTTCCGCTTCACGCCGGGCCTCTACCGGTTCTACCAGACGGGCCTGGACTACACGTTCACCGAGCTGGAGACGCCGGAGGAGGCGCTCGACTCCCTGAAGGCGTACGTGAAGGGCTACATCGTCTGGGACCGGAAGGTGCGGAGCTCGCTGGACGTGGCCTTCACCCTCGCGGGCGTCGAGCGCGGCGTGGTGGTCAGCGCGGAGCAGATCCCGATGGTGAAGAAGGCCGGGTTGAAGGAGCTCGCCGACCTCCGCGGCATGTTCACCGGCATGGACGACGCGCAGATCTTCCGGAAGGCGTACGACACCTGGGGGGCGGAGACCAGCCGCGAGACGATCGTCTGGATGGGTGGCGCGTCCGGGAAGGTGATGCTCCCGGGCGTCGCAGACTACGCGATCGCCAAGCACGCGTTCGTCGCGGACCTCTCCACGAATCCGGCGGACACGGCGGAGTACGCGCTCGCCAAGGAGATCCTCGGCAAGCAGAAGCCGCTCTCGATGGTCATGGGATGGCACTCCTACGCAAAGGACCTGGAGCGGCAGTTCGTCACCCTGACCTCGAGCTTCGCGCTCCGGGTCGAGGGCCTCAACACGTTTCCCGACCTCAGCTTCACGAGCATGACCCCGCCCGAGCCGGGCTTCGCGTTCCACAACCACCACAACGTGGTGCCCGGCAAGGTTTACACGCCTGAGAAGAAGGTCTACATCGCCTGTCTGCAGAGCGACGGCCTGGGCCTCGGAGCATGGGAGGAGCCGGGACGGGGCTCGATGCCCTACGCGTGGGAGACCACCATCAACTGGACGTGGATGGCTCCCGCCATGCTCGAGTACTACTACAGCACCGCCACCCCCAACGACCTCTTCATCGGCGCGCTGACGGGTCCGGGCTACATGTATCCGAAGGCGATCCCTCCGAAGATGCTCCCCAGCGTCATCGGCCTGGCCGACTCGCTCATGGACAAGCTCGACATCGACATCTTCGAGACGATGGACTACTCACAGGGAGCCACGATCACGGGCAACACCGAGCTGCCCAGGTACATCGTGGACGCCTACTACAAGGCGATGCCCGACGCCATCGGCTTCGCCAACGGCTACGCCCCAGCCTACACCTTCGCCTCCCACGACGGCCGCCCGTTCGTCTCGTTCGACTACTACCTCTCCCCGGACCGGCCGGAGGCGGCGGCTGCAGCCGACATCGAGGAGCTCGCCCGGCTGAATCCCGAGCGACCCTACTTCCTCCTCATCCACGTGCGCGAGTCGAGCAGCATCCAGCGCGTGAAGTCCATCCTCGACCGCCTCGGACCCGGGTTCCAGGTCGTGCCCATGGACGTGTTCATGAAGCTGGCCGGGCAGGATCCGACCTTCAAGGAGCGGTACTACCCGTCGAATCCGCCGAGGAAGCGATAGGGGGACGCGCCACCGAACCCGGCTTCTGCGAGATCTGCAGATCCCTGCGGATCCTGCAGGTGCGGGCCGCGCCGCAAATCCATTAAGTATATATCCGACAACAATATAGGTGTGTGGCACAGCGCGTGCTTCTGCTACGCGTCGGATTCGAATTGCGTACGGCGTCGTGCGGAGGCGACGATGTTCAATAAGAAGACGATCATGAAGAAGAGGGTCTGGATTCCGGCCCTGATGGTGGTAGCGCTGGTCTCGTGGGGGTTGGTGGGGCGCGACAGGGCGTCGGATACCAGCTACCGGCTGACGCCCGTGGAGCGAGGCGACGTGGAGTCGGTCGTGACGGCCACGGGGCAGTTGCAGGCGACGGAGACGGTGGATGTGGGGACGCAGGTATCGGGACAGATCTCCGCCATCTACGTGGACTACAACAGTCACGTGAAGAAGGGCGAGCTGATCGCTCAGATCGACCCGACGATCCTGCGGCAGGAGGTGCAGTCGGCGCAGGCGAGCCTGATGCAGGCGAAGGCGAACCTGGACCAGGCGCAGCGGCAGCTGGCCCGGCAGAAGTACCTGTACAAGACGAAGGTGGTGACGCAGAGCACCCTGGACCAGGCGCAGGACAGCTACGACGTGTCGAAGGCGTCGTACGAGGAGGCGCAGGTGGGCCTGGAGCGGGCCAAGCGAAACCTGGCCTACGCGGACATCCGGGCGCCCATCACCGGCGTGGTCGTGGCGCGCAACGTGGACGTGGGGCAGACGGTCGCGGCGAGCTTCTCGGCGCCTACGCTGTTCGTGATCGCGCGTGACCTGTCCAACATGCAGATCCTGGCAGACGTGGACGAGAGCGACATCGGCAACATCCACGACGGGCAGGACGTGCATTTCACGGTGGAGGCCTATCCGCAGGAGACGTTCGACGGGACGGTCCACCAGGTCCGGCTGCAGTCGACGACGACGAACAACGTGGTGACGTACGGCGTGGTCGTGGACGTGAAGAACCCGGACGGCAAGCTGCTGCCGGGCATGACGGCGATGACGAACTTCATCGTCGCGCGGGCGGACGGCGTGCTGAAGGTCCAGAACGTGGCACTGCGGTTCCGGCCGACGTCCTCGATGCTGGCGCAGCTCCGTGCGGAGCGGCAGGGCCAGCGTGGCGCCGCGGGTGCGGCGCCGAGAGCGGCGGATAAGGAGCGTGCGCGTCGGTTCCAGGGTGGCGCCGCGTCGGCTCGGGCGGATGCGCCGGGCGCGTCGAGCGACCACGCGCTGCTGTGGTACGTGAAGCCGGACGGCAAGGTGGACGCCTTGCGGGTGAAGACCGGGCTGACGGACGGTCAGTACACGGTGGTGTCGGGGCCTCCGGCGTTGAAGGCGGGGCTCCAGGTCGTCGTGGCGGCGGTCGGAGGGGGTGCGGCGGCGACGACGAATCCGTTCCAGGCGCAGCGCGGCGGGTTCCACCGGTTCGGTGGATTCTGAGGCGGGGAGGCGACGATGGGTGAGCACAACGTCATCGAGGCTCACGACCTCGAGAAGACCTACGAGATGGGGCACACGTCGGTGCACGCGCTGCGTGGGGTGGACGTGGTGGTGGGGCAGGGGGAGATGGTGGCGATCATGGGGGCATCGGGGTCCGGCAAGTCGACGCTCATGAACAT
>JBJKSF010000085.1:0-4023 GCA_046704285.1 Longimicrobiales bacterium | reverse complement strand
TCCGCCGCCAACGGGCTCGCCGCCAGCCCCCGGGCCACCCCAGGACCCGCGACCAGCAGCGCGCCGCCCACCTGACCGGCTCGCACGAAGAAGCTCCGCCTGCTGACGCCCCGCCCCTCCGGCGCCTGGGCGCCGGACGGCTCGGCATCGCGCTCGAACGCATCGCACCGGTCCGCATGCTCGGCCACGGTTCACTCCCGGGATGACGACCGACGACGGGGAGGGAGTCGGATCCCTTCCGCAAGGAACGCCATTATACGTGAGCCGGCCCCACCCGGCACCGACGCCGCCCATTGCGCGGCCCCGACGCCCGCGGCAACCTCCGGGGTGCCTGCGACCTTCCGCCTCTTCGCGACCCCGTTCTGGGTCAACCTGCTGATCCTGGCGCCGCTCGTCTCGTTCTACTTCTGGCGGCGGACGGGGCTGGACCTTCCGGCGCGCACGCTCGCGATGGCGGCCGCGTTCGGGGTGGCCTTCGGGTTCGTCGAGGCGGCGGTGGTCGTCTACCTGCGCTCGGCCCTGGGGCTCGAGCCGCTGGGGCACGGCACGTTTCCGGTCTCGCCGCAGGCCTTCCCGCACCGCCTGCTCCTCATCGAGCTCGGGCGCGAAGCGGCGACGCTCGTGATGCTGCTCTCGCTGGCCTTCCTCGCGGCGCGGCGCACCCGGGAGCGGTGGGCGGTGTTCCTGTACGTGTTCGCCCTCTGGGACATCGCCTACTACGCCGGTCTCTGGATCACGATCGCCTGGCCCGGCTCGCTCCTGACCCTCGACGTCCTGTTCCTGATCCCGGTGCCGTGGATCGCCGAGGTGTGGTATCCCCTGCTCGTGAGCGGCCTGAGCGTCGCGGCCGTGGTCGTGGCCAGCCGGCTGCGCCCGCGGGGCGCGGAGCCCGCCCCCCCGCCCTGACGGCGCCGCTCACGCGCCGGGCCGGAAGAGGTGCGACGCGGCGTTGACCTCCTCGTTCAGGCCCAGGACGATGAGCGTGTCCTGGTCGCGCACCACCTCGTGGGCTCCCGGGTTCTGGATCACGGCATCCCCCCGGCGGATGGCCACGACGGTGAGGCCGTAGAGCTTGCGGAGGTCCGTCTCGTCGAGGCTGCGGCCGGCCAGGGGCGAGCCCTCCTCCACCCGGAGCGACGAGATCTGCACCTCCGCGAGCGTGTCCTGGACGTCGGCCATCGTACCGGACGCCCCCCGGCGGAAGCGCAGCATCTCGTAGCCTCCCGCGCGCACCTCCTCCAGGAACGTCTCGACGTCCTGCCTCGGCACGAGGTAGCTCGCCAGCACCTGGGCCACGATCTCGAGCGACGTCTCCAACTCCTCGGGGATCACGCGGTGCGCTCCCGCCGAGCGCAGCGGCTCCACCTCGCGCATGTACCGCGTGCGCACGATGACGCGGCAGGCGGGGTTCAGCACCCGCGCGAGCGCCACGACCCGGCGCGTCGCGGCGGCGTCCGAGATCGCCACCACCAGCACGCGCGCCCGCTCCACGCCGGCGCGCTCGAGCACCGCCGCCTGCGAGGCGTCGCCGAACTGGACGTTCACCCCGCGGGCCGCCTCGTCACGGGCGGTCGCCGGATTCATGTCCACCGCCACGAACGGGATGCCGGCCACCGTGGCCGCACGGGCCACGTTGGCGCCGTTGAGGCCGAAGCCCACGACGATGACGTGGTCGCGCATCCCGACCATCCCGACCCCCCGGGACGGCCCGTAGGCCCCGGCCGCGCCGTGCCGCAGACGCGGCGGGAGACGGAGCCTGAGCGTCCCGTCGATCAGGCGCGGCGCCAGCGCCAGCAGGAACGGCGTGGCTCCGATCGAGATCACGGCCCCCACCAGGAACAACTGGTACGCCTCGGGAGCGAGGAGGCCCCGCGCGGCGCCGCTCCCCGCGAGGATGAACGAGAACTCCCCGACCTGGCTCAAGGCGAGCCCGACGAAGACCGCCGTGCGGAGCGAGAACCCCAGGACCAGCGTCGCCGCCCCGGACACGACGCTCTTCACGACCAGGATGCCCACCGCCACCGCCAGGGCGATCAACGGGAAGGCCACCACGACGCGCACGTCGAGGAGCATGCCGATCGAGACGAAGAAGAAGGACGCGAACAGGTTGCGCAGCGGCAGGATGTCGGCCAGTGCCTGGTGGCTGTACTCCGACTCCGACACGACGAGACCCGCGAGGAAGGCGCCGAGCGCGAGGGACAGGCCCGCGGCGGAGCTGATCCACGCCACGGCCAGACAGAGCGCCACCACGGCCAGGAGGAACATGTCCCGGTTGCGCGTTCCCACGACGCTGCGCAGCAGCGGGGGCACGACGAACCGCGCGAGGACCAGGACGACCGCGAGGACCGCCGCCGTCTTCACGACGAAGAGACCGAGCGCCGAAGCCGTGCCGCCTCCCTGGCCCGCGAGCACCGGCAGGAGCAGGGTCATCGGCACGATCATCAGGTCCTGGTACACGAGGATCCCCAGGGCCACGCGCCCGTGGGGCGCGTCCTCCTCCGCGCGCTCCTGGAGCAGGCGCAGGACGATGGCGGTGCTGGACAGCGACGCCATCATCCCGAGGAAGAGGGACCGGTGCCACGGCATCCCCCCCAGGGAGAGGGCCGCCGACACCACGGCCACCACGCCCACGACCTGGATCGTTCCGCCGACCAGCGCCGTTCGGCGCATCCGCGCCAGATCGCCGAGCGAGAACTCCAGACCGATCGCGAACAGGACGAGGATCACGCCGATCTCCGCCAGCTGGTCCACGTCGTCCACGCTGTGCACGAGCGCGAGGCCGTGCGGTCCCAGGAGGACGCCCGTCAGGAGGAAGCCGACGACGGGCGGGATGCGCACGACGTGCGACAGGTACAGCACGCCCAGCGCGACGCAGAGAAGGACGACGACATCCGCGAGGAGGGGGATGTTCATGGCGTCCGCACGCAGACCGGAGGTGACCGGGCCTCGTCGGCGAGGCCCCGGTGGATCGGATACCTGCAAGCTCCGACTCGGAAGGACGGGGCACAAGATCCGAGGCGAGGCCCCCGCGCCCCTCCGCGGACCCCGCCGGAACTTCCAGGGCGGACCCAACTACGACGAAGGGGATTTTTCCGCGGTACACACACCCTCACCCTCCCACGAGAGGGATGTGGAGGCTGCGTTGAAGCACATGAAGCTGGCGTGCGTGGCGCTCGCGACGATCATGGTCCTGGCGCCCGCCGGCGCCCGCGCGCAGACCGACGAGATCCAGGTCTACGACGGGGTGATCGCGCGCCGCGGCATCTTCAACGTCACGTGGCACAACAACTTCACCCCCGACGGGCGCACGAGCCCCGCGTTTCCGGGCGGCATCGTCCCCAACCACTCGTGGAACGGCGGCGTGGAGTGGGCCTACGGGCTCAAGACGTGGTGGGAGCAGGGCCTGTACCTACCGATCTACACCGCCTACTCCAACGGGCACGACGGGACGATCGACGGCTTCAAGATCCGGGAGCTGTTCGTGCGGCCGCACGCCGAGCGCCACACCTTCTTCTACGGCGTGAACTTCGAGTTCAGCTTCAACTACCCGTACTGGGAGTCACGGAAGGAGTCGGCCGAGGTGCGCCCGATCTTCGGCGTGTACCTGAAGAAATGGGAGCTCGTCTACAACCCGATCGTCGACACGGACTACATGGGGGGACTCGGGGGCCTGCAGTTCAACCCCGGAGGCATGGTCCGCTACAGCTTCAACCCCACCTGGGCCGTCGCCGGCGAGGAGTTCGACGGGTTCGGGGCCCTGAACGGCTTCCTGCCGCTCCGCAACCAGTTCCACGAGATCTGGGGCATGCTCGACCACAACGGCAGCGCCGTCGACGTGGAGGCGGGCGTGGGCCTCGGCCTCACGGCGGGCTCCGACCGGTGGACGCTCAAGCTGATGCTCTCGCGCGACCTCAACAAGAAGCCGTTCCGCTTCTAGCCGGGCGGCGGCGGCCCGGCGCCGCGCCTCAGATGAACAGGTTGACGTTGGCCTCGTCGGCCTCGCCCAGGTAGCTGGCGACGCCG
>JBJKSF010000084.1:0-23660 GCA_046704285.1 Longimicrobiales bacterium | reverse complement strand
AGACGCGTGGGGGGCTCGTTCGTTGCCGAGAATCAGGGCGCCGGGCGTTGCGGCCGGCACTCGATATCAATGGCCCGCCGTCTAACAAGGGTTTCAACCTGACGGGCCAGGCAGGAGGGTCGGACGGTTGTTCGGCTTGCACCTCACAACCGCCGGGGAGCATGTTGCTCCCGCAGGTTAAACCCAAAGTCGTTAGATGGCCCAAAGAGGTAGCAGGACAGGCATGGCTGGACCAACGCATCTACTCTTCCTCGACGACTCGGGTGTCACTTCTCGCCAGCATGATCCAGCGATTCTCACGACCTTGATCCACCCCCCTGTGACATCGTGAGTTCTACGGCTTTTTCGGATTTTTCGCCACGCGCTTCCTTCTTTCGGGGGTGGGTGGTGGGGCGGCGCCGGGCCGCTGGCGGCTGCGATAGCTGTCACCCTCGATGACGATCTGATGGGCGTTGTGGGCGAGGCGATCGAGCGCGCTCTGAGCGAGGATGGGGTCGTCGAAGAGAGGGATCCACTCCTCGATGCTGCGGTTGGAGGGTGACGATGGTGGAGGCGCGGCGGTGGCGCTCGATGATGACCTCGTAGAAGTCGCTGGACTGCTGAGGGTTGAGGCGCCGGAGTCCAAAATCGTCGATGATCAAGACGTCCGGGGCGAGCAGCGATCGGATCACGCGCTCGGTGGAGTTGTCGGCCCGGGACTGATGGATCATGCGAAGCAGGTGGTCGGAGCGCAGGAACAGCGCCTTGTGGCCGGCGCGGCAGGCGCTGTGGCCGAGAGCGCAGGCGAGGAAGGTCTTGCCGACGCCGACGGGCCCGAGGAAGAGCACGTCCTCGTGCTTGTCGAGGAACGAGAGGCTGAAGAGGTCGCGGACGCGATCGCGGTCGAAGGTCACCGGGGCGTCCCAGTCGAAGTCCTCGAAGGTGTGGGGCTCACTGAAGCCGGCGCGGTCGAGGCGGTTGGAGAGGTTCTTGTGCTCCCTGCGGTCGATCTCGTCCTGGAGCGTGAGCTCGAGGAAGTCGAGAGGGCCGAGTCCGGCCTTGGCGGCATAGGCGGCGCGGTCGGGCAGGACGGGCACGAGGCCGGAGAGCTTGAGGCGCTTGAGCACGGCCTTGAGCGAGGGTTGGACATCGTACATGGGGTCAGTCTCCTTCGGAACGGTGGGTGAAGCTGTCCGGAGCGCGCAGGAAGCGGCTCTGGATGGGGATGACCCGGGGGTCGTCATCGGGTCCGGAGAGCAGGTTGAGCTGCTCGAGGTTCTGGCGCACGATGGACTCGACGCGCCGAACGTTGAGGAGCTCGAAGGCGAGGGCGCGCCGGCAGGCGGCGTCGACACGGTGCGTGCCGAAGCGCTCGGCGAGGCGCAGGAGCTTCTGGCCCTGACGGATCTTGGTCCAGGGCAGCTCGCCGGAGAGCAGCTCCTGCATGAAGCGACCGATCTGGGGCCCGAGATCGGTGGCGTGGCGGATCATGCGCCGGGGGTCACGCAGCGTGTAGGGGGTGAGCTCCTTGGGGTAGTCGTCGTAGTCGGTGGAGCGGCCTCCGGGGAGCTGCTTCTCGCGCGTCTTGACCAGCTCGCCCTTGGCGTAGATGCGCACGAGCTTGCTGTCCGCGCGCACCGTGACCTTGTGGCGCAGGTAGCGCGTCGGCACGGAGTACAGCACCTTGTCGAACTGGATGTGGTGATCGGGATGGACGCTGCACTCGGCCCAGGTGGGCGGGTCGTAGCGCTCACGCGTCAGAGGCAGGAGCGTGTCACGCTCCTCGTTCTCGAAGACGGCCAGGGGCCGCTTGCGCGTGGTACCGTGGGCCCTCATGCCCGCGGTCCGGAGACACCAGCGCACGGCGTGTTCCTGGACGTGGTCGCGGTCGCGCCAGGTCTCACCCCGGAAGAAGGCGTCCCGTACGTAGGGCACTTGCCGCTCGACGAACGGCTTGCCCGTCGGCATCCGAGGCGGCGCCGGATCGATCGTGAACCCCCGGTACGCTGCGTACTCCTCGAAGGTGCGCGCGAACGCGGGGTCGTAGCGATCGGCCTTGGTGATGGCCGCCTTCAGGTTGTCCACCACCAGCCGGTGGCTGACGCCCCCAAAGAACGTCCAGGCGTCCTCGAGCCCGCCGATGAGGCGGGGGATCGTCTGCTCGTGCGTGACGAAGACGAACTGGTGGCGGCTGAAGACGAGCACGACGACCAGCGCCCACAACACTCTGCGCTTGCGGCTCAGGGGATACGGCACGAGGCCGAGACGGCCGAAGTCCACCTCGGCCACCTCGCCCGGCGCGGACTCGGCCATCCGCACCGTCATGCGCTTGCGTTCACCGAAGCCACAGTGGTTGACGGCGAAGCGGTGCAGCGAGCTGTAGGGGACCACGACGCCCTCACGCTCGAGCAGCGTGTGGACCTTGGTGAGTCGCAGGCCTCGCTTCTGGCCGGACTCAGGCTCCTCGGGCTTCAGCCACTTCTTGATCTGCTCCCGGTGCGGAAGCAGCAGGGCTTCGACCTCGCCCGGGCCCCGGTCGCGCGCGGGCGAGCGCCGCGCCGTCACGGCCGCCGCCAGCGTCTCCGTCGGCTCGTCCGTGCCCGGTCGCCAACCCAGCTCCACGGCCGTCGCCACGTAGCTCCCGATCGTCTTCCGGTCATGGCCCGTCGTCCGAGCAACGGCCGACTTGCTCTCGCCCCGCCCGATCCGACGGAGCACGTTCAGCACCTCCCACATCGCCACCTCCCGATAGCTCATCTCCTGCGCCTCCCTGGCTTTGAGGAAGACGCGAAGATGCGGAGTTCAGCTCTGTGGGGGGTGGGGAATGCTCGTGAGAATCTTGGCTTTTACCTGGGGAAAGCTCGTGAGAATCTCACCCGATCAGGTGGGGAATGCTCGCGAGAACGCCTGGGGAATGCTCGTGGGAAATGACACGTGGTCAGGTGTCAGGTGAATACCATCTCAGGACAAGCAGGAGATCCTTTACAGAACGTATGCAGCTGATGCTTTACAGTTCAGCGGCGACGACGGGATCGATCTTTGACGTCCATGATGCGGAAGTCGGCCTCGTCGAGCCAGCCGAGGTGAACGGGTCCGAAGAAGACGGACCAGACGTCCTCGGAGACCTGGTCGAGGCCGACGACGGTGTGTTTGAGGAGGCTGCTGACGAAGACCTTGCGACTCTTCCATCGCAGGGTGGAGTCGCCGGAGACACGCCGGAGCTCGAAATGGTCAGGGTACACGAGCGGTTGGGGCCGATCGGTGAAAGGCCGCGGCGAGGGAGCGTAGAGCGTAGCGGGCGTCTCCATGTTCAGGGCCTCGTGGGGCCGTTCGTGGTTATAGACTCGACGGAACTGGTTGAAGCGTGACTGTTGCGTGTGAATATCGGCGCGCGGAGGTAATGCGGTCTCTTCCTTGAGGGTGCGGTGCATGCGTTCATGGCGGCCGTTCTGCTGCGGCTTTCCGGGCTCGATGCGCTCGGGGAGAATGCCGAGGGAGATCCACCAGACGGAGAGCTGAGCGAGGCCGGCGATGGCCGTGGAGGCGAAAGGTGGGCCGTTTCCACCGGCGGGTGACTTGGGGGGGACCGCCTGCGAGGGCTGGACGCTACCTTATTATGTATAGGGCGTGCGGTGTAGGTTCGTGCGCTCGCGGTCGCTTAGCTCAGCTGGTTAGAGCGCCTCTCTTACAAGGAGGAGGTCGCTGGTTCGACTCCAGCAGCGACCATTCTCGGGCTCGCTCGCGGCGGTGTCGTTAGAGATGGGGTCCGGCAAGGGTTCTTTGGGGGCCAAATTGGGGGCCAAACCTGCGGCACTTTTCGGTCCTGGGGGCCACTTGCGGGGCACTTTTCGAGTGGCTCCCGGAACCGTCAAACCTGGTGAAACGCAAGCAACGGCGCGGGTATGTGGGTTCCGGGGAGTTCTGTGAGGTGGTTCCGTATGTGCTGCCTTACAAGCAGGGGGTCGGCGGTTCGAATCCGTCAGCGCCCATGCGCGGGAAATCTCGGGACCGCACCCGGGGGCGTCGTGGTCGTCCCCACCGCCGTGCCCGCCGCGGCATGCTCGGTGCTGCCTTCTCTGCAGCCCGATCCGGACGATGGCGAGACGGCACGCCCACCTCTCCGGCGGAGTGGTGGAGCGGGGCGCCGCGGCCCGTCCATCGGAGCCGAAACGGCCAGGCGGGGTACGTAGAGGTCACGAGGCGAGCGTCCTCCGGAGGCTTCCGGGACCAGGGGCGGCCACCGCGGGCTCCGGAGCATTCAGGGCTGCACCGTGAACTTTCCGAGCCAGGTGCCGATGAACGACTCGAAGCAGTCCTCTCCGGACCTCCCCGCCCGCCCGTCGCGGGCCGGTGGCTGGTGGGCCACCGCCTTCGTCGTGGGGTCCCTCCTCGCGCTCGCCCTCGTTCCGGTGTTCCTCGGGCGAGAAGCCGAGAGGGCGCAGCGGAGGATCGTCGAGGTGCTGGAGCCCGCCCAGGCCCTCGCGACCCGCCTCGCGCTCATCCAGGCGCGCCAGATGTCCCGCTTCGAGGCCTTCCTGCTCACCGGCGACAGCAGCTACGCGCTTCCCTACGAGCAGGCGCACGAGGCCGCGATCGACACCACCTCGGCCCTCTCCAATCTGGTCCAGGGCATGGACCTGCGCGTCCGCGAGCGGCTGGCCAACCTCTCGTCCCGGTCGTTGAGATGGTACGTCAGCCACCTGCCGGTGTTCGACTCCGAGCAGGCGCGCCAGCAGATGCTCAGCAGCCTGTCGTCTGAAGAACAGCAGTACGACGGTCTGCAGAAGGCCGCCCTCGAGCTCGAGGAGGCGATCCAGTCGCAGGTGAACGCGGGTCGGAGCAGGATGGCCAGAATCCGCGCCCTGCAGACCACGATCACGATCATCCTGGCCCTGCTGGCTCTCGGCGCCACGCTCGTGGTGGGGAGCGTCGGAGTGCGGCTCAGGAGGATCACTGCGGAGTCCGAAGCCCGACGGCGTGACGCGGAGCGCGCTCGACGGGAGATCGACGCCCTCATGGACGCCACGAGCGACGGCGTCCTGGGCATCGACCTCGCCGGCCGCTGCATCTCCCTGAACCGCGCCGGGTGCGAGCTCCTCGGATACTCCGAGTGGGAGATCCGGGGCCGGGACGTCCACGACACCCTCTACCATTCCTTTCCCGACGGCTCGAGACGCCCGCGCGAGGACTCTCCGATCCTGGCCGCGCTGCGGGAGAGCCAGCGCGCCCGCTCGCCGGACGACGACGTGCTGTGGCGGCGCAGGCGCGTGTCCTTCCCGGCGCAGTGGACGATGGAGCCGCTGGTGGACGGCCAAGAAGTCCGCGGCGCCGTGCTGACGTTCACCGACATGACCGAGATCCGGGAGAAGGAGGAGGCGCTGCGCAAGGCCGTGAGGGCACGGGACGAGGTCGTGTCCATCGTCTCGCACGATCTGCGCAACCCACTCGGTGTGGTGGCGGCCGCCGCGGACCTGATCCTGGAGATCCCGCTCAGCGAGGAGGAGCGGCGCAAGCAGGTCGACATCATCCGGCGCTCGGCGACGCGCATGGGGCGCCTGATCTCGGACCTGCTCGACGTGGCCCGCATCGAGGCGGGAGCCCTGCGCGTGCGTCCCCAGGCGCAGGATCCCGTGGGGGTGCTCGAGGAGATCCAGAGTGTGTTCGCGCGCCAGGCGGAGGAGCGGGGCGTGACACTCGACGTCCGTTCGGACGGCAGCGTAGGCCGCGCCCGCATGGACCGGGATCGGGTGATCCAGGCCCTGACGAACCTCGTGGACAACGCGCTCAGGTTCACGCCGCGAGCGGGCCGGATCACGGTCTCGGCGTCAGCGCGCGACGGTCACGTCGCGTTCGCCGTGTCCGACACCGGAGCCGGCATCCCGGACGAGGCGCGCGCCCACGTGTTCGATCGCTTCTGGCGGGGCGACCGCACGGACAGGAAGGGCACGGGGCTGGGCCTGGCGATCGTGCGCGGGATCGCGGAGGCGCAGGGAGGCTCCGTCGAGGTGACGTCCCGCGCCGGCGAGGGGACGACGTTCACGGTCCTCCTGCCCGCCGCCGAGCCTCCCGCTCCCGCTGCGGGAGGGCCTACGATGCCTGCTTCCAGTCTACCAGCCTCTGAACCTCGTTCGTCGTGAAGCGGCGCACACCCGCAGCAAGCAGCGTACCCGCCTGACCCGGGTCGTCCACCGTCCAGACGCACAACTCCGTTGCCGCGCCGCGCGCGCGCTCGACGAGCGACGGGTCGGAAGCGAGGAGCCCCGCCTCGAGGTCCACCAGCGCCCGGGCGTCGCCCCGGGCCTTGTCGAGCGCGGCGCCGGCCTCGGCGGGCCGCTCAGCGATGTAGCCGACCGCCAGCGACGGGTCCTTGCTGCGGATCCTGTCGAGCGCGGCCCAGCTCAGCGAGATGAACACGACGGAGTCCAGCATGTTCGCATCCCGAGCGATCGCGACCATGCGATCCACGTCCTCCAGCTCGCGGTAGCCCTTGACCTCGGCGTACACGCGTCCCACGCGCCCCCGGACGTGAGCCAACGCCTCCCGGAAGGACGGGATGCGCGCACCGGCGAAGTCGGGGGAGAACCACTTTCCGGCGTCCAGCGTGCGGAGCTGCTCGAACGTCCGCCGGCGCACCGGGCCCACGCCGTTCGTCGTACGGCTGAGCATCGCGTCGTGAAGGAGCACGGGCGTGCCGCACGCCGCCGTGTGCAGGTCCCACTCGAGCGCGTCGGCGCCCGCGGCGATTGCCGCGTCCAGAGCCGGCAGTGTGTTCTCGGGCGCCCGCGCACTGTAACCGCGGTGGGCGATGATCTCGATCGAGACGTCCAGGGGGCCTCCGGGCGGCGTGTTGACGCTCCGCGAATCTCGCGAGCCCGCCCCCGGGGAGCAACCGACGCCGGCGGGCGGGCGGTCTCGATCCGTCGCCGCCCCGACTCAGGACGTGGGGGGCTCTCCCTTTCCGAGCCGCTGCGCGGGCGCCGGCGCGTCCAGCGCCCGGCGGAAGTCCTCCGCTTCCTCGATCCGCTTCACGCCGCTTTCCAGGGCTTCCATCTGCTGCTCCATGAGCGCCATCCGGCGCTCCAGGATCTGCACGGTCTCGTCCAGGCCCTTGTGCTCGAAGAATCGGCTCAGGGCCTCCACGGTTGGCTTCAAGGCGAAGCGCGCCGTGAGCCCGATGACAGGGACCAGGAAGATGGAGATCCCGAGGATCACGGCGACCAATCCCGTGATGTCGATCGGCAAGATCTGCATGGCTGTGGCGTCTCTCCGGAGGGGCGTCGTGGCAGGCGGGCTGCGGACGCCTTGATGGTGCGTGCCGGACTCCCCCGGGCGCAAGCCGCAGGCAGCCCCCCGAGCGGGGGGCGGGCGGCTACTGGGACCTGCTTCTCCTCGGACGCCGGGACCGACCGCGCTCCTCGGGAAGCTCGATCCAGAACGCGCTGCCGGCGCCGGACGCCGGCTCCACGCCGCAGCTTCCCCCGGCCCGCTGCATGCCCCGGCGCACGATCGCCAGCCCGATGCCCGTCCCGGGGCGCTCGCCTCCCTCTCCGAGTCGCTCGAAGACGCGGAAGATGCGCTCCTCCTGTCCCGGTGGGATCCCGATTCCGTTGTCCTCGATCCAGAGCCGGGCCCGGTCCCCGTCCCGCTTCTCGGCGCGGATCGTCACCTCCGGCCTTCGGTCCGCCGGTACGAACTTGACGGCGTTCGCGAGCATGTTCGCGACGACCTGGACGAGGATGGTGCGGCTGCCCCGGACGACGGGCAGGGGCTCCACCACCCGCACACGCGCGGCGGTGGTGGTGATGTCCCCCTCGACCTGCTCCCGCGCCGCGTCGACCACCGCCTTCAAGCTCACAGGCTTCAGGTCGAGCTGCTCGAAGCTCAGCCGGCTGTACGCGAGCAGGTCCCTGATCAGGACCTCGGACTGCTGACCCGAAGCGATGATGCGTCGGGCGTAGTCCCTCGCCTCCGGCTCGAGCCGGTCGCCGAAGTTCTGGAGGAGGGCGTGCGCGAATCCCTGCATGGTCCGCAGGGGCGCCCGCAGGTCGTGCGAGACCGAATAGGCGAAGGACTCCAGCTCCTGGTTCGCCTCCTGGAGCTCGCGCGCCAGCGCGCGGTGGCGGCTCTCGCTCTCACGCAGCGAGTCTTCGGCCTCCAGCCGTTCGACGTACGTGGCCACGGTCGCCGCCAGGTTCGTGCCGAGGCGGCGTAGCCGCTCCGCGGACGGGATCGGCGCGGTGCCCGCGAGCAGGAGGACCCCCACCACGGCTGTTCCGGAGGTCAGGGGGAAGGCGGCGCAGCTGCGCAGACCGAGACCCGCCAGGACTTCGGGGCGGTCCCCGCTCCGCCCCGTGAGGTCGGTCTCCACCACGGGTCGCCCGGTCCGGGCGGCAGTGCCCGCGAGCGTCTCGTCCACGGGGATCTCGATGGGCACGTCCGCCGACGGAGGCAGTCCGTACGACGCGGTCACGACGAGCCGGTCCCGCTCTCCATCCAGGGTCTCGATCGCGACGATCGGCAGACCCGTGACCTTCGAGATCTCCTCGAGCATCGGATCGTACGCCTCCTCGAGCGAGTGGGCGGCGAGCGTCAGCTCGGAGAGGCGGTTCAGGGCTGCGAGCTCCTCGTTGCGCTCGGCGAGCTCGAGGTGCGCCTCGCGCTCCACCGTGATGTCGACCACGGTCCCGTCGACCCTCACCGCGCCTTCCGCACCGTGGGGCTGCACCGTGACGGTGGCTCGCACCCACCGTGTCGACCCGGTGCGATCCAGGACCGGATACTCCGAGACGACGGGCTCGTCAGGGAGCCGCTCGAGGAAAGCGGCCCACGGATCGCCGTCGTCCGAGGCCGGGAGCAGGTATCGCTTCCAGAGGGACGGGTCCGACAGGAGCTCCTCGGGGGAGTGCCCGAAGATCTCCGCGCTGCCCCGCGACACCTGGATGAGGCGGTCGTGCGTCACGTCCACGGAGAAGAAGACGTCGCGCAGGTTCTGGAAGAGCGTCTCCATCTCCCGCGTCTTGGCCTCCAGGGCGCGGCGCGTGCTCCCACGTTCGCGCTGCTCCCGCACGCGCCTCTCGGCGATCGCGAGACGCACGTCGAAGAGCGGGGGGTCGATCGGCTTGCGGATGAAGTCGTCGGCCCCGGCCTCCAGTACCTCCGCGAGCACCCTGGGATCGTCGCGCCCCGTGACCGCCACGACCACCGTTTCCTGGCCCCGCGGGTCGTAACGGATGCGCCGGCACAGCTCGATTCCGTCGATGCCCGGGAGCATGAGGTCGAGTACGACGATGGCGGGGGGGGCTTCGTCGAACACGGACCACGCGGCCTCGCCGGACTCGCAGGCCACGACGACGTGGCCCCGCGAGCGCAGGGTCTCCGAGAAGAACCAACGATCGCCGGCGTTGTCTTCGACGACGAGTGCCCGGAGGTCGCCGTCTCGGGGGACGGGCGCCCTCGCCTCGTCGTGTCGGGTCGATCTGTCGGGGGTCAGGGTCCTGGGGTGGCTCGGGACGGTCTCTTCACTGCTGGGGTCGGTCCGCAGGGTATCGTGTCGCCGCTCGCGGATCGGCGCAACCCGCCGGTCCGTCGCCACGAGCGGTCCCCTCGGTCCTCGGCGGCCGGCCGTGCGGAGCCGAGCATCCGTCACTCGTGTCGGGGGACGTCGTGCGACGTCGGCGCCTTTCCGTCACGGAGCGCGAGTGAGAGAATGGGCGGAGCGAGGAGACGTGTGTCCATCTCGAGCTGGAGGAGCCCGTGCCCGTATCGGGGAACGCCTCGGAGTTTCACTTCCGCGTGCTCGTGCCCGTCCGATTCCGCGACATCGACGTGGGCGGCCACGCGCACCACTCGGAGGCCCTCGTCTACTTCGAGGAGGCCCGCTCGGCGTACTGGCGAGAAGTCGTGGGCCGCTCGGGGATCGAGGGGATCGACTACGTGCTGGCGGAGGCGGAGATCCGTTGGCACCGGCGCGTGCTGTGGCCGCAGACCGTTTCGGTGGACGTGCGCGTGAGCCGACTCGGAAGCAGGCACTTCGACATGGAGTACGAGGTCCGTGCGGCCGACGAGGAGCTCCTGATCAGCGGCCGGACGCTGCAGGTGATGTATGACTACGAGGCCGGCCGCTCCAAGGCCATGCCCGAGGACGTGCGCGCCGCCGTCACCGCCCGTGACGGTCCGTTGCCCGGGCGTCCCGAACGCACGCCCTGAGGGGCCCGTGCATCGTGGGGGTGGACGCGGACGTCCCGATGCTGTAAAGTCTGCCCGCCGTGCGTCGTATAACCTCCGCGCTGTGCGATATGCGGCGGTCCCATGTACGTGTCCGGATCCCCTGGGGGAGGCGGCCCGAGACTCCTGCGCGCGCCGCACGCGCTCGAACCTCCGGGGTACTATTGGTTTACCTAGATTCGGAGATGCACCAGGCGCTCGGCGCCTGGCAGGAAGGGCGCGCCCGCGTGGCGCACACGAGGGGGAGATCCCCAGGAGACCAAGGTCATGGTTGGACGGTTCAAGCTCACGATCCTCACTCTGGCAGGGGCGAGCCTGATGCTGGTCTCGGGCGGCCCCCTGCGAGCTCAGCAGGCCAGCCAGGTCGGTGGGCGGTTCCTCGTGCTCATCCCGCCCTTCCACGCTACCCAGAACGCCGGTGACGGCTTCGGCAGGGACGGCGCCAAGAAGTTGCGGAGCCTCATCAACACGCTCGAGACGCACCAGCCGGTCGACGAGAACGACGTCAAGAAAGAGGTCAAGCGCTTCCATTTGAAGATGGAGGACCTCGACTGCGTCAAGACCCGGCAGCTCGCGTCGCAGATGAACGCACAGGTCGCGCTGTGCGCGGACTACCATCCGCAGGGAGCCGACGATCAGGCCGTCGAAGCTACGTTCTACGACGTCCGGAGCGGTGAGGCGTTCAAAGTGCCTCAGACCACGGTGCCCAAGAACAAGCCGGACTCGGCGGCGTCCTACATCTTCCACGCGTTCGACACCTACGTGCAGGAGATCCGGGCGAACCAGTTCTGCCAGCAGTACGCCGCCAGCAACGACTTCCAGAACGCCCTGGAGGAGTGCGACAAGGCGATCCAGCTCAACCCGGGCGCGACCAGCGCGCACTACGTTCGGGCACGCATCTACTTCCAGCAGAACCAGTACGACTCCGCGATGACGGAGCTGGAGACGGTGCTGCGGCAGGACCCGAATCGCACGGATGCGCTGCAGCTCGCCGGCTACATCAGCGCGAAGCAGGGTAACGACCAGAAGGCGAGTCGGTACTACCTGCACTACCTCGAGCTGAACCCGTCCGACGCGCGCACGCGCATCGCGATCGCGTTCGAGGAGGACACGGCGGGTAATCCGGGGGGCGCGTTGCAGCTCATCGAGCAGGGCCTGAAGACGGATTCGACGAACGTCGAGCTCCTCGAGCAGTACTCGGCCTTCGCGTTCCACGCCGCCATCCAGGGGATGGGCAAGGCGGGGAGCAAGAGCGACAGCGCCGCCGCCGAGGCCCAGGCCAATCAGTACCTCCAGAAGGCGGTGGGCGCCGGCCAGAAGTTGTTGCGGATCCAGGGCAAGGAGACCCCCGTCGGGATTCTGCGCAACACGATCCTGGGGCTCGACAAGCTGAACCAGCCGGACCAGGCCGTCCAGGTCGCGCGGCAGGCGATCCAGGCGCATCCCGGCGAGAGCGAGCTCTGGTCGGCGTACGCGGACGCCCTGCACCAGAGTGGCCAGGTCGACAGCGCGGTCGTCGCTCTCGACTCGGTGAGGGCCCTGGACCCGTCCAATCCGACCGCGACGCTGAAGCAGGGCCAGTGGCTCCTCCAGGCCGGCCGGCTCCAGGACGCCGTGAACGCGCTCAAGGCGAGCGCCGCGGGGGGCTCGAAGCAGGCGGACGAGGCGGCGCAGATGCTCTTCTCGGACGCCTACACGAACGGCTACACGAAGCACAAGTACGACTTCCTCGTCAGCGGGGTGGCGGCGGCCAGGACCCTCCCGAACCTGAGCGCCCACATGCAGGAGCAGCTGACGTTCTGGCAGGCGTATGGGATCTACCTGGGCGCGGTCGAGGAGCAGAAGGCGAACACCATCAAGAGCGCGAAGGCGACCCTGCCCAAGTTCGAGCAGGTGGCCGAGCTCTTGAAGCACGTCGGCGACTACCCCGCGACGGTCGGGATACCGGTCAAGCAGCTCACGAGCAACGTGAGCACCTACATCGAGATCCAGAAGGCGATCATCCAGCGTGGCACCACCTGAGGCGTGAGGCGCCCGTGAGGGGCCCGCCCGGACGGGCGGGCGCCCTCGCGCCGGGAGCCTGAGGAGCGCCCCGGGGCCGTACGGCCCCGGGGCGCTCGTTCGCTCAGGGACGTTCCGCGCTTCCCACTTCGCCCCACCGTCGCCCCATCGTCGCCCCGGCCTCGCGTTCGGGGCTCTTCGGTTTTCGTTCGGATTCGTCGAGAGCCGCTCTCGGGCCACGGGCACGATCATGCCTGCCCGACATGCTTTTCCGCTCTTCGACGCCTGCTCCGTGCCTCAGGGAAATTTGCCAAAAATATCCCTTGACGCCCTTCGGTGCGGCGCCGTATTATGCCTCCACGGCTTCCCACTTTTCCCCACTTCTCACCACTACGTCCACGCGTGAACGGGTTCATCGGTCAGTTCGAGCACCAGATGGACGAGAAGGGGCGCATCAGCCTCCCCGCGGCCTTCCGGCGCGAGGCCGAGGAGGATCGGTTCGTGCTGCTGCAGTGGGAAGAGCCTTACCTGACGCTCTTCCCGGAGACCAAGTGGGCGGAGGTGCAGGAGCGCCTGGCGGAGTTCCGCAAGGGAGGCGGCGACGCGTGGCATCAGGTTCGCATCCTCATGGCGAGCGCTGTCGAGGTCTCGACCGACAAGCAGGGTCGCATCCTCGTTCCGGGGAGCCTGCAGCAGGCCGCGGGACTGTCCGGCACGGTGCTGTTGAGCGGCAACCTCGACCGCGTGGAGATCTGGGATCCTGCAACGTACCGACGGATCGTCGCGCCGAAGTCCGGAGCCCTCGGCGAGCTCGGCCGGCGGCTCTTCGGATGAATCATGTCCAGGGATGATCGAGACCACCGGGTTCGACGGGCGGACGAAGCCCGCGAGGGCGGAGCGGTCGGCCCGTACCACGAGCCCGTGCTGGTGGCCGAGGTGCTGAGCCTCCTCGGTGCCCGGGGAGGCGGCCTCTACCTGGACGGGACGCTCGGGGGAGGGGGTCACGCCGCGAGGCTGCTCGCGTCGTGCCCGGAGTGCCGCCTTCTGGGCGTGGACCGCGACCCGGAGGCTCTGGCGGTCGCGGCCGAGGCGTTGGCCCGCTATGGGGATCGCGTGCGGCTGCTCCACTGCCGCTTCGACGAGGTGGATCGAGACCCGGAGGTGCGCGACTGCAGCCTGGAGGGTGCGATCCTCGACCTGGGCGTGAGCTCACACCAGATCGACGAGGGTCGGCGCGGCTTCGCCTTCCGGAGGGGCGTGGCACTGGACATGCGCATGGATCGGGAAGGGGAGGGGACCGCCGCGACGCTCCTGGCCACGGCGCCGGAGGAGCAGCTCTCGCGGATCTTCCGCGAGCTCGGAGAGGAGCCTCGGGCACGCCGTCTGGCACGGGAGGTCGTGAAGCGGCGTGGCAGGGAGCCCCTCCGGACCTCCGACGATCTGGTCGCGGCCCTGGCGGTGACCCTGGGCCGTGCTCCCTCGGCGCGCGAGAAGGCCAGGGTCTTCCAGGCGGTCCGCATGGCGGTGAACGAGGAGCTCGAGGCGTTGGAGCGAGGGCTGCCACTTCTGCGGGACGCGTTGAAGGACCGGGGTGTGTTGATCGTCATCGCCTATCATTCCCTCGAAGACCGCATGGTGAAGCACGCGTTCCGCGAGTGGAGCCGTTCCTGCATCTGCCCGCCGGAGTTGCCGGTGTGCGTGTGTCGCGGGCGCCCGCTCGGACAGACCCTGACCCCCCATCCCGTCCGTCCCGGCGCGGCCGAGGTGGCCGCGAATCCGCGGGCGAGGAGCGCGCGGCTGCGGGCCTGGAGGAGGGCGGCGTGACGAGGGTCTGGGCTTCCCTGCAATGGGGCTTCGCGATCGTCGTGCTGCTCGCCTCGCTCGCGGTGGTCACGTGGAGGCAGAGCCGCGCGCTCGAGGTGCTCGAACGGGTCGATCGGCAACACCGCCAGATCTCGGTGCTGCAGGCCGACTCCGCCGGTCTCCAGCACACGATCCAGGCCCTGGAGAGTCGAGCCTACATCGTTCCCGCGGCGCGGCAGCGCCTGGGGATGCACACGCCCGACGCGTCGGAGCTCGTGATCCTCCCGGAGTCGGCGGCGCAATGAGCGGCTCCGAGCCGATGCGACGGCCTTCGCCCTGGCGCCGGCGGACACTCCTCGGCGGCTGGCTCGCCGCCAGCCTCGTGATCTGCGCGCGCGCGGCCCAGGTCCAGGTGCTGGAGGGGAGCCAGTGGAAGGAGATCGCCGAGAGCGAGCATCGGGCCGACAAGGTAGTGCAGGCGGCGCGCGGCGCGATCTACGACCGCAACGGGAACCCGCTGGCGGTCTCCCGGGAGATGTTCAAGGTCTCGGTGGCGCCCCGCGAGTTGAGAAGCCCCGCGAAGGACCGCAGGCTGCTCGCCGCCGCGCTGGGTCTCGCCCCTGCCGCCGTGGCCCACCTGACCTCCACCGAGCGTCGCTGGAGCGTCGTGCCGGGGCTCTATGCGCCGGGCGTGCGCGACACCCTGTCCGGCGTCTCCGGCATCTACCTGCAGCGTGACCTCGAGCGCTACTACCCCCGGGGCGACCTGGCTCGCGGTGTCCTGGGCGTGGTCAGGGAAGACTCCGGCGAGGGCGGGATCGAGCAGTGGTTCAACGCGCTGCTGCGCGGGCGGCCCGGACGCGAGGTGGTGGAGCGCGACAACCTCGGAGACCCGATCCCCGGCGAGACGTACCTGGTCCAACCTCCCGTTCCCGGCGATCAGGTGGTGCTGACGCTGGACGGGGATCTCCAGGAGATCGCGCAGCAAGCGCTCGAGTCGGCCATCGAGAAGACCCACGCGCGCGGCGGCGACGTGGTGGTCACCGATCCGAATACCGGGGATATCCTGGCGATGGTCTCGATCGCGGACGGCAGGACGGGCGGCCTGTCGTCCATCAACACGGCGTACGAGCCCGGCTCGACCGTCAAGCCGTTCACGGTCGCCGCGATCCTGACGCACCACGTGGCCACGCTCTCGGACACGGTGGACGTCGGCAACGGGACCTGGGACGTGGCCGGGCGCGTGCTCAACGACCCCGAGAGGGGACTGATGACCGTGGCGAGTGCGCTGCGGCAGTCGTCCGACATCGGGATCGCGAAGGCTGCCGAGGGGCTCACGCTCCTGCCCTCCGGTCGCGAGCCCACGGATCCACGCGGCCTCACGCCGGCCGAGCAGTACGAGAACCTGCGGGACTTCGGCTTCGGCACGCCCACGGGCGTGCGGCTGCCCGGAGAGGTGGGCGGGATCCTGCGGCGGCCGGACCAGTGGTCCGCGCAATCGCCCGTCTCGCTGGCGATCGGCTACGAGATCGCGGTGACCCCGCTGCAGATGGCGATGGCGTACGGCGCTCTGGCCAACGGGGGCCTCCTGATGGAGCCGCGCCTCGTCAAGGAGATCCGCGACCCCCAGGGCCGGGTGATCGAGCGCTTCGAGCCGCGTGTGGTCCGGCGCGTCGTGAGCGAGCAGGTGGCGCGCACGGTCACCCACGCGATGATCTCCGTGGTGCAGGACGGCACCGGCCAGGCCGCACGGCTGGCCGACTTCCAGCTGGCAGGCAAGACGGGAACGAGCCGGGCGTACTCGCCGCACGGAGGCTACCGCGCGGGTCACTACTTCGCCTCGTTCGTCGGCATCTTCCCCGCCTCCGCTCCCCAGCTCGTCGTGTACGTGAAGGTCGTGGACCCGAAGGGCGCGTACTTCGGCGGCGACGCCGCCGCGCCCGTGACACGCGCCACGGTGGAGGCGGTGCTCGCCACACGCAGAGCTCCCCTCGACCGCGCCGCGCTCCTGCGCGCGGAGCGCGGTCCTGCGGTCGACGTCGTGCCGGCGCCGCCCGTGCGGTTCGCGGAGGAGGCGATCGATCCTCCTCTTCCACCCGAGGTGGCCCTGCCCGCCCCCGGGGACAGGTCGCGTGTGACGGAAGGAGTTCCGATACCGGAGGTGTCGGGGCTGCCGCTTCGGATCGCGGTGCGCCGCCTCCACGAGATCGGAGTCCAGGTGGCCGATCCCGGACTGGGCGCGATCGTGGGGACCGTGCCCACGGCGGGCACGCCCGTGATGCCGGGCGACACGGTCCGACTCCGGATCCGGGCGAGGACCGATGGCTGAGGGCGTCCTCACGCTGCGCGCCGTGGGCGAAGTCCTCCGGTCGGCCGGGCTCCTCCGGGAGGCGCGCGGCGCGGAGGACGTCGCCGTTTCGGGGGTGGCGCAGGACTCCCGTGCCGTCCGTCCGGGGGACCTCTTCCTGGCGTGGAGGGGAACGACGACGGACGCGCACGACCACGTGCCCGAGGCGGTCGCCGCGGGGGCCGCCGCGGCCGTCGTGGAGCGGCCGCTCGCCGTGGACGTTCCTCAGCTCGTCGTCTCGGACGGACGGCGGGCCGCGGCCCTCGCGGCCGACGCGGTGGCACGCTCCCCGTGGCGGCGCCTCTTCGTGGCGGGCGTCACCGGCACGAACGGCAAGACGACCACGGCGTTGCTGGCGCGCCATCTCGTGTCCGCCCGTGGTCCCGCCCGCGCCTTCGGGACCCTCGGGCTCGTCGAGAACGACGGCAGCGTGCGCGCGGGAACGGAGGGGCTCACGACGCCGGGTCCGGTGCAGGTGGCGCTCTGGCTGGGCGAGGCCGTCGCGGGCGGCGTCTCGGCTCTGGTGATGGAGGCCTCCTCCCACGCGCTCGATCAGCGGCGTCTCGACGGGGTGCGCTTCGACGCGGCGGTGTTCACGAACCTCACCCAGGACCATCTGGACTACCACGCCGACTTCGAGTCGTACTTCCGCGCGAAGGCGCACCTGGTCGACCTGCTCAAGCCCGACGGCACCGTGGTGATCAACGCGGACGCCGTGGAGTGGCGCGGCCTCCCGACCGGAGGCCACCGCGTGCGCACCTGCTCCGTGGAGGGCGAGGCGGACGTGCGGGCGCTCGGCGTCGTCGGGGCGGCGCACGGGACCCGCTTCAGGCTCGAGATCGACGGGCAGGCCGCGGACGTGACCCTGCCGCTCCCGGGCGCCTACAACGTCGCCAACGCGCTCGCCGCGGCGGCCGTGGCGGCCGTGGCCGGAATGACCGCGGGTGAGATCGCCGAAGGGCTCGGCTCGGCGCCCCAGATCACGGGACGACTGGAGGTCGTGTGCCGCGAGCCGTTCACCGTGCTCATCGACTTCGCGCACACTCCCGACGCCCTGCGCCGGGTGCTCGCGGCGGTGCGCCCTCTCACGCAGGGCCGACTCATCGTCGTGTTCGGAGCCGGGGGGGATCGGGACCGCGCGAAGCGCCCGCTCATGGCACGCGAGGTGCGCACCGTCGCGGACGTGATCGTCCTGACATCCGACAACCCGCGGACCGAGGATCCGGAGCGAATCCTCGACGACCTCGCCGAGGGGCTGGAGGGCGCGACGTACGAGCGCGTCTCCGACCGCCGCCTCGCCATACGGCGTGCGCTCCAGGGCGCCCGCCGGGGGGACACCGTCCTGCTCGCCGGGAAGGGTCACGAGACGTACCAGATCGTGGGCCGGGAGAGGCGCCCCTTCGACGAGAGGGCGGTCGTCCGCGACTGCCTGGCGGAGCTGGGGGTCGCGTGAGCGGCTTCGTCTGGACCGACGCGGCCGTGCGGACCGCCCTCGGCCTGCGCACCGACGTCTCGGAGGAGGGCGTGAGCTTCGCGGCGATCTCCACCGACTCGCGCACGATCTCCGACGGCGACCTGTACGTGGCCCTGGTCGGCGAGCGCTTCGACGGGCACGACTTCGTGGCCGAGGCCATCGCCCGGGGCGGGCGGGGGGCGGTGGTGTCCAGGCCGGTGGCGGGAGCGCATGGCGACGCGCGCCTCTACGCGGTGGCCGACACGCTCGAGGCGCTCGGCGCGCTCGCCGCTCATCGGCGCCTCGCGTTGCGGGCTCCCGTCGTGGGGCTCACGGGGTCGGTCGGGAAGACGACGACCAAGGATCTCGCCTGCGCGGCGCTCGGGGAGCTTCGCCGCGTCCACGCCACGAGGGGAAACCTCAACAACCGCGTGGGCATGCCGCTCACGCTCCTCGCCGTCCCGGACGACGCCGAGGTGGTCGTCCTCGAGATGGGCACCAACGAGCCGGGCGAGATCGGGAAGCTCGCGGCGGTCGCGCGCCCCGACCTGGGTGTCGTGACGACCGTGGGCGAGAGCCACCTGGAGCGGCTCGGGTCGCTCGAGGGCGTCATGGAGGAGAAGCTGGACCTGCTGAGGGGCCTCGCGGACGGCGGGCGGGCCTTCGTGGGCGACGAGCCGCCGGCCCTCGCCGAGCGTGCCCGTGGGATCCGCACTTCCGTGCGTGTGGCCGGCTGGAGCGAGCGAGCGGACGACGATCTCCGGCCACGCGACGTGCAGGTGGACGCCCGGGGGGCGCACAGCTTCGCGTGGCGTGGCGAGCGCGTCAGGCTCGCGCTGCCCGGCCGGCACGTCGTGACGGATGCCCTGCTGGCGCTGGCGATCGCCGACGCCCTGGGCGTCGCCGCACACTCCGCCGCCCGCGGCGTGTCCGGGGCCGAGTCGCGGGCGATGCGGGGGGAGCTGCGTCGCGTCGGCGACCTCACGGTGGTCGTGGACTGCTACAACGCGAACCCCCAGAGCGTGCGGGCGGCGCTGGACCTGCTGGAAGCCCAGTCGGAGGCGTCCCGGAGGGTGGCCGTGCTCGGCACGATGCTGGAGCTCGGCGCGGCCTCGGATGAGCTCCACCGACGGGTGCTCGAGGATGCGCTGGCGCGCGACCTGGACCTGGTGGTGGCGACCGGCGCCTTCGCCGCGGCGGCTTCCGCCGCGGCCGGAGCAGGGCACGATCGGGTCGTGAGCGCGGCGGGTTGGCGCGAGGCGTATCCCGCGCTGCGCCAGCGGCTGCGGGGGGGCGAGGTGATCCTGCTGAAGGCTTCCCGCGGGATCGCGATGGAGGGCCTCCTGGCGCTCCTGGAGGCGGACTTCGGGGAGGGCGCCGCCGAGCGGGCGGGGGAGCGTACCTGATGCTCTACTGGCTCCTCTACCGCTTCGCGGACGTCAACATCGTCTTCAACCTGTTCCGCTACATCACGTTCCGCGCGGCGGGCGCGCTGGTGACGTCGCTCCTGATCGCCTTCTGGCTCGGCCCGAGCTTCATCCGCTGGGTGACCCGGCTGCGCGTGGGGCAGGTCGTGCGCGAGTACGGACCGGAGACGCATCTGGCGAAGGCCGGGACGCCCACCATGGGCGGGGTCATCATCATCGTGGCGGCGACGCTGTCCACCGTCCTGTGGGCCCAGCTCGACAACGTGTACACGATCCTCGCCCTTGGCGCGCTCCTCTGGATGGGCGGGATCGGCTTCCTGGACGACTACCTCAAGGTCGTGAGCGGCCGACCCCGCGGGCTCGTGGCGCGCTACAAGATGATCGGCCAGGTCGTCTTCGGCCTCGGTCTCGGCCTGCTGCTGCTGTGGCACCCGATCTCGAGCTACCCGACCACGTGGACGAACGTCCCCTTCTTCTCGGACTGGGCCGCGGCGTTCTGGGGGCCCGGGTTCGTCGTGTTCGTGATCATCGTCGTGTCCGGCACGTCGAACACGGTCAACCTGACGGACGGCCTCGACGGCCTGGCGGCCGGCCTGACCGCCATCGTATCGGCCACGTTCGGCGTCCTGGCCTACGTGACGGGGCGCGTCGACACGTCCCACTACCTCGGCCTCATGTACCTCCCGGGCTCCGGGGAGCTCTCGGTGTTCGCCGTCGCCCTCGCGGGGGCGGCGCTGGGCTTCCTCTGGTTCAACGCCCACCCGGCCGAGGTCTTCATGGGCGACACCGGGTCCCTGGCCCTGGGCGGGGCGATCGGCGTCATGGCGATCCTGCTCAAGGCCGAGTTCCTGCTGGTGATCGCCGGCGGCGTGTTCGTCCTCGAGGGCGTCTCGGTGATCCTCCAGACCGGTTGGTTCAAGTACACGGCCCGCCGCTTCGGGCAAGGGCGGCGGATCTTCAGGATGGCTCCCATCCACCACCACTTCGAGAAGCTCGGCTGGCCCGAGTCCAAGGTGGTCGTGCGGTTCTGGATCCTCGGCATCCTGTGCGCGATGCTCGCGTTCGGAAGCCTGAAGATCCGCTAGCGGATACGATGCGTGCCTGCAACGGGATCGAGGGTGAGCGCAGAGAGCGGTACGAGGGACCTGAGCGGAGTGAAGGTGGCCGTCATCGGCCTCGGGGCCAGCGGCATGGCCGCGGCCCGACTGGTTCTCGAACGAGGAGGTGAGGTCTATGTCTCGGATGTGCACGCTGATGCCCGCACTGCAGCTCGTGGAGCCGAGCTCCGGGCTGTGGGCGCCCGGGTCGACGTGGGAGGACACGACGTCGAGCGGGTGGCGGGAGCCGACCTCGTCGTGGCCAGTCCAGGAGTACCTCCGAGCGCTCCGGTGCTCCGCGAGCTCCGGAGCCGTGGCGTTCGCTGGATCAGCGAGCCTGAGTTCGCCGTTCGGTTCTTCGTTGGTCCACTGATCGCCGTAACCGGCACGAACGGCAAGACGACCACCACCGTGTTGATCGCGCACCTGCTCGAGACGGCCGGAAGCCGCGTGGCCCTGGGGGGCAACGTGGGCGGAGGGATCGCGCCCGCGGCGTCCGAGCTCGCGCTCCGCGAGCGGCCGGACTGGTACGTGCTGGAGCTGTCGTCCTTCCAGCTCGCCGGCATCGAGACGCTGCGCCCGGACATCGGGGTGGTGACCAACCTCTCGCCCGACCACCTCGACCGCTACGCGACCGTCGCCGAGTACTACGCGGACAAGGCGCGCCTCTTCGACAACGCGGATGACGCGTCCCGCTGGGTCCTGCCCGCCCAGGATCCGGACGTGGACCGCCTGATCGGCGAGGCTCCGGGACGGCGCTATCGCTTCGGGGAGGATGCGGCGCCCGGCGTCCACGCCTGGCTGGAAGACGGGGTGCTCACCCTCCGGACCGGATCTTCGGCCGTCGACGTCCTGCCGGCCTCCGACCTGCCGCTGCTCGGGCGCCACAACCGCCTGAACGCGCTCGCCGCCGCACTGGCCGCCCACCTCGCGGGAGCGGGGCGCGCCGGCCTCGGCGAGGGGCTCCGGACCGCCCATCCGCTGCCGCATCGGCTCGAGCCCGTCCTCGAGCGGCGTGGGGTGCTCTGGGTGAACGACTCCAAGGCCACGAACGTCGCGGCCACGCGCAGCGCGCTCGACAGCCTGGAGCGTCCGGTCGTCCTGCTCCTGGGCGGCAAGGACAAGGGCGAGGACTTCCGCGTGCTGCGCCCGGCGCTGCAGGGGCGGGTCCGCCACGTGGTCGTCTTCGGTGCGGCGGGGGAGCGCATCGCCGCCGAGCTGGAGGGTGCGGCGCCGCTCGAGCACCTGTCCGCCAGCTTCGAGGACGTCGTGCGCGCGGCGGCGAGCCGCGCCCGGGAGGGGGACATCGTCCTTCTCTCACCGGCGTGCTCCAGCTTCGACATGTTCGAGAACTACGAGGAGCGCGGGCGACGCTTCGCGGCGCTCGCGGCGGAGGTGGCCTGATGGCGCGGCCCATGGATGTGGCGCCGGCCGGTCCCGTCCGGCTGCCCGACTCGGGGCTGGGACGCGGTTGGGAGCCGGCGGCCATGGTCATGCTCACGCTGCTCCTGCTGTCCTTCGGGCTGGTCACGCTGTACAGCGCCTCTTCCGTGCTGGCGCTGCGCCAGCACCTCCCGGACACCTACTACGTGCTGCGCCAGACGGCCGGGGCCGGCTTCGGGCTGCTCGTCCTGGGCGTGTGCGCCTGGCTTCCCTATCACACGTGGGAGCGCCTGGCGTGGCCGCTCCTGTGGATCTCGGTCGTGGCCCTCGTCGTGGTCGTCCTTCCCGGCACCGAGCGCATCGCGCCCGAGATCAACGGAGCGCGGCGGTGGCTGCGGGTGGGGATCACGATCCAGCCGTCCGAGCTCGCGAAGATCGCCGTGATCGTGTGGACGGCGGCCGTGGCCGTGAAGAAGACCGAGCAGTTCAAGAGCCTCCGACGCGGGCTCGCTCCGTTCTTCCTGATCTGGAGCCTCATCCTCATCCCGGTCGCCCTGGAGCCCGACCTCTCCACCGCGTGCCTGATCGCCCTGCTCGGCGTCCTCATCCTCTTCGCGGCGGGCGCCCGCATCGCCCACTTCGTCTTCCTCGGACTGCTGGCCGTTCCGGTGCTCGAGGAGCAGCTGGCCGTGGGGTTCCGTGCCAGCCGCGTCGCGGCCTTCTTCCACCCCACCGCCAATGCCGCCGGCGCCGGGTTCCAGGTGCGCCAGTCCCTGATCTCCATCGGGTCGGGCGGGCTCATGGGCGTGGGCTTCGGGGAAGGGCAGCAGAAGTTCGGGTTCCTCCCCGAGGCGCACAACGACTTCATCTTCGCGATGGTGGGCGAGGAGTGGGGGTGGCTGGGCGTCGTCGCTCTCGTGGCCGCCTACGTGGCGATCGTGCTCGTGGGCTTCCGCATCGCACGGCGCGCCCCGGACCTGTTCGGGGAGCTCCTCGCGATCGGCCTGATCAACCTCATCGCCATCCAGGCCGTCCTGCACATGGCCGTCGGGCTCGGGCTGGTGCCTGCAACGGGGCTCGCGCTTCCGTTCTTCTCCTACGGCCGCTCCAACCTGATCGTGACCCTGGCGGCGGTGGGCATCCTGCTGTCCGTGGCACGGAGCGCGCCGGGTGGAAAGGGGGCGCGTGCATGAGGCCCGCGGTCCCGTCGTGGTCTTCTCGGGTGGCGGCACGGGCGGCCACCTCTACCCGGCTCTCGCGCTGGCGGACGCGCTGCGTCGGGTCCGGCCCGACGTCCATGCGGTCTTCGTCGGCGCCTCCCGCGGCGTCGAGGCCCGGGTCCTCCCCGAGCGCGGCGAGGATCATCTGCTTCTCCCCGTCGAGGGGATCCGCCGGGGAGGGGGGTGGCACAACTGGACCGTGCTGCCACGGCTCGGAGCGTCCCTCCTGCGGGCGGCCGGAGCGCTGCGCCGGCTGCGACCGGAGGCGGCGGTGGTGACCGGCGGCTACGCGTGCGGACCGACGGGCATGATGGCGGCCATGATGCGCATCCCGCTCGTCCTGCAGGAACAGAACTCCGTGCCGGGCTTCACCACGCGGGTGCTCAGTCGGTGGGCCGTGCAGATCCACGTGGCCTTCCCCGAGGCGCTCGACCGGCTGCCCGCCGGTGCGCGCCGCCGGGCGCGGTGCTCGGGCAACCCGGTGCGGCAGGGCACGACGCTGTCTCGCTCGGCCGCCCGAGACACGCTCGGGCTCCCGCAGGAGGCGCTGGTGGCTCTGGTGGTCGGGGGGAGCCAGGGCTCGGCGGCTCTGAACCGCGTGGTCCTGGAAGCCGTGCGCGGCGTGGTCCGCGGCGAGGCGTCGCGGCCGGCCGGGCTGCACCTGCTCTGGTCCACGGGGCCCGCGCACCACCAGGGGATCCAGGCCGCGCTCGAGGAGGTCGGCGC